>NZ_JBSGTG010000011.1:0-8238 GCF_053607285.1 Streptomyces sp. NPDC055140 | reverse complement strand
CCCCTTCGGCCGGCTGCGTCTTTTTTTTATCCCCCCCGGGCGGCCGCCGGGGGGGGGGCCGGCCCCACCCACATGCCCCCCCCCACCCCCGGTTGTGGGGGGGGGGCGCCGGGGGGCCCCCCCCCACTTCTCAGTTCACGATCAGTACGCCGATCATCGCCGCCCAGCACACGGCGACAAGGACCGGAAGCAGCATCATGATGAGTCCGGTCGGCGACTGCTTCAACCAGGCGTTGCCGTCGACCTGGACGTCAGGCCAACTTACCTTCTGTACATGCGAGTTGCCCGTGCGTGGATCAGCTCTCGTACTCCGTGAGGTCGATCTCGTGCACCTGGAGCGGGTAACCGTGCTTCGGGTGCGCGAGCTCGTGTCCCTCCGTCATGCCCAACTTGCGGGCGATGTTCTCCGACCCCGTGTCGCCCGGCCGGATCAGGGCGACGACCCGGTCGACGCCGCGGTCCTGGAGGGCGAACTCCAAGGTGGCCTGGGCGGCCTCGGAGGCGTAGCCCTGGCCCCAGAACTGGCGGCCGAGCCACCAGTTGATCTCGATGTCGGGCTGGAGTTCGGACACCGAGAGGCCGACGACGCCGGCCAGCTCGCCGGAGGCGAGGAGTTCGACGGCGAACGGGCCGAAGCCCTCCTCGTCCCACTCCTCCTCCCAGCGCTCGATGTCCTCGGCCGTCCGCTCCAGGTCGCGCGGCCCGCCGTCGCCGACCCAGCGCATGACCTCCGAGTCCGCCTGGATCTCGGAGAGGGGTACGAGGTCGTCGTCGGACCAGCGGCGGAGCAGGAGGCGGGGCGTCTGGATCTCGGTCATGGGTCCATCTTCGCCGAGACCCGCGACGCCGCCGACCATCCGTCCGCCCCTCGGCGCATCCTCGGTGCGTCCTCAGTGCGTCCTCAGCGCATGAGGACCCCCGCGGCCTCCGCGATCGCCTCCGAGGGGACGGTCACCAGGCCCGTCTCCGCCGGTGAGGCGAGCAGCCGGTGGGCGGGCAGGATACGGACCGTGTAGCCGTAGGGGCCCGTGCGGTCGAGGGAGAGCGGGCCCTCGTACGCCCAGCGGCCGTCCAGATCCGGGCCGCCGGCCGGTTTCAGGGCCACCGTGGTCACGTCGGTGATGCGATCGTCGGAGTCGACGCGGCCGGCCACCGCCTGGACCTCGACGTCCTCGGGTCCCAGCTCGTCGAGCGCCACCCGCACGCGCAGCACCAGCGTCGCGCCGAGCTCGGCCGTGGCCGTCGACGCCTCCACATGGTCGACGGCCACCCGTGGCCAGGACGCGCGGACCTTGGACTTCCACCGGGCGAGTTCGCGCGCCGCGTCGGGGGTGAGGGCCCGGCCGGAGCGGGCCGCGGGGGCATACAGCTTCTCGACGTACTCGCGGACCATGCGCCCGGCGAGGACCTTGGGGCCCAGATGGGTGAGGGTGCGGCGGACCATCTCGATCCAGCGGTCGGGCAGCCCTTCGGGGCCGCGCTCGTAGAAGCGGGGCGCGACCCTGCGCTCGACCAGGTCGTAAAGGGCCGCGGCCTCCAGGTCGTCGCGCCGTTGCTCGTCGGTCGCGGTGCCGTCGGCGGTGGGGATCGCCCAGCCGAAGTCGGGCGTGAACCACTCGTCCCACCAGCCGTCGAGGACGGAGAGGTTGAGGCAGCCGTTCAGGGCGGCCTTCATACCGGACGTCCCGCAGGCCTCCAGGGGACGCAGCGGATTGTTGAGCCAGATGTCGCAGCCGGGGTAGAGCTTCTGCGCCATGGCCATGCCGTAGTCCGGCAGGAACACGATGCGGTGGCGCACCCGCGGGTCGTCGGTGAAGCGCACCAGCTCCTGCACGAGGCGCTTGCCGCCGTCGTCGGCCGGGTGCGCCTTGCCCGCGACGACGATCTGGACGGGCCGGTCCGGGTCGAGGAGGAGGCGCTTCAGGCGGTCCGGGTCGCGCAGCATCAGGGTGAGCCGCTTGTAGGAGGGGACGCGGCGGGCGAAGCCGATGGTGAGGACGTCGGGGTCGAGCACCCCGTCGATCCAGCCGAGTTCCGCCGCGCCCGCGCCGCGCTGGCGCCAGGACGCGGCGAGGCGCTCGCGGACCTCGTCCACGAGGCGGCCGCGCAGCTCGCGGCGCAGCTCCCAGATGTCCCGGTCGGCGATGTCGGCGACGGCGTCCCAGCGGTCGGAGCCGCCGACGGCCAGGGCGTCCAGGGTGCGCTGCTCACCGAGGTGGCGGGTGCCGAGCCGCAGGACCTCGGGAGCCACCCAGGTGGGAGCGTGCACGCCGTTGGTGACGGAGGTGATGGGGACCTCCTCCGGGTCGAAGCCCGGCCACAGGCCCGAGAACATCTCGCGGCTGACCCTGCCGTGCAGGGTGGAGACGCCGTTGGCGCGCTGGGCGAGACGCAGGCCCATCACGGCCATATTGAAGACGTTCGGGTCGCCGCCCGCGTACGTCTCCGTGCCGAGGCCGAGGATGCGTGCGGCGTCGATGCCGGGGAGTTCGGCGCCGGGCCCGAAGCGGCGGGCGACGAGTTCCCGGTCGAAGCGGTCGATACCGGCCGGGACGGGGGTGTGCGTGGTGAAGACGGTCCCGGCGCGTACGGCTTCGATGGCGGCGTCGAAGTCCACACCGCGTCCGGCGAGCTCGTGGATCCGCTCGACCCCGAGGAATCCGGCGTGTCCCTCGTTCGTGTGGAACACCTCGGGCTCGGGGTGGCCGGTGAGGCGGCAGTACGCGCGCACGGCCCGCACCCCGCCGATGCCGAGCAGCATTTCCTGGAGGAGCCGGTGCTCGCTGCCACCGCCGTAGAGCCGGTCGGTGACATCGCGTTCGCCGGGGCCGTTCTCCTCGACGTCCGAGTCGAGGAGAAGCAGGGGCACGCGGCCGACCTGCGCCTGCCAGACGCGGGCGAACAGCCGGCCGCCGCCGGGCAGGGCGAGCGCGACACGGCAGTCGGTGCCGTCCGGTTCGCGCAGCGGGGTCAGCGGCAGTTCGTGCGGGTCGAGGACGGGATAGTGCTCCTGCTGCCAGCCGTCCCTGGACAGGGACTGCCGGAAGTAGCCGTGCCGGTAGAGGAGTCCTACGCCGATCAGCGGCACCCCGAGGTCGCTGGCCGCCTTGAGGTGGTCGCCGGCGAGGATGCCGAGGCCGCCGGAGTACTGCGGCAGGGCGGCGGTGATGCCGAACTCGGGCGAGAAGTATCCGACGGCGGCGGGCAGGCCACCGTTCTGCTGCTGGTACCAGCGGTCGCCCTCCACATAGGACCTGAGGTCGTCCGCGGCCTCGCCGAGCAGGCGCAGGAACCCCTCGTCGGTGGCGAGTTCGGCGAGCCGCGCGTGCGGAACGGCGCCGAGGAGCCGCACCGGGTCCCCGTCGGACGCGGCCCAGCGCCCGGGGTCCACGGCCTGGAAGAGGTCGCGCGTCCCGGTGTGCCAGGACCAGCGCAGGTTACGGGCCAGCTCGTGGAGGGGGGCGAGGGGCTCGGGCAGGACGGGACGAACGGTGAATCGACGGATGGCCTTCACGTTCTCACCTCTGTAGGGGGACGCGGCGGGCATACGCGCACACGTGCGAGGAGGACGCGCTCCGTCGCGCGGCCCCCGGCTGTCACCTCCGACGGTACGGCCACCGGGCTCCGGCTACCACGGCGCACGGAGTCGCAAAGGCCCCCGTGTCACGCGGTTCTCAGCGGTACGAGGGGGTCGGCGGCGGCCGGAGCGGGGTCACGGGGCGTAGCCGGAGACGACCTTGGCCTCGTCGGTGTCGGCGAACAACGCGCCGCCCGGATATAGGGGTTGGCCCAGGTGTACGGCCGCTGCACCGGTGCCCGACCCTGTGGCGGGGTGTCCCTCCTGCGGAGCGTGTTGACGTCGCCCGAGGTGTTCCGCCCTTCGAGGGCGTACGCGCCGAAGGACAGCACCCGTTTGCCCGCGAGGGCGAGGCCGGCGGTCTCCCGGGGCGCGCCGTAGTGCCACAGGCGCCGGCCGGTGCCGCCAGTCGTATGCCGTGAGGAAATGGTCGACGGGGTCCGACGCGTCCTCCTTGCCGGCCGGCACGACTAGCACGCCGTCCGCGCCGACGACGGGTCCGTTCAGCGTGGGCCGCACGTCGGCCGCGACGGTGCGCCGGGTGACGAGGGTGCGGCCGTCGAGTTCCCGTACGCCCGGGTGTTCGAGGTCCCCGCACAGGACGGACGACGTGTGGCGCAGGAGGGCGAAGCAGGTCGCGGCGGGCGCGGAGGCGGCGCGGAGCCGTCCTTCCTGGCATCGGCGGAACCCGGGTCGAGCCGCCGCGCGAGCTCCGCCGCGCCGGGCCGCTCCCCCGGCGCCACCCGCAGGCACACGCCGACCGTCTCGCGCAGCGCCTCCGGGACCGCCGACGGGTCCGCGTCCCCCGGGTGATGCGGAAGTCCGGTTTTCGCCGCAACCTTCACCGCGATCGCCAGCGGTCCCCCACGGGCGATATGGCCGATTCCGCCCCCTCATGCGGTCTTGTAGGGCCTGACGCCGCACGAGAGGCTGCCAAACGGTGTGCGCGGATTCCCGGCCGTCAGGGCCGGCGGCCGTGCAACTCCGGTCCTCGCGCGCCGAGTCGAGGAGGGGAACTCGCGACATGACACTGACGCGCAAGAGGCGTCTGCGCTGGGCGGGCGCGCTCACCGCCGCGACCACGGCGGCGGTGCTCTCGGCCGTCACACTGCCCGCGCATGCCGCGCCCCCGCTGGGGCGCATACTCGGCGCCGGTGAGCCTGGCGCCGTCGCAGGCAGTTACATCGTGACGCTCAAGGGGGGAACGAAGGCACCGTCCGACACGGGCAAGGGCCTCGCCGAGAAGTACGGGGCGAAAATACGCCACACCTACAGCACGGCGCTGAACGGGTACGCGGTGCGCGCGGGCGAGACGCAGGCCAGAAGGCTCGCGGCCGATCCGTCGGTCGCCGCGGTCGTCCAGGACTCACGGGTCTCGCTCGACCACACCCGGATGAAACCGCCGTCCTGGGGGCTGGACCGCATCGACCAGGGCGATCTGCCGCTCGACAACTCCTACGCCTGGCCCGAGTCGGCCGGCTCGGGCGTGACGGCGTACGTCATCGACACCGGCATCCGGATCTCGCACCGGGACTTCGGCGGCCGGGCGCACTACGGCTGGGACTTCGTCGACGGCGACGCCACCGCGCAGGACGGCAACGGCCACGGCACCCATGTGGCGGGAACCGTCGCCGGGTCGGGGTACGGCGTCGCGAAGAAGGCGGACGTGGTCGCCGTGCGCGTGCTCGACGACGCGGGATCCGGGACGACCGCCCAGGTCATCGCGGGCATCGACTGGGTGACGAAGCACGCGCGCAAACCGGCCGTGGCCAATCTGAGCCTCGGCGGCTACGCCAACGCCCAGCTGGACGCGGCGGTGCGGGGCTCCATCGCCTCCGGGGTCACGTACACGGTCGCGGCCGGCAACGGCGGACTCCCGGCGAGCCTCTACTCACCGGCCCGCGTGAAGGAGGCCATCACGGTCGGCGCGACCGACCGCACGGACCGGCGCGCCGATTTCTCGAACTGGGGCACCGGGCTCGATCTGTTCGCCCCCGGCGTCGACATCACCTCGGCGTCCGACACGAGCGACACGGGGAAGGCGACCTTCTCCGGTACGTCGATGGCGTCGCCGCACGCGGCGGGCGCCGCCGCGCTGTACCTGTCCGACCACCCCTCGGCCACCCCGGCCGAGGTGAGCCGGGCGCTGACGAAACACGCGGCGGCGGGCCGGATCACCGACGCGCTGCCCGGCTCGCCGAACAAACTGCTCCAGGTCAAAAACCCGTAACCGAAGGGTGAGTTCATGATCCGGTCCCGTCGTTCGCGGCGGGGCCGGACTTGTCTGTGTGCTTACGCGCGAGTAGTTAACAAAGCACCGGATTGCCCGCCCTGCGACCGTGGAAGGCTCCCCCGGTACACACTGCGCGACCCTCTTCTTCACCCCCGTTTCCGCAAGCCGAACCCCCCGCGGTCAGGAGCGGTCATGCCCGCACAGAGTCCCTCGCCGAAGCCGCACACGGACCCGGCGAAGCAGTCGGCCAGAAGCGCGAAATCGCAGAAACCACCGGGCCGGCGGCGCCCACCGGCCGCCACCGCGGCCACCCCGCTCGGGCGGATACCCGTCCTGGATGTCCAGCCCCTCGTGGACCACGGCCGCAGGCCCGCCAAGGCGGTGGCAGGCGAGTCCTTCCAGGTCAGCGCGACGGTCTTCCGCGAGGGCCACGACGCGGTCGCCGCGAACGTGGTGCTCCGCTCGCCGCGCGGCCGCACGGGCCCATGGACCCCGATGCGCGAGCTGGCCCCCGGCACCGACCGCTGGGGCGCGCAGGTCACGCCCACGTCGGAGGGCCGCTGGACCTACACCGTCGAGGCGTGGGGCGACCCCGTCACCACCTGGCGCCGCCACGCGCAGATCAAGGTCCCGGCAGGCATCGACACCGAACTCGTCCTGGAAGACGGCGCGTTGCTGCACGAGCGCGCCGCCGAGGGCGTGCCGCAGCGCAAGGGGCAGCGCGAGACCGTGCTGCGCGCCGCCGCCGCGCTCCGGGACACCGCGCGCCCCGCCGCGGCCCGCCTGGCCGCCGCGCTCACCCCGAAGGTCGACGAGGTCCTCGCCCGCCACCCGTTGCGCGAGCTGGTCACCAGCTCCGACCCGCTGCCGCTCCTCGTGGAGCGCGAGCGTGCGCTGTACGGAGCCTGGTACGAGTTCTTCCCGCGCTCGGAGGGCGCGGTCGTGCGCGAGGGGGAACCGCCGGTCTCCGGCACGTTCCACACCGCGGCGAAACGCCTCCCGGCCATCGCCGCGATGGGCTTCGACGTCCTCTATCTGCCGCCGGTCCACCCCATCGGCACCACGTACCGCAAGGGTCCAGACAACTCACTCTCCCCGGGGCCGCACGACGTGGGTGTCCCCTGGGCGATCGGCTCCCCGGAGGGCGGTCACGACGCGATCCACCCGGATCTCGGCACGCTCGACGACTTCGACGCGTTCGTGAGCCGGGCCGCGGACCTGGGCCTGGAGATCGCCCTCGACTTCGCGCTCCAGTGTTCGCCCGACCACCCATGGGTGGAGAAGCACCCCGAGTGGTTCCACCACCGGCCGGACGGCACCATCGCGTACGCGGAGAACCCGCCGAAGAAGTACCAGGACATCTACCCGATCGCCTTCGACCAGGACATGCCCGGGCTGGTCGCCGAGACGACCCGCGTCCTGCGCTTCTGGATGGACCACGGCGTGCACATCTTCCGCGTCGACAACCCGCACACCAAGCCCGTCGTCTTCTGGGAACAGGTCATCGGAGGGATCAACCGCACCGACCCCGACGTGATCTTCCTGGCCGAGGCGTTCACGCGCCCCGCGATGATGCGCGCCCTCGCGCAGGCCGGCTTCCAGCAGTCGTACACCTACTTCACCTGGCGCAACTCGAAGCAGGAACTCACTGAGTACGCCACGGAGTTGGCGAAGGACACGGCCGCGTACATGCGCCCCAACTTCTTCGTGAACACCCCGGACATCCTGCACGCCTACCTCCAGAACGGCGGGCGCCCCGCGTTCGAGGTGCGGGCGATCCTGGCCGCCACGCTCTCGCCGACGTGGGGCGTCTACAGCGGCTACGAACTGTGCGAAAACGCCCCGCTACGCCCCGGTAGCGAGGAGTATCTCCATTCGGAGAAGTACGAACTGCGGCCGCGCGACTGGGAGTCGGCCGAGCACGAGGGGCGTTCGATCGCGCCCCTCATCACCCGTCTCAACGACATCAGGCGCCGCAGCCCCGCCCTGCGCCGGCTGCGTGACGTGCACTTCCACCACACCGACCAGGACACGGTGATCGCGTACTCCAAGTCGGTCGCAGGCGCACACGGTTCGAACACGGTTCTGGTGGTCGCCAACCTCGACCCCCACCACACCCAGGAGGCGACGGTGTCGTTGGACATGCCGCAACTGGGACTCGGCTGGCACGAGTCCGCGCCGGTGCGCGACGAGCTCACCGGTGAGACCTACCACTGGGGCAGGGCCAACTACGTGCGCCTCGAGCCGGGCCGCGCGCCCGCGCACATCCTCACCGTCCTGCGACCGTCCTCACCGTTGATCGGAGGGTCACCCACACCATGACCGTCAATGAACCCGTCCCGGACACCTTCGAGGACACACCCGCAAAGGACCGGGATCCCGACTGGTTCAAACGTGCCGTCTTCTACGAGGTCCTCGTCCGCTCCTT
>NZ_JBSGTG010000010.1:0-310491 GCF_053607285.1 Streptomyces sp. NPDC055140 | reverse complement strand
CCCCCCGATCAGGGGAAGAAGGGGACGACCTCGTCCTGTGCGTGCACAACTTCTCGCGCTTCGCCCAGCCCACCGAACTCGACCTCCAGGCCTTCGACGGCCGCCACCCGGTCGAGCTGATCGGTGGCGTCCGCTTCCCCGCCATCGGCCGACTCCCGTACCTGCTGACCCTCGCGGGCCACGGCTTCTACTGGTTCCGGCTCCGCAAGGAAGCCGTCAGCACCACGTGGTGACCGGCGGCCCCACGCCCCTGGGACCGTCTGTCCGCCCTCGAAAGGAGTCGTCGCCATGCCCAAGGCCGCACTGCAGAGTCCGACCGGCGTCAGCCCCTCTCTGCTGCTGAACTCACTCGCCGGTCTGCTCCACGAATGGCTGCCGCGGCAGCGCTGGTTCGCCGGCAAGGGCCGGCCCGTCACCGGGCTGACCCTGGCCTCGATGACCGAGCTGCACCCGGGCTGCCTGCACCTGCTGGTGCGCGCCGAGCACGCCGAGCAGGCGACCCGCTCCGGCTCGGGCACGCCCCCGGCCGACAATCTCTACCAACTCCTGCTCGGCGTACGGGAGATGCTGCCGCCCGCTCTCGCACCCGCCTTCATCGGCCGCGCGACCGAGGGCCCGCTGACCGGCCTCATGGTGTACGACGCCCTCCAGGAGCCCCGCTCGGCCGGGCTGCTCCTCGAGCGGCTGCGCCACCCGGGCGCGGCGGGCCCCCTTCGCTTCGAACGCGACCCGCAGGTCACCGTGCCCGCCGGGCTCACGCCACGCGTGCTCGACGCCGAGCAGTCCAACACGTCGCTGGTGTACGGGGATTCGTACATCCTGAAGGTCTTCAGGCGTGTGCAGGCCGGCGTCAACCCGGATCTGGAGGTGCCGCAGGCGCTCGCCCGGCAGGGCTGCACCCGCGTGCCGGGAACCATCGCCTGGTTCCGCACCTCGCAGCCGCAGCAGGCGACACTCGGCGTCCTCCAGCCGTTCCTGCCCGACGCGGACGACGGCTGGACCCTCGCGCTCCGGTCGCTCTCCTCCGGCAGGGACTTCACCGACGAGGCGTACGAACTGGGACGGGCGACCGCCGAGGTCCATCTCGCGCTGACGGCGGCTTTCCCCGTCGCCGCACCTGAGCCCCACCGCAACCGGCGCCTCGCCGCGGCGATGACCGAGCGCCTCGACTCCACGGCCCGCTCCGTGCCCGCCCTGCTCCCGCACGTGGCGGGGCTGCGGTCCGCGTTCGACGCGTTCGCACTCGTCGACTCGGCGCGGCCCGCGCAGCGCATCCACGGCGACCTCCATCTGGGGCAGGTGCTGTGGTCGGGGCGGCAGTGGTTCGTCATCGACTTCGAGGGCGAGCCCGCCCGCCCGCTCGCCGAACGCCGCCACGCGCAGTCCCCCGTACGCGATGTCGCGGGCATGCTCCGCTCCTTCGACTACGCCGCCCGCACCCGCCTGCCCTGGCGGCCGGAGTGGTCGCTGCGCTGCCGGGACGCCTACTGCGCCGGCTACGCGGCCGAATCGAAGTCGGACCCGCGGGAAGAACCCGACCTGCTCCGCGCGTACGAGACGGACCGGGCCCTTTACGAAGTGCTGTACGAGGCACGGCACCGGCCCGACTGGCTGCCCGTGCCGATGGCGGCGATCAGCCGCCTCGCCGAACCCCGCTGAACCAGGCGGCGGCAACCCCGCCGTCCGCCTGCCGAATCCCCATCCCGCCCCGAGGAGACAAAACCGTGGCAGCTCGCAAGACTCCCGCCCCCAAGACTGCCGGCCTGCCCGGCAAGTCCCGCCCCGGTCGCCTCACCGTTCTGCCCGCCCCCGCGCTGGACGGGGCGGACCGCGGACGTCTCCTGTGGGGTGAGCATCACGACCCGCACTCCCTGCTGGGCGCGCACCCGGTGGACGGCGGTGTCGCGTTCCGGGTGCTGCGGCCGTACGCCCAGGCCGTCGCCGTGTCGGTCGAGGGCCGGCGCGTGGAGCTGCGCGACGAGGGTGACGGTCTGTTCACCGCGGTGCTGCCGCTCGACGCGATTCCCGCGTACACGCTGCTCGTGACGTACGACGGGGACGAGAGGGAGGTCGAGGACCCCTATCGGTTCCTGCCCGCGCTCGGGGAGTTCGACCTGCATCTGATCGGCGAGGGGCGGCACGAGGAGCTGTGGACCGCTCTCGGCGCCCAGCCGATGACGCACGAAGGGGTCGCGGGCACCCGGTTCACGGTGTGGGCGCCCAACGCCCGGGGCGTGCGCGTCTGCGGTGACTTCTGCGCCTGGGACGGCACCGCGTTCCCGATGCGGTCGCTCGGTTCGTCGGGCGTGTGGGAGCTGTTCCTGCCGGGCATCGGCGAGGGAACGCTGTACAAATTCGACATCGCCCGCCCCGACGGTTCGCACACCGTGCGCGCGGACCCGCTGGCCCGGCGCACCGAGGTGCCGCCCGCGACCGCGTCCGTCGTGACGGAGTCGTCCCACGCGTGGGGGGACGCGGCGTGGATGGAGCGGCGTGGGCAGCGGCCGGTGCACGAGGCGCCCTTCTCGGTGTACGAGGTGCATCTGCCGTCGTGGCGCCCGGGACTGAACTATCGCCAGCTCGCCGACCAGCTCGCCTCCTATGTGAGCGATCTGGGCTTCACCCACGTCGAGTTCATGCCGGTGGCGGAGCATCCCTTCGGCGGGTCGTGGGGCTACCAGGTCACCGGCTTCTACGCCCCGACGTCCCGCATGGGTTCCCCCGACGACTTCCGCCACCTCGTCGACACCCTGCACCAGGCGGGGATCGGCGTGATCGTGGACTGGGTGCCGGCCCACTTCCCGAAGGACGACTGGGCGCTGGCGGGCTTCGACGGCACCGCCCTGTACGAGCCGCAGGACCCGCGCCGCGCCGAGCACCCCGACTGGGGCACCCTCGAGTTCGACTACGGCCGCAAGGAGGTCCGCAACTTCCTGGTGGCCAACGCCGTGTACTGGTGCGAGGAGTTCCACATCGACGGCCTGCGGGTCGACGCCGTGGCCTCCATGCTCTACCTGGACTACTCGCGCGAGGAAGGCCAGTGGTCGCCGAACGAGCACGGCGGCCGCGAGAACCTCGACGCCGTGGCCTTCCTCCAGGAGATGAACGCGACGGTGTACCGGCGCTGCCCGGGTGTCGTCACCATCGCCGAGGAGTCGACCGCGTGGGACGGCGTCACGCGGCAGACCCACCACATCGGCCCCGACGGTTTCGGAGGCCTCGGCTTCGGTCTGAAGTGGAACATGGGGTGGAGCCATGACTCGCTCGCGTACATCGTGCACGAGCCCGTGCACCGCAAGTACCACCACAACGAGCTGACGTTCTCGATGGTGTACGCCTACAGCGAGAACTACCTCCTTCCCCTCTCGCACGACGAAGTGGTGCACGGCAAGCGCGCCCTCGTGTCGAAGATGCCCGGCGACTGGTGGCAGCGGCGCGCCGACCACCGCGCGTACCTGGGCTTCATGTGGGCCCACCCCGGCAAGCAACTCCTGTTCATGGGGCAGGAGTTCGCCCAGGGAGCCGAGTGGTCGGAGGCGCACGGCCCGGAATGGTGGCTCCTCGACCCGGCCTACGTCGCCGAGGCGGACCACCGTGGAGTCCTCGACCTGGTGCGTGACCTCAACCACGAGTACGCGGCCGCTCCTGCCCTCTGGGAACGAGACACCACGCCCGCCGGGTTCTCGTGGATCACGGCGGACGCGGCCGACGACAACGTCCTCGCGTTCCTGCGGTTCGCGGCGGACGGCACTCCTCTGCTGGCCGTGTGCAACTTCTCCCCGGCGGTCCGCGAGGACTACCGGCTCGGCGTGCCCGACTCGGTCCCCGGCTGGTCCGAGGTCCTGAACACGGACGCGGCGCGGTACGGCGGCGGCGACAACGTCAACTCCGGTGTCCTCAAGCCGGGCCCGGAACCGAGCCACGGCCGGCCCGTCTCACTCCGTCTGACGGTGCCGCCACTGGCGACGGTGTGGCTGCGTCCGGCCTGAGGACCGTCGGGACGTCACTCGAAGGCCGCCGCCGCCTCACGAAGGGCGGCGGCCACGGCCGCCGGGGAGTCGGGCGCGGCCGCTCCCGGGAGGTAGGTCACGGACCTGAGTCGCCCCGTGTGGCGAAAGCTGCCATGGCGCTCGTGCACCGGCCAGGACACCGGCGACTTGCGGTCGACGCCGACGCTGATGCCCTGGAACGGCGCCATGCCGATGAGCTGGTGCACGCTGTCCGGCGCGGTGCGCTCCACACCGTCGACGGCGACCGAGAACCGCCAGCGCAGACCCTTCTCGGCGGTCGCGGCGACGGTGATCTCGTGCGGCCCCTCCGGCACCGGCCCCGCGTCGGTCTCGTGCAGCACGCCGTACTCGTTGTACGCGAAGTGCAGCCGGCCGTCCTCCGCGTAGAGGACGTAGCCGCCGCCCTGGTCCCCGTGCGAGACGAGGACGCCCTCGCCCGGCGCGTCCACGGCCACCGCGATGTCGAAGGACCGGAACGAGATGAGCCGTGAGGAGCGGTAGCGCTCGAGTTCGGGGGTACCGGGCAGCAGGGTGAGAGGACGGGCAAGGCGCTCCTCGGCCGGGTTGCGGCGGGCGAGCGCGCCGCTTCCGTCGGGCAGCGGGAAGACTCCGTTGCGCCAGGCCGCGCTCTCCCATGCGGCCGACAGTTCCTTCACCAGTTCCGGGTGCCGGGCGGCGAGGTCGTGGATCTCGGTGGGATCGGCGCGGATGTCGTAGAGGGCCCACTCGGAGTCGTCGTAGGGCGAGCCGGGGCGGTGCAGGGTGACGAGCTTGTGGCCGTCGCGGTAGTAGCTGCGGTTGCCGGTCATCTCGCAGTACTGCTCGGCGTGGGTGGAGGCATGGGCGGGGTCGGCCAGTACGGGGGTGAAGCTGACGCCGTCCAGTTCCTGGAGCGGCACCCCGGCGCGTCTCTCCGGGCGGGCGATCCCGGCGAGTGCGAGGAGGGTGGGGGCGATGTCGGTGACGTACTGGTACTGCGGTCGCACGCCCTGGGTGAGCCGGCCGTCACGGATCCCCTCGGGCCAGGACAGCACGAAGGGCACGCGGACACCGCCCGCGTAGGTGTGTCCCTTGTAGAGGCGAAAGGGGGTGTTGGAGGCCATGCCCCAGCCGCGTGGGTAGTGGACGAGGCTGCGGGGACCGCCGATGAGTTCGGGGTCGCGGTCGACGTCCGGGGTCCAGTCGGTGGGGAGCTGGGGGTGGTGGACGAAGCGGCTGAAGTACGAGCGGGTGCCTTCGAGGCCGCCCTCGCCGGTGCCGCCGTTGTCCGAGGTGAACACGATGATGGTGTTGTCGAGTTCGCCGAGCGCGTCGAGGGTGTCGGTGAGGCGGCCGAGGTTCTGGTCGATGTTGTCGACCATCGCCGCGTAGACCTCCATGTAGCGTGCGTACAGCCGCTGTTGGTCCGGCGTGAGCGAGTCCCAGGCGGGTACGTCGAGTCCGGCCTCGCTGTTGCGCTCGGGCAGTTCGGTGCCGGGCGGGAAGAGACCGGCTGCGAGCTGAGCGGCGAACCGACGGTCGCGCAGCGCGTCCCAGCCGTCGTCGTAGTGCCCGCGGTGGCGGGCGATGTCCTCCTCCTTGGCCTGGAGCGGGCCGTGGACCGCGTTGTGCGCGAGGTAGAGGAAGAACGGCTTGTCCGGGTCGTGAGCCCGCAGCGACTTCACCATGGAGATGGCACGGTCGGTGATGTCGTCGGTGTAGTAGTAGCCCTCGGGCAGCTCGTCGATGTCGAGAGGACTGTTGTCGCACACCAGTTGATGCGGGTGGAAGAGGCTGGTGAGCCCTTCGAGGACACCGTAGTACCGGTCGAAGCCCTTCTGGAGCGGCCAGTTGCCTCGGTCGTCGGCGGCGTTGGACGCCGAGTCGCGGACCAGGTGCCACTTCCCGACGGCGTACGTCGCATAGCCGGAGTCATGCAGCAGTTCGGCGAGGGTGGGGATGTCGTCGGCGATCTCCATCCCGTACCCGGGGAAGCCCGGGTCGGAGTTGGCGACCATCGCGTAGCCCACGCGGTGCGGGTTGAGACCGGTGAGAAGGGCGGCCCGGGCGGGCGAACACAGCGGCATCGTGTGGTAGTTGGTCAGCCGCACACCCTGTCCAGCCAGCTCGTCGAGGACCGGGGTGCCGATCTCGGATCCGAAGGGGCCGATGTCGCTGTAGCCCATGTCGTCGACGAGTACGACGACGATGTTCGGGGCCCGGTCCGGCGCGGTGCGGCGCGGCGGCCAGGCGGGCTCCGAGTCGGCGAAGGTGCGCCCGACACGTCCGGGGAAACCGTCGTAGGGGTCGCGGCGGGTGCTCATGATGTCTCCGTGGGCGGGGTGGTCGGGTCGGTCAGGTCGTCGTGCGGTGGGCGGTCATACGGGCGCTCCCACGGGCACGGGGTGTGGTGCTGCCGCGAGCAGGGAGCGGGTGTACGGGTCACGGGGCCGCTCGCACACCTCGTCCGCGCTGCCGCTCTCGACGATGCGGCCCTCGTGCATCACGGCGATCCGGTGGCTGACCTGCCGGACCACCGCCAGGTCGTGGGCGATGAAGACGAGTGCGAGGCCCAGGTCACGCTGGAGGTCACAGAGCAGGTTGACGATCTGGGCCTGCACCGAGACATCGAGCGCGGAGACGGGCTCGTCGCAGATGAGGACGGATGGCGTGGGCGCCAACGCCCGTGCGATACCGATACGTTGGCGCTGACCGCCGGAGAACGACCGCGGGTGGCGGTCCGCGGCCGAGGGGTCGAGTCCTACCTGGCGCAGCAGGTCCGCGACGCGGTCCCGGCGCCGGTCGCGGTCTCCGAGGGCGAACGCGACGAGCGGCTCGGCGATGATCTCCCCCACCGTCATACGGGGGTTGAGGGACGCGTACGGGTCCTGGAAGACCATCTGCACCTCGCGCCGCACCGCGTGCAGGGCCTTGCGCGCGGGGTGGGTGACGTCGTCGCCGCGCAGCCGCAGCGTTCCGCCGTCCGCCGGATGGGCGTGCGCAAGGACGCGGGCGAGCGTGGACTTCCCCGAGCCGGACTCTCCGACGATGCCGAGTGTCTCCCCCTCGGCGAGGGTGAGCGAGACCGCGTCGAGCGCGGTGAAGCGGCGTGTGCGCGCGCCTGCGCCGCCGCGCCCCCGGTAGACCTTGCTGATGTTCTCGGCTTCGAGGACCACCGCCCCGGGGGCGGGCCGTTCGATGCGCTCAGGGCGGGCGGGCCCCGGCAGCGGCCGCGAGCCCTCTGCGGCGGGCCAGCACGCCACGCGTCCCCCTCCGGCCGCCTCGGTCAGAGGTGGTGCGCTGACGCCGCAGCGGTCCTCGGCCAGGGCGCACCGGTCGGCGAAGGCGCACCCGGCGCCGAGGAGCGCCAGGTCGGGCGGGCTGCCGGGGATACCCGTGAGCCGGGTGCCGGACGGAGCCGACAGCCGGGGTACCGCGGCGAGGAGCCCTGCGGTGTACGGGTGCCGTGGCCGGGTGAGTACCTCGGCGGTCGGCCCGTCCTCGACGACGGTACCGCCGTACATCACCAGGACGCGTTCGCAGGCGCGGGCCACCACGCCCATGTTGTGCGTGATCAGGACGAGTGCCGTTCCGGTCTCCTCGTTGAGCTGGGCGAGGAGGGTCAGGATCTGGTCCTGGACGGTGGCGTCGAGGGCGGTGGTCGGCTCGTCGGCGATGAGTACGTCGGGCTCGTTGGCCAGGGCCATCGCGATGAGGATGCGCTGGCGCTGGCCGCCGGAGAACTGGTGCGGGTGGTCGTCGAGCCGGCGGCCCGGCTCGGGGATGCCGACCAGGTCGAGGAGTTCGCCCGCGCGGGCGCGGCGGGCCTTTCGGTCGCCCGCTCCGTGGGCGCGCAGCACCTCGTCCAGGTGCTGCCCGGCCGTGAGCACCGGGTTGAGGGCCGTCATCGGGTCCTGGAAGATCATGCCGATCCGTGCGCCGCGGACGGTGCGCAGCTCGTCGGGCCCGGCCGAGGCGAGGTCCCGGCCGTCGAGGCGTACGGTCCCGCCCGTGACGCGTCCGGTGCCGGGCAGCATCCGGGTCAGGGCGAGCGC
This sequence comes from Streptomyces sp. NPDC055140, assembly GCF_053607285.1. Classification (NCBI taxonomy): domain Bacteria; kingdom Bacillati; phylum Actinomycetota; class Actinomycetes; order Kitasatosporales; family Streptomycetaceae; genus Streptomyces; species Streptomyces sp. NPDC055140. Next base: position 302,447 of record NZ_JBSGTG010000010.1, on the reverse strand, counting down.
GGTGGTGGACTTGCCGGATCCGGACTCGCCGACGACGGCGAGGGTCTCGCCGCGGCGCAGGGTGAACGAGACGTCGTGGACCGCGCGCAGCGGATCTCCGTCGGGTCCGGTGAACTCGACGCCGAGGTCCCGGACTTCGAGCAGATCGGTCGTCGTCATCGGCGTATCTCCCGGTTGAGCGCCTCGGCTATCAGGGAGAGGCCGAGGACAAGAGCGGTCACGGTGATCAGGGGGCCGGCCGCGAAGTCGGGGGCCTGTGCGAGGTAGGGCACCGATTGGCTGAGGACGCCGCCGAGGGTGGGTTCCGGAGGGCGTACGCCCACGCCGAGAAAGCTCATGGCGCCTTCGATGAAGACAGCGACCGTGAGCGAGACGGCGATCTGCACGACGAGCGGGTCGGTGGCATTCGGCAGGATGTGCCGGACGAGGACGCGGGTGCGTGAGGTGCCGCCGACCCGCGCGGCGACCACGTATTCGCGCTCTCTCTGTACCAGGATCCCGCCGCGCAGCAGCCGTCCGAACACGGGGATCTCGGCGAGCGCGATCACCAGGACGACGGGGAGCCGTCCCGGGCCGAGGATGGCGGTGACGGCGAGGGCGAGGATCAGCCCGGGGAAGGCGAGAACCAGGTCGAAGGCGCGCTGGACGACGGTGTCGGCGACCGGGTGCGCGGCGGCGAGCAGGGCGAGGACACAGCCTGCGAGGGCGCCCAGCGGCACGGCGACAGCGATGATGCCCAGGTCGGCGCGGATGCCGTAGAGGACACGGCTGAGCAGGTCACGACCGAGGTCGTCGGTGCCGAGCGGATGGCCGGGTGTGCCGAACGGCCGGAGCCCGTCGGCGCTCTGGTCGGTGGGGCCGTGGCCGGTCAGGAGGGGTGCGAGCAGTCCGGCGAGGACGACCACGGCGACGAGCGCGATGCCGAGGCGGCCCCGGAGGGTGCCGAGTGCGACCAGGTACGGGCTGCGGGCGCGGGGCGGGCGGCGTGCGGGGAGCGGGGTGGTGTTCATGGCGGTCACTCCCACCTGATCCGGGGGTCGAGCCAGGCGTACACGGCGTCGGTGAGCAGCTGGACGAGGACGAAGACGGTGACGAGGAGCAGCAGCAGATCCTGGACGACGGGGTAGTCGCGGCGGGTGAGGCCCGCTTCCGCGAGCTGCCCGAGGCCCGGCCAGGCGAAGATCGCTTCGACGAGTACCGCGCCACCGAGAAGGTGGCCGGTCTGCATGCCGAGCAGGGTGACCACGGGCGGCAGCGCGTTGGGCATGGCATGCCGCCACAGCAGGCGGCGGGGCGTGACGCCGGCGGCGGTGGCGGTGCGCACGTAGTCCTCGGCGAGGGTGCGCTCGATGCCGTCCTTGAGGTAGCGCCCGAGGACGGCGGCGCTGGGCAGAGCGAGGCACAGCGAGGGCAGGAGGAGGTACTGCACACCGAGGTCGGGGGCGCTCAGGACCGGCACGCGGCCGCCCGGCGGAAGAACGCCGAGGGTCACGGCGAAGACGAGGACGAGCAGGACGCCGGTGACGAACGGCGGCACGGCCAGGGCGCCGGTGGTGGCGACGCGGACCAAGGCCCGGACCCAGCGGCGGCGTGAGGTGGCGCCGAGGACCCCGAAGGCCGTGCCGAGCAGGATCACGAACAGCAGGGCACCCACGGTGAGTTCGACGGTGGCGCCGAGTCCGTCGCGGATGAGGTCGGCGGTGTCGCCGCCGATCGCGTACGACGGCCCGAGGTCACCGCGCGCGAGGTCGCCGATCCAGCTTGTGTACTGCGTGAACAGCGGTTCGTTCAGGCCGAGTCGGTCGCGGATGGCGACGACGGTCGCGGCGCTCGCGTCAGGTCCCGCGAGGGAACTGGCCGGGTCGCCCGGGACCAGGCGCAGGATCGCGAAGATGAGGAAGGAGGCGAGCAGGAGGACGAGGAGGGCGGACGGCAGCCGCCTGAGGAGATAGCTGCGCATGTCAGACCAGGTACGCGTCGTCGAGGTTGAGATACGAGAACTTGTTGAGGGTGACGCCGTGCAGCTTCTTGCTCGCGACCTGCACCCGGCCCCGGATGGCGAGGTCGATGATGAAGGCCTGGTCGAGCAGGATGCCGGAGATCTTCCGGTACTGCGCGTTGGCCGCGGCACCGGCCGTGTCCCTGGTGGTCCACGCCTCGCGCACCACGTTGGTGTACGCGGCGGAGCGGTACTTGGAGGTGTTCTTGGCCTCGTTGAAGGGATAGGCGCTCACCGCGAGGGTGGACGGCTGGACCTGGGCGAAGCCGTGGGACATGGTCCACAGCGCCGGCATGTCCTGCGAGATGAGCCTCTTCTGGGCGGTGGCGGGGTCGGTGGGCTGGAGTTCGACGGCGATGCCGACCTGCTTCAGGTCGTACTGGACCGATTCGGCGATGGCGGTCTCGCCGGGCAGGCTGAGGTGCAGCAGCGGGAGCCGGAGCTTGTTCAGGCCGGCGGACTTCAGGAGCCGGCGGGCCTTCGCGGGGTTGTGTGTGTAGTGGGTGCGGCCGGCTTCGGTGAAGGCGGGCGACGACCTGGGCCAGGGTGCGGCGGATGCCAGTCCGTAGCCGCCGAGCGTCTGATCGACGATGCGCTCACGATCGAGTGCCCAGGCGACGGCCTGACGGACCGTCTTGTCGTCGAGCGGCGCGACGGTGGTGTTGACGCCTACGTAGGCGGCGCCGTCACCGGTGTCGTAGCTCGTGATCGTGAGGTCCGGGTTGCCCTTGACTGCGGCGAGGCTCTTGCCGGGGACCTGGTAGGAGAGCTGGGACTGGCCCGAGCGCAACGAGGAGACCAGCGTGTCGGCCTGGGCCATGACGCGCAGTTCGACGCCCTCCAGGTACGGACGGCCGGGCTGCCAATACGCGTCATGGCGGACGAGGCTCAGGCCCGAGCCGGGGCTCCACTTCTTCAGCTTGAACGGCCCGGTGCCGTTGAGCTTCGTGCCCTTGACCGCGTCCTCGACGGAGTGCCGATCCGTGATGATCATGAATTCGAAGAGGTCGAAGAGGTTGGCCACGGGGTGCGCCAGCTTGAGCACCACCTCGTGGTCCCCGCGCTTCTCGAATCCACTCACGGCAAGCGCGGTCGCTCTCAACTGCGCTGCCCTCACCGGGTTCTGAAGGTTCTTCACCGCGAAGATCACGTCGTCGGCCGTGAACTTCCGCCCGTCGTGGTAGGTCACGTCGTCGCGCAGTTTCAGGGTGATGCCGCGGCCGTCCGCGGCGTAGTCCCAGGAGGTGGCGAGTTCGGGCTGCGGCTTCAGGTCGTCGTCGTAGCGCGTGAGCGTGTTGTAGAGGAGCCGGTGCTGGTACGACTGCGAGCTCTGCGCGAACAGCAGGCTGGGCGTGAAGTCGGTGTTGACGGCGACGGAGAGTGTGCCACCGCGCCTGGGTTGCGAACGTGCCTCCTTTGCCGAGGAGTTGGCGTCGGATACCGCGGAGCGGCAGCCGGTCAGACCGCCGAGCCCGAGCATCAGGGCGCCGGCGCCTGCGGCCCGCAAGGTGCCGCGGCGGGAGACGTCTGGGGGCGTGAACGGGTACTGCTCGGTCATCGAGGCCTGCCTGTGAAGGGGAGGGACGGTGAGGGAGGGATCGCGTCGCGTCGCGCCGCCGTGCTCCGGCCCGGTTCTGACGTGGCCGAGCCATGGCGGGGCCCACCGGCGCCGGATCGCCGACCCGGTCGGGTCACCAACGGGTCCGGGTCACCAACGCGTTCGGGTCGCCGAAAGCATCAGGTCGCCGCTCGGGCCGGGCACGACGAAGCGCCGGATTCTTTCCGCTGCGGCAGGAATTAATGACCGCCGCGGCGGCTCAGGAGCCGCGTCTGCCAGGGGAGAGCCGGGACGTGCGAGAAGGGAGAGCGCGCGATGCCGTCCGTGCTCGGGCACGGTCGAGGAGCGCGGAGAAGCGAGCGGAAGTCAGCTCGGGCGCACGGGGGTCGGTCCCGCGTCAAAGGCTGACGGCACAGACCGCGCTGGCCTGTCGACAGAGGTCGACGTGCCTGCGGGAGACGAGGCGCATGTCCGGATTCACGGGAGCAATATGGCAGTGGCTCGCAGGAGTGGTCAACCGGTCATGTCCGAATCCTGGACCTGGGTCAGCCACGCGCCGCCACGGACGGACGCGGGCCGAAGGCCTGTAGAGGGCTTCTGAACAGGGGATTCAGGAGAACCGTCCCGGCCGCGACCGGCAGGACACCAGGTCCGGCATGTGGACTGACGATACGTTCGGGATCGTCGCAGACGTGGGAGAGGTCGACCGCGGCGCCCCGGATCTCTTCCAGGTAGTCGGGGTCGAGAAGGCTCGACTGCTCGGTCACCACGACGAGATCCGGGTTCAGCACGTCGAGGAGCAGAGCCGTCGCGCGGCCCACCGCCCTGGCCCGCTCACGCAGGAGCCGGTCGGCCCGTCGGTCACCGGCCGCGGCGGCATCCACCACCAGCGACGCGTCGGGTTCCGGGACGATGCCGCGCCGCAGGGCCACCTGGCCGAGAACCGTGTTCGACGCGGTCGCCTCCAGGCAGCCCGTGCGCCCGCACGGGCAGGGCGCCGTGGAGTCGGGCACCGGCAGATGCGCCACATCACCGGCGCCCGAACCGGGCCCTTGGTGCACCACCCCGGCGATGCCGAGCGCCGCGTCGACGACGTTGCCCACGAACAGGTGCACCAGGCTGCGGCGTGCGGCGGGCCTGCCGAAGAGGATCTCGGACTGCGCGATGGCACGGGCGTGGTTGTCGAGCCGCACCTCGAGACCGCCGAGCCCGCGGGCGAGTTCGGCGGCGAGGGGCCTGCGGTGCCAGCCGAGCGCATCGTGCCGCACGACCGTCCCCTCCCCCGGGTCGACCCAGCCGCCCACGGCCGCGCCCACTCCCAGCAGCGGCCGGTCGCGCACGGTGCGTTCCAGGAACTCCCGTAACCCGCACGCGACTTGACCCGGCAGGTCTTCCGGTTCGATCCCGTCGTGCGTGAACATGTGCCTGGCAAGCACCTGGCCGCGCAGGTCCACGACTCCGAAGGTCGACAGGGGAACGCCCAGGTGAACCCCGCCCGCCACGGGTCCCCCGGCCGCGCCCGTGTGCAGGTCGACGGGGATCTGCGGCCGGCCCACCGTGCCGCCCGCCGCCAGTTCCGGCAGTTCGCGGACCAGGCCGAGCCGGGCCAGGTCGGTGCACTGACGCGACACGGCGGCGGGGCTCAGGCCGCAGAGCCGGGCGATCCCGCTGCGGGCCACGGGGCCATGGCCGAGCACCGTGCGCAGAACGGTCGCGGCGTTGGCTTCGCGCCGGCCGTCGCCCGCCATGCGCGGGCCGGGGGTGGCGAACGTCATCGTGTCCCTCTCGGTGCGGTTCCGCCGGCGGCGACGGCGGCAACATTGCGGTGGCGTGAATTCGCGCGGGGCGCCCGATGCCCTCCGGTGCGCCCCACGCACGCGAGTGGCACCGATGGGCGGCCCGCGCGGAACTCCGCTGGTCACATAGGGTTCGACATGAGGCGGAGCACAGGGCGCCGCCTGGTGCGCAGGCGCCGATTCAACCATCAGGCGTCGCGGTGACGGGACCCGGACCGCGCTTGACGGTGCCTCTCCGCCGCTGCGACTCTCCGAACCATGTCCGCGACGTCCGCTCCCACGTCACGGCCCGTCGATGCCCGGCGCGATGCGCCGGTGGCGTGTACGGGCCGCTGTCCGGCGACCTTCCGCATCTGACGCACACCACGTCTGGCGCGACACCACGTCTGACGGTCATCACGCACATCGTCCGAGGCAGACCTGCACCCTCAGACCTCACCCGTAGTGGCTGTGCGCTGCCGCCCCAATTACTTCCGCTCCAAGGCCAATTGGCCGCGACGGTCGCCGACCGCGTCCTTCGCGCCTCCCGAAAGGACTTCCACCATGACCTCCGCACCCGCCACCGACACCCGCCCCGCCCAGGACTCCGACGACCCCGGCATCACGGTCGAGAAGGTCGGCGGCCGGCTCGGCGCCGTCATCTCCGGCGTTCGCCTCGGCGGCGACCTCCCGCCCGCGACAGTCGCTGCCGTCCGCTCCGCACTGCTGCGCCACAAGGTCGTCTTCTTCCGTGGCCAGGACCACCTGGACGAGGACAGCCACGAAGCGTTCGGCCGGCTCCTCGGCACGCCGGTCGCCCACCCCACCGTCCCGTCCGTGGACGGCCGTTACTCGTTCCCGATCGACTCGGACCACGGCGGACGCGCCAACCAGTGGCACACGGATGTCACCTTCGTACCCGCCTATCCGGCGTTCTCCATCCTGCGCGCCGTGACCGTGCCGCCCTACGGCGGCAACACCCTGTGGGCCAACACGGCCACCGCCTACGCGCATCTGCCCGAGTCGCTGCGCGCGCTCGCCGACGGTCTGCGCGCCGTGCACTCGAACGACTACGACTACGCGGCGCTGCGCCCCGACGCCGTGCCGGAGCAGCTCGAGCGGTTCCGTGAGGTGTTCGCGTCGACCAAGTTCCTCACCGAACACCCGGTGGTCCGCGTGCACCCGGAGACCGGTGAGCGCGTGCTGCTGCTCGGCAACTTCGTGCAGCGCGTCGCCGGGCTGACCGGCCGGGACTCGCGCGCGCTCGTCGACCTGTTCCAGTCGCACATCGAGCGCCCCGAGAACACGGTGCGCTGGCAGTGGCGGGCGGGGGACGTAGCCATCTGGGACAACCGCGCCACTCAGCACTACGGCGTGGACGACTCCGACGACCACGAGCGCAAGCTGCGCCGGGTGACGATCGACGGTGACGTGCCCATGGGCGTCGACGGCCGTTCCTCGGTGCTCCTGTCCCCGGAATCAGTACCGGACCCGGCGTTCGGCATCGCTTCGGGGAACTCGGCCGCGTAGGGCCTGCCGGCCCGAGGTTCGCATTCACCGTGGGTTCCCGTGATGCTCACCGGCCATCGGTGAGCATCACGTTGTGGGGTGCGATCCCCGACGCAGCCCCGTGGAGTCACCGAGTGGACCGCAGCGGCGGTGCCGGCCACGTCATCGTCGGTGGCTGGAGCAAGGGCGAGGGCTCGGGGCCGGGGTCATCGGTGTCGACGACGCCGGCGGCCGAGGGGTCGAAGCCGGCGGGCCAGCGCGTCTGCTCGCTGGCCACGGCGCCGGTCAGGCGTGCTTCGACAAGGTCGGCGGTTGTCAGGTCGGTGCCGCGCAGGTCGGTCATGCGCAGGTCGGCGTGGCGGAACACCGCACCGTGGGCGTCGGCCTTGCGCAGATTCGCCTCACGCAGGTCGGTCTCGGTGAAGTCGGCGTCACGCAAGTCGGTCTCGACCAGCTTCGCGCCCCGCAGGTCGGCCAGAGTGCAGCGAGCCCGGCGGAGAATCGCAGTCGTGAGGTCGGCGTGCCGCAGGTTGACCGAGATCAGGGACGCCTGGGTCAGATTGGCACGGTACAGGCCCGCCGCCTCCAGGCAGGCGCGGTCGAGGTTGACCTCGGGGAACCACAGGCCGTCGCAGTCGGCCCGTCGCAAGTCGGTGCTGCTGACATTGACCCAGGACTGCTCCCGGTGCTGGCACAGGACGCCCAGCGCGGTCAGCGCCACCTGGGCGTCGGCTGCGCGGGTCTCCAGGGGTGCGATGTCGTTGATGGGTACGTCCGCCGCCGGCGATTCCGGCCCGGTGAGCGGCCAGGGCAGGTGCGTACGCAGATATGCGGCCTGGATGGAGATGATGGCCTCCCGATCGCGAGCCGACTGCTCCGCGATCCGCCACAGCGCGTGCAACCCGCCGATACGCACGTCCAGCTTGTCGCTGCCGAGCTGGTCGACCGCCCGGCTGAACCGGTCGGTCACGTAGCCCTCCTGGGTGGCGCGCAAACCGTCCTGGCTCACCCGCAGTTGCCGCCACGTCGCGTAGGCGCCGAAGAGTACGACGAGACCGCCGACCGCCTGCAGAAGCGCCGTACGGACATCGTTCACCGCCTTCAGGCGGTCTTGCGCGGCGACGCTCGCCCCGGCGAGATCGTGGTCGACCACCGCCCCCGGCAGCACGACGAACACCGCGCCGAGAACGGCCAGCCCCGCTGCCCCGGCCAGTAGCGCTGCGGCTCCACGACGTCTGATCAACCGGTCGAGCCACGCCTGGCGCCCGTTGCCCTGTTCCCCCGTCCTCATGAGCATGAGAGCCTAGGCGCCGCCCAGTAAGCGATCAAGCGATCAAGGGGACTGGTGGCGCGTCCCCCTCAGACCCCGTACCCGCAGGATCCGCCCGCCAGTAGGTCTTCGACCTCGCTGTGGGCGGCGTTGACGATGACCGTCACCGCTTGCGCCGCTTGCGCCGAGCGGCCCGCGGCCACCGCTTCGGCCACCTCCTGGTGGCGGCGCACTGCCGCCATGTCGATGTCGTGCGGCATCAGGGACAGCTCGCGGCGGGCCACCAGGAGTTCCTCCGTCACCTCCGCGAGCTGGGCGAACATGCCGTTGCCCGATGCGCCGAGCAGCGCTCGGTGGAAGGCCGCGTCCGCCTCGACGAAGCCGGCGCTGTCGCCGGCCCGGGCCGCGCTCGCCATGGCGCGGGCGTGCTCCGACAGCGCCTGCCGGGCCTTGGCGTCACCGCTCGCCGCGGCGAGGGCCGCCGCGGAGGGCTCCACCGCGGCGCGCAGCTCGGCCAGTTCGCGCAGCTGGACCTCGCGCCGGGGCGAGGCGAGGCGCCAGCGGATGACCTGGGGGTCGTAGAGGTTCCACTCGGGCATCGGCCGGACCGTGATGCCGATGCGCGGCCGGCTGGTCACCGCCCGCTTGGACTCGAGCACTCGGACGGCCTCGCGCGCGACCGTGCGCGAGACGCCGTACCGCTCCTGGACGTCCTCCAGGCGCAGGACCTCTCCGGCGCGGATCTCGTCCGCCGCGAGGGACAGGCCGATCCGGTCGACCACCTGCCCGTGCAGGCCCTGAAGTTCCACGCCACTCCCTGTGTCGTCGTGTGCATCGTGTGCCGGTGATCCCGCCCGGTGCGTTGTCGATTGTCACACCTCCGGCGGGAATCGGAGCACCAGGTGTGACGTGCCCGCGGCATCATCGCAGCAGCTCAGGCACCATTTCGGCGAACTCGGCACAGAACCGGTCGATCGTGGCGACCTCCTCGCTGTCCAGGGTGTGCCCGGGTGCCCGGCAGTGCGCGGAGCCGAACCAGCCGCGGCGCACGGAGGTCTCCTTCTCCGCCGCGACGATCAGCTCGACGCCCTGCATCCAGTAGGAGAGGTACGGCGTCATACGGGTGTGCAGGGCGACGGCGCCGGTCTCGTCGCCGCGCTCCCAGCGGCGCCACAGCTCCACGTACAACTCCGTGAAGGAGCAGCCCGGTTGGACGCCGACCGCGCCGCGGCGCAGGGCGTCGGGGAGCTGGAGACCGGCGTATCCGACCAGGGCGGGCAGCGGGCGCTCTCCCTGGGCCAGTGCCGCGATGAGGCGTCCGGGCGGGGCCGACTCGACCTTCACCCAGCGGAGGTTGGGGTGTTCCGCGGCGAGGGTGTGCAGGGTGGGTGCGTCCAGTGCGGTGCCTGTCTGGGCGGGGGCGTACTGGACGACGACGGGCAGCGGGTCCACGGCGGCGAGCACCGCCCGTACGTGGGTGAGCACGGCGTCCCGTGAGGGGCCGAGGAAGTGCGGCGGCAGGACGTTGACCGCGTCGGCCCCGCGCTCGGCGGCGCTGACGGCCTGGGCGACGGCGTGCCGGGTGGCGTGGTCGGGGACGGACACGATCGCGGCGGCGTCCGACCGGCCGCGCGTGCGCTCCAGGAGGAGACCGGTGAGCAGGTCCCGCTCGCCCGCGTCGAGCTTGTGGAACTCGCTCGCGAAGCCCGGGAACATCACGGAGCCGACGCCGGTGGCTAGGACGCGGTCGACGACCGTGGCGAAGCCGTCGGGGTCGAGGGCGCCGTCGTCGCGGAAGGGGACTTCGAGTACGGGTGAGACACCGCGAACGAGGGAGTCGACGTCCTTCGTCAACTTCTTCGAGTCTTTCGTCAACTTCTCTGATTCTCCGCCATTCATGACGGATCCTCAGAACGCTTGACGGGGCGGGGCGGAGTCGCTCGCGCCGACCAGGAAGTCGAGGTCGACGCCGGTGTCGGCCTGGGTGACGTGCTGGGTGTAGAGGTAGGTCCAGCCGCGGTCGGCGGGCGGCGCCGGCGGCTGCCACTCGCTGCGGCGCCGCTCCAGTTCGGCGTCCTCGACCAGTACGTCGAGGCGTCGCGCGGGCACGTCGAGGCATACGTCGTCCCCCGTGCGTACGAGGGCGAGCGGGCCGCCGACCGCGGCCTCGGGCGCGACGTGCAGGACGCAGGTGCCGAAGGCGGTGCCGGACATGCGGGCGTCGGAGATGCGAACCATGTCGCGCACCCCGGCGTCCAGGAGCTTCTTCGGGAGCTGGAGGTTGCCGACCTCGGGCATACCGGGGTAGCCCTTGGGGCCGGTGTTGCGGACGATGAGGACGGTGTCGGCCGTGACGTCCAGGTCGGGGTCCTCGGCGACGGCGAGGTAGTCCTCCAGCGAGTCGAAGACGAGCGCGGGGCCGGTGTGGCTGAGCAGCTTCGCGTCGGCGGCCGACTGCTTGATGACGGCTCCGTTCGGGGCGAGGTTGCCGCGCAGGACGGCGGTCCCGGTGCCGGCGGGCTGCACCGGGCGGTCCATGGGGCGGATCACCTCGCGGTCGTGGACCTGTGCGCCCTCGCAGTTGTCGACGAGGCCGCGTCCCGTGACGGTGACCGTGTCGCGGTGGAGCTGGTCGCGCAGGTCGTTGACGAGCGCGGGCAGTCCGCCGGCGTACGCGAACTCCTCCATGAGGAAGCGCCCCGACGGCATCAGGTCGATGAGCAGCGGGAGTTCGGCGCCGAGACGGTCGAAGTCGTCGAGGGCGAGCGGCACACCGAGGCGGCCCGCGATGGCGAGGAGGTGGACGACGGCGTTGGTGGAGCCGCCGATGGCCGCGTTGATCCGGATGGCGTTCTCGAAGGCGGCGCGCGTCATGATGCGCCCCGGGGTGAGGTCGCTGCCGGCGAGTGCGACGGCGCGGGCGCCGGTCTCCTCGGCGAGGGTGCCGCGGCGTGCGTCGACCGCGGGCAGGCCCGAGCCGCCGGGGAGCATCATGCCGAGGGCCTCGGTCAGACACGCCATGGTGGAGGCGGTGCCCATCGTCATGCAGTGACCGGCGCTGCGGTTGAGGGAGCTCTCGAACTCGGTGAACTCCTCCTGGGTGATGGTCCCGGCCCGCAGTTCCTCGGTCATGCGCCAGATGTCCGTGCCGGAGCCGACGTTGCGGCCCTGGAAGCGCCCGTTGAGCATCGGGCCGCCGGTGAAGACGATCGCGGGGACGCCCGCGCTCGCGGCACCCATGAGGGCGGCGGGGGTGGTCTTGTCGCAGCCGGTGAGCAGGACGACGGCGTCCAGGGGGTTGGCCCGTATCTGTTCCTCGATCTCCATCGCGGCGAGGTTGCGGTAGAGCATCGAGGTGGGGCGCAGGAACGGCTCGCCGAGGGACATGGCGGGGAATTCGAGGGGGAAGCCGCCGGCCTGGAGGACGCCTCGCTTGACGGCGTCCGCGATGAGCTGGAGGTGGCCGTTGCAGGGCGTCAGTTCGGAGAAGGTGTTGCAGATGCCGATGACCGGGCGGCCGTCGAAGTTGTGACCGCCGCGGCCCATCGCGCGCAGATGGTGGCGGGAGATGAAGCCGTTCTTGCCGCCGTCGCCGAACCAGGCGCGGGAGCGCAGCGGCGCCTCGCTGTCGGCGGGCGTGGGTTCGAGCGCGGCCATGTGTGGTCCTTCCGGTGCGATGCCGGGGCCGTGACCGCGGCCGTGATCAAGCCGTGTCCGACGCACCCCTTCAATGGTGCTATCAAATCACGATACGGTCCCGGCGTGTCCAGAGGATCGACGCGGATCCGGCACGAACGACGTGGGAGAGCCGTGGAATCGACAGTCATGAAAGCGGTGACCTGGCGGCTGATGCCGTTCCTGGTCCTGCTGTATCTGGTGGCGTACATAGACCGGTCGAACGTCGGCTTCGCCAAGCTGACGCTCCAGGACCAACTCAGCCTGTCGAACGCCGCGTTCACCTTCGGCCAGGTCGCGTTCTTCATCGCGTACGCGATCTTCGAGGTGCCCAGCAACGTCTTCCTCGACCGCTTCGGCGCGCGCCGCTGGTTCACCCGCATCATGCTCAGCTGGGGCGTGGTGACCGTACTGACGGCGCTGGTCGGCAACGACTGGCAGTTCTACACCGCGCGCTTCCTGCTCGGCGTCGCCGAGGCCGGCTTCTACCCGGGAGTCCTCTACTACCTCACCAAGTGGTACCCGTACCGCTACCGGGCGCGCATGACCGGCTGGTTCATGATGTCCGCGCCGCTCGCCTTCATCATCGGCAACCCCGTGATGGGCGCGCTCGACGACCTCGACGGCACGTTCGGGCTCGAAGGCTGGCAGTGGATCTTCATCGCGACGGGCGTGCCGGCGATCGTGCTCGGCTTCGTCACCCTGCGGCTCCTGCCCGACGGTCCCGAAGGTGTGCGCTGGCTCGCGGCCGAGGAGCGGGCCTGGATCGCCGGTGAACTCGCGGCCGAGGCCGATGCGTTGGGCGAGCGCGGACACGGCAGTCCGCTGCGCGCCCTGCGCGACAAGCGCGTGGTCCTGCTGTCGCTCTTCTACCTGTGCTTCCCACTGGGCGCCTATGGGCTGAGCTTCTGGCTGCCGACGATCGTCGACGGTTTCGGCGGCCTCTCCACGACGGCAACCGGCTTCATCACCGCCGTCCCGTACGTCTTCGTCGCCATCGGCCTGTACGTCGTGCCGAAACTCGCCGATCGCAGCGGCACCCGCTACCCGTGGATCGCGGGCACCGCCGCCCTCGGCGCCCTCGGCCTCGCGGCCAGCGCCCTGACCGGCAACCATGTGCTGCAGATGGCCTTCATCAGCGTGGCGGCGATGTGCATCTTCGCGGGACAGCCGGTGCTGTGGTCGCTCCCCTCACGGTTCCTGACGGGAATTCAGGCGGCCTCCGGCATCGCGGTGATCAACGCCGTGGGCAATCTGGGCGGCGGCTTCGGGCCGATGGGGATCGGCGTGGTCGTCGACCGCACGGGGTCGGCCGTGGGCGGCCTGTGGTTCCTGGTCGCCGCCATGGTCATCGCGGCCGTCGCCACGCCGGGGATCCGGCGGCTCGTCGAGGGCGGGCCCGTGGTCGCCCACGCGCCCGACACGTCGGCCACGCCCCAGGGGCGTACGAAGGTCTGAACGCGGTGCGGGCGACGGGACGCGGTGGGGACGACAGGACGCCCCCACCACTACGGCATCACGCGCCGAGGCACTCGCGTACAGCCGCGATCAGGCGGTTGGCGCGGGCGTCGCCGTGGCCGATCATGCGGTTGGCCACGTAGGCGAAGCCGACCCCGAACTCGTCGTCGCCGAAGGCGAATTGGCCTCCGGCGCCGTCGTTCCCGAAGCTGCGGGCGCCGAGCATCGGGCGGAACGACGGTGAGTCGAGCAGGAAGCCGGACCCCCAGCGCGCACCGGCGTCGAAGCCGAGCCACCCCTCGCCGGCGGACAGCTCACGCAGGGCGTCGGTCACGGTGTCCGCCGTCAGCAGCCGTTCGCGGCCCCCGATCCCGGTGACGGCCGCCGCGTAGAGCCCGGCGAGGCCGCTCGCGGAGGCGACGGCGCCGGCCCCGGGGAGTTCCATGGCGTGCAGCTCGGGGTCGTTCCAGCCGTGTGACTCGTCGAGGCCCGGGAAGGCCAGCGCGCCGTTCATCGTCACGATGCGCGTGAGCAGATGCTCGGGCCCGGGCATACCGGGGCGCCCCTCGGCCTCGGCGAGCCGGGCCACGCGTTCCGACTCGTCGGCGGGCAGGCCGATCCAGGCCCGCAGCCCGAGCGGGTCACCGACCGCACGGCGGAAGTACGCGCCCGGGGTGAGGCCGGTGATGCGCCGGATCACCTCGCCGACGAGGAAGCCGAGGACATGGCCGTGGTACTCGTACGCTGTGCCGGGCTCCCACAGCGGCTTTTGCTCCTCGATCGCGCGGATCACCGGCGTCCACCCGGCGATCTCCTCGAAGGACAGCACCGCGTCGAGGGCGGGAACCCCCGCCCGGTGCCCGAGCACCATGCGCGTAGTGACGGTCTCCTTGCCGTGCTGTGCGAACTCGGGCCAGTACCGGCCGACCGGGGCGTCGAGGTCGAGCCGCCCCTCCTGAGCGAGGAGATGCGCGCTGACGCTCACCAGGCCCTTGGCCACGGAGAAGACGGGGACGGCGGTGTCCTGTTCCCAGGCACGCCCGGTCCGCTCGTCCGCGACGCCGCCCCACAGGTCGACGACCTTGCGTCCCTCGGCGAACACCGTGACGGCGGCGCCGAGTTCGGGGAACTCCGTGAAGTTCCGCGCGAACACGTCGGCTACGACCCCGAACCGTTCGTCGGCCCCACCGTGGCACTGCTCCATCGTGTCCGTCCTCCGCGTGTCCCTGGGGTCGCGGAGCCGCCGGTTACATGTGCCCGTACCGTCCGCGATCTTCGAATCGATCACGGTACGGGGGTGCGCCGCACACCTCGAACGAATTACGCGCGGCGGGGTGTGCGCCGTCCACGCAGCGGACGCCGCCCCTCCCCCGGGGTTGCCTCCTCGGACAGGGAAGCTACCCTTGCCGACGTACCGGACACGGGGTGCCCCGCACGAGGGCTGAGATCACACCCGTCGAACCTGAACCAGTTAGCACTGGCGGAGGGATGTCAGCCAATGTCGTTGCCCCATGCCCCGAGCAGCACCGGGACCACCGGACCGCGCTCAGTCTTCGACGGGCGGATGCCCGCCGCGCCCGGTGACCTGCGGGTCGAGGCGCGCGGTATCGCGCCGGTCCCCGAGAGCCACCGCTACGGCGGCGCCGGGCGCCTGTTCACTGTGTGGTTCGCCCCGAACCTGACCATGACCGGCGTCTTCACCGGCACCGTCGGCATCGCACTCGGCCTGGACTTCGCCACCGCGCTGGCCGCCGTCGTCATCGGCACCCTCGTCGGCGCCGTGCCCACCGCGTACCTCGGTACGTGGGGCAGCGCGACCGGCGCCGGCCAGCTTCCGCTGGCGCGGCTCGCGTTCGGCCGGGCCGTCGCGGTGCCCGGCGCCCTGCAGTGGCTGTCGTCGGTCGCCTGGGACGCCCTGATCGGCCTGTTCGGCGGTGACGCGCTCGCCCGGCTGTGCGGCTGGCCGTTCTGGGTCGGCGTGCTCGTGATGATGCTGGCGCAGGGCGCCCTCGGCGTGCTCGGCTACGAGGCCGTCCACCGCCTCCAGAAGCTGATGACCTTCGTACTGGCCGCCGCGTTCGTGGTCCTGGCCGTCAAGCTCCTCGACGGTGTCCATCCGGTCACCACCGGGGCCGCGCACGGTGCCGACCGGGCCGGCGCGTTCATCCTCACCAGCACGATCGCGCTCAGTCTGTCCCTGTCCTGGGCCCCCTACGCCAGCGACTTCAGCCGCTACCTTCCGGCCGCCACATCCCGTAAGCGCATGTTCTGGTTCACGCTCCTCGGCGTCACCGTCTCCTTCGTCGTCGTCCAGGCGCTCGGCCTGTGGGGCGCCTCCGTGTTCACCGACCAGACCGCGCGCGGGGTCGACGAGCTGCTCGGCGGCGGCGTTCTCGGCTCCTTCGGGCTGCTCGCCGTGGCGCTCGCGGCCCTGTGCAGCAACGCCATGAAC
This sequence comes from Streptomyces sp. NPDC055140, assembly GCF_053607285.1. NCBI lineage: Bacteria > Bacillati > Actinomycetota > Actinomycetes > Kitasatosporales > Streptomycetaceae > Streptomyces > Streptomyces sp. NPDC055140. The sequence goes on along the minus strand of NZ_JBSGTG010000010.1, from coordinate 286,751 downwards.
GACTACAGCGGCTCGCTGGCCCTGCAGACGATCGGCGTCCGGGTCCCGCGGCCGCTCGCGGCGGCGCTCGCCGCAGTGCTCGGCTTCCCGCTGGTGCTGTGGATGCACGCCGCCGACACCGCGGCCCGCTTCCAGAACGTGCTGCTGTTCGTCGGCTACTGGATCCCCGGCTTCGTCGCGGTCGTGGCCGTCGACTGGTTCGCGCGCGCCAGGGCCCGGGGCGGCGCGCCGGTCGACCTGGCCGCCGAGAGCGCCCGGCCGCAGCCCTGGTGGCCCGGGCTCCTCGCCTTCGTCGCCGCCTTCGCCGCCGCGGTCCCGTTCATGGACAGCGGCCTGTACGTGGGCCCGGTCGCAAAGGCCCTGCACGGCGCCGACCTCGCGTACTACGTGGCCTTCGTCGCCGCACTCGTCGTGTACGCGCCCCTCAGGCTGCGCCGCCCGACCGCTGACGCCCAGACCGCACCGCACGAGGGGGCCCGCACATGACCGTGCCCGCGAGCACCGGACGCGTCGCGCCGCCCCGCGTCCTGACCGTCGCCGGTTCGGACTCGGGCGGTGGCGCCGGGATCCAGGCCGACCTCAAGACGATGCTGGCGCTCGGCGCCCACGGCATGAGCGTCCTGACTGCCGTCACCGCGCAGAACTCCCTGGGTGTCCAGGGAGCGTGGGAACTCCCCGTCGACGCGGTGCGCACGCAGTACCGCAGCGTCGTGGACGACATCGGCGTCCAGGCGGTCAAGACCGGAATGCTCTCGTCGCCGGTGCTCGTCGAGGCGGTGGCCGAACTGCTCGCCGGTACGGACGCCCCCGTGGTCGTGGACCCGGTGAGCGTCTCCAAGCACGGCGATCCGCTGCTCGCCGAGGACGCGCTGGACGCGGTGCGCACCAAGCTGCTGCCGGTCGCGACGGTGGCCACGCCGAACCTGGACGAGGTGGCACAACTGACCGGCCTCGCCGTCACGGACGACGCGGGCATGCGCCGGGCCGCGGCACGGCTCCTGTCGTTCGGCCCGCGCTGGGTGGTCGTCAAGGGCGGCCATCTGCCCGGGGCGGCCGTGGACCTGCTCACCGACGGCACGGAGGAGCACTGGCTGCGCGCTCCCCGCCACGACAACCGGCATACGCACGGCACCGGATGCACCCTGGCGTCGGCCATCGCCGTGGGTCTCGCCCACGGCCTGCCCGTGCCGGAGTCCGTCCGTCTGGCGAAGGAGTACGTCACGGGGGCGATCGCCGCCGGGTTCGCGCTGGGATCGGGCATCGGCCCGGTCGACCACGGGTGGCGCCTGCCGGGCGACCGGTCCAAGGCTGCGGGACGCACGGACTGAGAGCCGCCGGGGCCACCTGACGCACGCGCAACACGCCCACCTGCACACAATCAGGGCCCGGTGTGCGTTCCGGCGCTCCCGTCCACTTGACTGTTCCCATGACCACCCTGCCCCGCCAGCCTCAACAGGCCCCGCCGACCGGCCACATGATCGTGTGCGGTGGTGACGCGCTCGCCGAGCGGCTCGCCGCCGAACTGCGCGCCGTGTACGGCGAGCGGGTCACGGTCGTCGTGCCCGCCGTCCGCGTCACCAGACAGGGTGCCGGTCCCGCCGGAAGGACGCGGGCGGCCACCCTGCTCTCGCGGATGCAGGCGGTCGTGAACCGTACGGTGTCCGCCGCGGCCGACGACAGCGTTCCGCCGCCACGCGTCATGGAGGCACCGGAACTCGACGAGGAGGCGCTGGCCGAGGCGGGCGTGGCCGACGCCGCCGCGCTGGCCCTCGTCCACGGCGACGACGAGACCAACATCCGGGCCGCCCTGGCCGCCCGCCGCCTCAACCCCCAGCTGCGCCTGGTCATCCGGCTCTACAACCGCAAGCTCGGCCAGCACCTGGAACACCTCCTCGATCAGGCAGCCGCGCTCTCCGCCCCCGGCGTCGACCCCGAGGCACTGGACACCACGACGACCGTCCTGTCCGACGCCGACACCGCAGCACCGGCGCTCGCGGCCACCGCCGTCGCCGGTACCAGCAAGGTCGTCCAGGCCGATGGGCTCCTGCTGCGCGCCGTGGAGCGCACCCCGCCGGGCCGGGGCGAGGTCGCCGACCCCGGCCTGTGCACCCTCGCCCTGCTGTCCGCGACCGCCAACGACCCGGCGGGCGCCGAGGGTTCGGACGTCGGCGGCGCGGAGGGCCCACTGCTGCTGCCCGACGAACGCACGGTCGCCGCGGCCACCGGGCGCGGCACGGTGGTCCTGGAAGCCGTCTCCCCCACGGTCGCCGCACCCAACGGCCGCACGACCAGCCGCCGTATGCCCCTCAGCTCGCTGTTCTCGCGCCGGCTGCGCTGGTCTCTCGCCGGACTCGTCACGAGCGTCCTCGGCCTGGCCGTGGCGTCCTGGGCCACCACCGGCGACCACCCGCTGCACGCCGGATACCTCACGCTCCTCGACCTGTTCGCCATCGACGACCCGGCGATCGGGAAGCCGCTCGCCCGCCAGCTCCTCCAACTCCTCACGGGGCTCGCCGGACTGCTCCTCCTGCCCGTGCTTCTCGCGGCCGTGCTCGAAGCCCTCGGCACCTTCCGGACGGCGTCGGCCCTGCGCCGCCCGCCGCGCGGCCTGTCCGGCCACGTCGTGCTGCTCGGCCTCGGCAAGATCGGTACCCGCGTCCTGGCCCGCCTGCGTGAACTCGGCATCCCCGTCGTGTGCGTGGAGGAGGACCCCGAGGCGCGCGGCGTCGCCCTCGCCCGCCGTCTGCGCGTACCGACCGTCATCGGTGATGTCACGCAGGAAGGCGTCCTGGAAGCGGCCAAGGTGCACCGTGCCCACGCCCTGCTCGCCCTCACCAGCAGCGACATCACCAACCTCGAGGCGGCGCTGCACGCGCGGTCGGTCAAGCCCGACCTGCGGGTGGCGCTGCGCCTGTTCGACGACGGTTTCGCGACCGCCGTCTACCGCACGCTCCGCTCCGCGCATCCCCGCGCCCTGACCCGCAGCCGGAGTGTCTCCACCCTCGCCGCGCCCGCGTTCGCCGGCGCCATGATGGGCCGCCAGATCCTCGGTGCCATCCCCGTCGAGCGCAGCGTCCTGCTCTTCGCCGCCCTCGACGTGGCGGGACATCCGCTGCTCGACGGCCGGACCGTCGCCGACTCGTTCCGGGCCGGTTCCTGGCGGGTGATCGCGCTCGACGCCACGGCGCCGAGCGAGCGCCGCCCCGACCTGGCCGCGTCCCCTGCCGACGACGACCCCGACCGCCCGACCGGTCTCGTGTGGGACCTTCACCCCGGGTACGTGCTGCGTCCGGAGGACCGCGTGGTGCTGGCCGCCACGCGCCAGGGCCTGGCGGAACTCCTGCGGCACGGCCCCCTGGCCCGTACCCGCGCCGGCGACTCCCAGGTGGCACCGTGAGCGGTGTGATCACCGCGTCTCGCCTTCCGTACGAGCCACCCGGCCAAGTGTGATCATCGGCTCTCCGCGCGCCTTATCCTTGACCCTGCCACACCCCTCCCGCTCGTCCTCGCGCTCGCGCGGGGCGAACTACGTTCCGTGGCAACCAATTTGACGGGGCTGTCTTTCAAGGGTGGTGCGCAGGTTGTTGCTGGCGGATCGGTACCGGTTGCACAAGGCCATAGGCCGCGGCGGTATGGGTGAGGTGTGGCAGGCGACCGACGAGATGCTCGGCCGGCCCGTGGCCGTGAAGCTGCTCATCGCCCAGGACGCGGATCCTTCGGCGGCGGCCAGGTTCCGTATGGAGGCGCAGACTTCGGCGTCGCTCAGCCATCCGCACGTGGTGGGTGTCTACGACTTCGGCTCCTGGGAGCACCGTTTCTACCTCGTCATGGAACTCGTCGAGGGCGGCAGTCTGGCCCACGAGACCGCGGGCGGCGCGCGGCTGATGCCGGAGCGGGTGGCGGACATCGCGGCCGGTGCGGCCGCCGGGCTCGCTGCCGCCCACCGCCAGGGCGTGGTGCACCGGGACATCAAGCCGGGCAATCTGCTGCTCACCCCCGACGGCACGGTCAAGCTGGGCGACTTCGGCATCGCCCGCTTCCTCGACGATCCCGCCGCCGGGCTCACCACCACGGGGCAGATCGTGGGCACCGGCCTGTACCTCGCGCCCGAGCGCGCTCTCGGCAAGAACGCGGGCCCGGCGTCCGACGTGTACTCGCTGGGCTGCGTGCTGTATCAACTCCTCACCGGAAATCCGCCGTTCCGGGCCGACACCGCGACCGGCCTGCTCTACCAGCACGTGGACGCCGCGCCCGTGGCCCCGGGCCGGCTCGGCGTCCAGCTGCCTCCGTCGTTCGAGAACTATCTGCTCGGACTGCTGGCCAAGCAGCCGGAGGACCGGCCGACGGCCCAGGAGGTCACGGACTGGTTCCGTACGGGTTCCTGGCAGGGCCGCCCCGAACCCCTCCCGGAGCCTGTGCCGGTGGCCCCTGCGCCGGCACCCGCTCCCCAATTTCAGACCTCCCCGGAGATCCGGACCACGTCCACGACCTACCAGCTGCCGTCGTCCGGCCGGGCGGCTCGCCGCGGGGCGGCACGGCGCGGCGGCGTCCTGGAGGCGGCGAGACGCAGACCGAGAATCATCGGGGCCGTCGCCGCGGCCGCTCTGTTCGTCGCGTCCCTCCTGATCGGCATGGCATGGTTCGCCCCCGACGACAGTGCCGCGACCGCACCGACGGGCGCCCCGTCGCCCTCCGCGACCGCGCACTGACGGGGCGCCCGTCTCGGCGGAACACGCTGCCGCGATGATGGGTGCGACGCCTTCGACCGACCATCATGGAGCTCACCGTGCACACCCGTTCCTGGGCCGATCTCGCCGTCCACCGCAGCCGCGTACGCGGTTGTCTCCTCGGCGGCGCGATCGGTGACGCGCTCGGGTACCCCGTCGAGTTCCTCTCCCTCGACGCCATCCGCGCCACGCACGGCGCGGCCGGGGTCACCGGCCTGGTGGCCGACGCGGACGGTGTGACGGGCCGGGTCAGCGACGACACCCAGATGACCCTGTTCACCGCCGAGGGGCATCTGCGGGGGTACTGCCGCACCCGGGACCGGGGCATCGGCGGCGCCGAGGCGGCCATCGTGCACGACGCGTATCTGCGGTGGCTGGAGACGCAGAACCACCCCGGGCCGCTGCCCGAGGAGGACCTGCGCCACCGCATCGGGTGGCTGCGGCACGAGAACTGGCTGTACGCGCGCCGCGCGCCCGGCAACGCCTGCCTGAGCGGCGTCGAAGCGGGGTTCACCCCCGACCCGTACGGGAAGCCCACCGGTGAGCCGGGGCCGGTGAACCCGAACTCCAAGGGCTGCGGCGCCGTGATGCGCTCCGCGCCCTTCGGCCTGACGGACCTGGGCGCCCGCCGGTCGTTCGAACTCGCCGCGCAGTGCGCCCAGATCACGCACGGACACCCCACCGGCTACCTCGCCTCCGGTGCGTTCGCCGCCCTCATCAGCCACCTCGTCGACGGCGAGTCCCTGGAGGGCGCGCTGCTGCGCACCCTGCGGCTGCTCGCCGGCTATCGGGGCCACGAGGAGACCACGGCCGCGCTGAGCCGGGCCGTCGCGCTCGCCGAGGAGGAGGGCGAGGCCACCCCCGAGAAGGTGGAGACGCTCGGCGCCGGCTGGGTCGCGGAGGAGGCCCTCGCCATCGGCGTGTACGCGGCGCTCGCCCGCACCCGGCCACAGACCTTCTACGTCGGTCAGCAGGGCACGGTGTGCGACCCGAAGCCCCCGCGCACACCGATCGAGGCCGCGTTCCTGCTCTCGGTCAACCATTCGGGCGACAGCGACTCCACGGGCTCCGTGTGCGGCAACATCCTCGGCGCGCTGCATGGCGACGTACACCTCCCGCACCAGTGGCTGACGGAGATCGAGGGACGCACCGCCGTCGCCCGGCTCGGCGACGACATCGCGGCCGAGATCCGGCCCGGCGAGAAGCGTCCCTGGAACTACTGACGCCGGGGCCCGCGCCTGCCGGCCAGCACTGCCCGCTCCTTGGCCGCCCGCACCGACGCCGACAGCCCTTCGATGTCGTACGCCCCGTGGTGGCGTCGTCCGTTGACGAAGAACGTGGGTGTGCCCGAGACGCTGCTCAGGTCTGCCGACTCGAGGTCCTCCGCGACCCGTCCCCCGCCTCTGTGCGCCCGCAGGTCCTTGTGGAACCGGTCGGTGTCCAGGCCGAGTTCACCCGCGTACTTCAGGAGGTCGGCGGCCCGCAGGGCGTCCTGGCGGGTGAACAGCAGGTCGTGCATCTCCCAGTACGCGCCCTGCTCCCCCGCCGCTTCGGCCGCCTCCGCGGCGAGCTGGGCGTGCGGGTGCACGTCGTTCAGGGGCAGGTGCCGCCACACGTAGCGGATGTCGCCGAAGCCGGCGAGCAGCTCCCGCACGACGGGTTCGGCCTGTCCGCAGTAGGGGCACTCGAAGTCGCCGTACTCGACGACCGTCACGGGCGCGTGCCGTGGTCCGCGCACGTGGTCGCGGTCGGGGTCGACCGGCACGGCCAGGTCGACGATGGCCTCGGCCGTTCCGAGGAGGGCCCTCATCCGGGCGGGGCGGGGCAGGATTCCGATGACCCAGGAAACGAGCCAGGTCATGAGGAACGCGCCGGCCACCGCGCTGAGGATGCCGATCTTCGCCTCGGCCAGCTGGTCGCCGTCGAAGGCGAGGGTGGCGATCAGCAGGGCCACGGTGAATCCGACGCCCGCGATGGCTCCCCCGGCCGCGGTGGCGCCCCAGCCGACGGGCGGGCGCAGCCGGCCGCGGCTGAGCCGGGTCGTCAGCCAGGAGGCGCCGACGATGCCGAGCGGCTTGCCCAGGACGTAGCCGATGAGGATGCCCAGGGTGATCGGCGAGCCGAACGCGCGGGCCAGTTCGCCGCCGCTGATCTCGATGCCGGCGTTGGCGAGGGCGAACAGCGGCACGATCACATAGCTGGTCCAGGGGTGGTAGAGGCGCTGCAGCCGCTCGTTGGGGGACAGCGCCGACGCGAGGCCGAGCCGCACCGACCGCTCCAGTTCGGGGGTCGGCTGCTCGCGGAAGAGCCGGAACAGGCCGCTCGCCCGCTCCAGCGCGGTACGGCTGGCGGGGTACGCGGAGGTCAGCAGCCCCATGGCGAGGCCGACCACGACGGGGTCCACCCCCGACTCCAGCAGCGCCACCCAGGTCGCGACGGCCAACAGCGCGTACACCCAGCCTCGCCGGGTGCCGGTGGCCCGTACCAGCAGGATCACGCCGAACAGGCCGAGAGCCACCAGGAGGGCGGGGACGTCGATGTGGCCGCTGTAGGCGACGGCGATGACGATCAGCGCCACGAAGTCGTCGACGACGGCCACGGTCAGGATGAAGATGCGCAGGCCGCCGGGCAGCCGGTTGCCGAGCAGGGCCAGCATGCCGAGGGCGAACGCCGTATCGGTCGACATCGTGGCGCCCCAGCCGTGGGCCGTGCCCTGTCCGGCATTGATGGCCAGGTAGACGGCGACGGGGACTAGCATGCCGCTGAGTCCCGCGACGAGGGGCAGTGTGACGCGCCGGCGTTCGCGGAGCTCCCCCATGTCGAACTCGCGCCGCGCCTCCAGGCCGACGACGAAGAAGAACATCGTCATCAGGCCGCTGTTGACCCACTCCCGCAGTTCCAGCGACACCCCGGCGGAACCGACCCGCACGGAGAAGTGTGTCCCCCAGAAGTCCTCGTACGTGCCGGGGCCGATGTTCACCCAGGCCAGTGCCGCGAGCGCCGCGACGAGCAGCACGGAGGCGCTGCCGGTCTCGGTGCGCAGGAAGTCGCGCAGCGGCGTGCGCAGCTCGTCGCCGTACGGTGTCTGCCCGTCGAACCCCGAGCTCATCGGCGGCATTCCTGTCTCTCGACGGCCCGCGCGGACCATGGCCGGCGGCTGCTCGGGCGAGCGCCCGAGCGCGGTGAGACGGTAGTTGACGCACGGCGGCACGGACGAATCGACACGGCGACCGCGTTCGAGTGCCCGCCCCGTGAGGCGGGCACTCGATCGGACCGGGTGACCTCAGCCGAGGCCGACCGCGAAGACGTGCAGGTTGCCGTTGTCCGGCAGGGTCACGCTCTTGATGTGCTTCCCTTCCGGCACGTCGTAGGGCTTGGTGGCGAAGACGTACGCGGCGGGCCCGGCGCCCCCGGCCTGGTTGCGGTGGTCGACGCGGGCCACGGTCGTGTTGCCGAAGACCGGGTCCGTCCCGCCGCCCGGCAGGGTCCAGTCGCCGAACGAGAGATCCGCGGTGGCGGTGGAGCCGTCGGTGAACGTCACGGTGGCGCTGCCGCGCTGGTCGCTGTGCGTCGCCGAGCCCACGAACAGCAGCTTCCCGGAGTCCTTCGCCCGGTCCGCCAGGTCGATGCGCTGACCCGCGGCGGCGACGTTGTCGGGCCGCCCCTGGGGCGCGGCGGGCCACACGAAGGACGTGCCCGCCACCTCGACGCGCGTGCCGCCCTTGAGACCGGCGGCTTCGAGACCCTGACGGGAGTAGGTGTTGCCGTCGCCGTCGTAGTCACCCTGGCCCCGGTCGGCGTCGTCGGAGGATCCGGCGTTGTCGTACGCGGCCGCGAGACCGCCCTCAGGGGCGACGAGCAGGAACACGGAGAGCTGTACGGGCTTGTCCGCTGTCCCCTTCCCACGGACGGTCAACGGGATCTCGTAGTAGCCCTCGGCCGTGCCGGCAGCGGCCTTCACGGAGAGGGTGAGTTCGCCCGAGCCGGTCTTCGCGTCGAGGCCGAGCGGCCCGCCCGTGGGCGAGACGGTCAGCCCTTCGGGGGCCTGCGCGGTGACGGTCAGCGTCTTGTCGTGGCCGGCCAGACGCTGACCGTGGACGGTGACCTTCGCCGCGTCGCCGCCGGGAACGGCCGACGCCGCGTTGGGCGTCGCGCTCGCGAGGAAGGATCGCTCGCCCGAGCGGTACGAGGGCGGCGCGGCCTTCGCGGACGTCGCCCAGGTCTTGTCCGGCGTGCCGGACAGCGTGAAGTCGAGGCGCGCCCCGTCCTTCACCGCGGACTGCGGGAGGTAGGTGCGCTCCCAGGTGCGGCCGTCGAGCGTGAGCCCGTGGACGTACGGCGCGTCGGCGGACGCCTGCGGGGCGCGGATGTCCAACTCCCGCCCCTTGCCGGGCAGATCCAGGACCGCGCGCTCGAAGAGCGGGCTGTGCACGGCGAGATCCGGGGTGCCGGGTGTCGACGGGTACAGGCCGAGCGCGGCCCATACGTACCAGGAGGACTGGGCCCCGAGGTCGTCGTTGCCGGGCTCGCCGTCGGGCGTGGGGCTGAACAGGGTGGTGGCCACGTCGCGCACGGCCTTCTGCGTCTTCCACGGCATGCCCAGGTGGTTGTACACCCACGGCACACCGAAGTCGACCTCGTTCCCCGCCCACATGTAGGGCTCGTTCGGACCCGCGTTCAGCTTCGTGAAGAAGGTGTCGAGGCGGTCGGCGGCCGCGTCGCGCCCGCCCATGGCCGCGATCAGACCCTCGGTGTTCTGCGGGACGAGCCAGTTGTACTGTGCCGCGTTGCCCTCGTCGAAGCCGTCCTGGCCGAACTTGCCCGGGGGCGGCGGCTGGTAGGCCGGGCCGTCCGGGAAGCGGCCGTCCTCGCCGCGCGGCTGGAGGTAGCCGGTGGCGGGGTTGAGGATGTTCTGCCAGTTCTGGCCCCGGCGGGTGAAGGTCGCGGCGGTGTCCTTGTCGCCCGCGGCCTTCGCGAGCTGAGCGATGGCGAAGTCGTCGATCGCCCACTCCAGGGTGACGGAGCCGCCCACCCGCTGGTGGTCGCCGCGCGAGGCGTCGTTGTTGGGCATGTAGCCGCGGTCGACGTACTCGCCGATCCCCGGCCGCTCCGTGTACGCACCCGGGGTGTCGTCCACCGAAGTGGCGCCCTTGACCAGGTACTTCAGCGCCTTCTTGAGGTCGAAGTCGCGGGCGCCGAAGGCATAGAGGTTCGCGATGAGAGGGACGGAGTTGTCGCCCGTCATCTGCCCCGTGTAGTCGTTGGCCAGGGGCCAGCGCGGCCACCAGCCGCCCTGTTCGGCATCGTTGACGAGCGACTGCGCCATGTCACTGGCCTGCTTCGGCCACAGCATCGCCTGGAGGGGCGCCAGCGAGCGGTAGGTGTCCCAGTCGGAGAAGTTGGCGTACTGGTTGTGGCCCGCGGGCAGCGTGCGCACCTTGTCGTCGAAGCCGATGTAGCGTCCGTCGGCGTCGTTGAAGGTGTTCGGGTGCATCAACGAGTGGTACAGCGCGGTGTAGAACGTCTTCAGCTCACCGGTGTCGCGCCCGGCGACGCGGATCCTGCCCAGCGTGGCGGCCCATTGGTCGCGGGTCTGCCGGCGCAGGGCGTCCAGGCTCCAGCCGGGCACCTCGGCCGCCATGTTGGCCTCGGCGCCGTCCACGGAGACGTACGACATGGAGACCTTGGCCCGCACCGTGCGCGAGTCGGCCGTCCCGAAGGTGAGGTAGGCACCCGCCTTGGGGGCGTCCACGGTGTCGCTGTCCTTGGAGACGGTCTTGCCGTCCCAGGTGCCGTGCGCGGTGAACGGGCGGTCGAAGGTGATCGCGTAGTGGACCGTGTACTCGTTGCCCTTGCCGCAGAAGTTGCCGGTCGTCGCGGACCCGGTGACCTGCCGGTCGCCGACGACGTGCAGGTCGGCGTGCTTGTTGCCGGAGAGGCTGGCGCCGCCCTTCACGAGCACCTGGGCCGCGTCCGCCCCTTCGGGGAACGTGAACTGCGCCAGCCCCGTACGCGTGGTGGCGGCCAGTTCGGCCCGCACCTTCGAGTCTCCCAGCATGACCGCGTAGTAACCGGGTTCGGCCTTTTCGTCGTCGTGCGAGAAGGACTCGGTCCGGTCCCACGGGGCCGGGCCGACGTCTCCGGTCACGGGCAGGATCGGCACGTCGCCGAATGCCGTGCAGCCGACCGAGGCGTGATCGAGGCTGAAGCCGCGGATCTTGTCGCTGTGGTACTGGTACCCGGCGTACGAGCCTGCCGTGTCCGGCGAGAACTGCATCATGCCGAACGGGGCTGCGGGGCCCGGGAAGTTGTTGATCTCGCCGACGCTCGCTCCGCCCCGGCCCGTGCCGATGAGCGGGTCCACGTAGGCGGCGGGGTCGTCCACCAGGGACGGCTTCGCGGCGGCGGCAGGCGAGTTGGACGTGGACAACGTTGTCCTAGCCTCTGACAACGTTGTCGAATCAGCGGAGGCCACCGTCGACGCCCCCATCAGCAACCCGGCAGCCAGTGCGGCGGTCGCCGCACTGCGGGTTCTACGACTTCTCGGACGAGTCACACATGCCTCCGTGGAATATGGGCGGCTCAGCCACCACACACTCCGGGAGCGGGTGCCGTTCGGTCAAGGGGCGTGCGGCGATTGCCCCTTGGGCCGCCGCAACTCCCCCCGCCTGGCGCTCCTGTCGCGCTACTCGGCGTTCCTGTCCAGCTTGAGGGCGTTGGCCCAGAGCGCGGTGGACGTCTCGACCAGCTCGTCGAGCGTGTGGTTCTCACCGAGCCCGTACGCGTAGTAGGCCATGCGGCTCACCATGCCCGAGAGCGCCCGCGCCGCCATGAGGGGGTCGAGGTCGCGGTCCGCGAGCCCGCGGTCCTGGAGGTCCTTGATGGCGCGGGCGTTGCGGTCGGCGAACGCGCGGCTCCGGCGCCGCCGCACCTCCCGGAACCCGGAGTCGCCGGCCGCGACCTGGTCGAGGATCAGCATCAGCTTCGCGTTGCGTCTGTACGCCTCGAAGTAGGCCCGGTTGCTGGCCTCGATCACGCCGACGGGCGAGCTGTCCTCGGGGTCGAGGCGTGGCATGCCCGGGTGCAGCATGTCGTCCTGCGCGACTTCGAGCACGGCCTGGAAGATCTCCTCCTTGCCGGCGAAGTACGTGTAGAAGGTGCCGGTCGAGCAGGCCGCCTCGGCGGTGATGTCGGTGAGGCGCGAGTCCAGATAGCCGTCCCGTTCGAACACAACGCGGGCCGCGGCCACGAGCGCGGCGCGGGTCCGGGCGCCGCGCGCGGTGGCGGGGGGTTCACGCAGGGCGGAGGTGTCCGCGAGCGAGGGGATGCCCTCCCCGTCGGATGCGTGGCCGCGGGTGGTCATGTCGTGGGGCCTTCCTCTGCTGGCTTCTGCTGCTGCTCGCCCGTTCTGCCCGCCGGGCACTGCGCGCACCTGTGACCGGCCGTACGGGAGCGAGGCGATCTTCGCACACCCGCGTGCGCCGATCGCCTCCGTCCTCCCTCGGCCCGGCAGGGCCCCGCACCGGGGGCCGGTCGGTCAGCGGGTGCGGCCCCACTGCGGCTCCCGGCGGCGCAGTTCCCGCATGGCGATGGTGCGCTTGTGGACCTCGTCGGGTCCGTCGGCGAGGCGCAGGGTGCGCAGATGCGCGTACATGCTGGCGAGCGGGAAGTCGTCGGAGACGCCTCCCCCGCCGTGCACCTGGATGGCCCGGTCGACCACCTTGAGCGCGACCTCCGGCGCGGCCACCTTGATCGCGGCGATCTCGGTGCGCGCGTGCCGGTTCCCCACCGTGTCCATCAGGTACGCGGCCTTGAGGGTGAGCAGCCGGACCATGTCGATCTCGATGCGGGCCTCGGCGATCCAGTCCTGCACATTGGCGCGGTTCGCGACGGGCTCGCCGAAGGTCGTACGCGCCTGGGCGCGGTCGATCATCAGGTCGAGGGCGCGCTCGGCCATGCCGACGGCACGCATGCAGTGGTGGATGCGGCCGGGGCCGAGCCGGGCCTGGCTGATCATGAAGCCGTCGCCCTCTCCGGCGAGCAGCGCGGTGACCGGCACCCGGACGTCCTCGAAGACGACCTCTGCGTGCCCCTCGCGGTCCTGGTATCCGAAGACGGGGAGGTTGCGCAGGACGGTGACGCCGGGGGTGTCGATGGGCACCACCATCATGCTCTGCTGACGGTGCGTCGCGGCCTCCGGCTCCGTCTTGCCCATCACGATGAGCACCTTGCAGTTCTTGTGCAGGGCGTTGGAGGTCCACCACTTGCGTCCGTTGAGGACGTAGTCGTCGCCGTCCCGCTCCATCCGGAGCTGGATGTTGGTGGCGTCGGAGCTCGCCACGGCGGGCTCGGTCATCGCGAAGGCGGAGGCTATCTCACCGTCGAGGAGCGGCTTGAGCCACTTCTCCTTGTGCTCGTCGGTGCCGAAGAGCGTCAGCACCTCCATGTTGCCGGTGTCCGGCGCGTTGCAGTTGGTGGCCTCGGGGGCCAGGTGCGCGCTGCGGCCCATGATTTCGGCGAGCGGGGCGTACTCGAGGTTGGTGAGTCCGGGGCCCCACTCGGGGTGGGGGTGGAAGAGGTTCCACAGCCCGCGCTTCTTCGCGTCCGCCTTGAGCTCCTCGAGGATGGGCGGGTGGAAGTGCGGATCGCGCGACTCCGCCATCTGCGCCTCGTAGACCGGCTCCGCCGGGTAGATCCGCTCGTCCATGAAGGCGAGCAGCTTCTCCTGGTACTCCTTGGCCCTGTCGGTCAGCTCGAACACGTGGTTCTCCTCACGGGGGATGGATTTCAGGGACCGGCGCACCGGCGCGGCGCGGCCGGCCGGCGGGAACGGGGCCGTGCTACGCGTCTGCCTGCGTTTCCGCTGTCGTCACGTCCTGGTGCAGCAAGGCCCTCAACTCCACGGCGGTCGTGGCCGCTTCGCGGTGGACGATGCCTGCGAGGCCGGCGCGTCGTGCCGCGACGATGTTGTGTTCGAGGTCGTCGACCATGACGGTCTCGGCGGGCTCGGTGCCCAGGCGCTCGCATGCGATGGCGTACGCGCGCCGGGACGGTTTGCGTACGCCGATCTCGCCTGAGATCACCACGGCGTCGAACATGGACTCCAGGTCGAAGCCCGCGTAGCAGTCGTCGCCCAGGGAGTTGGAGAGCAGGCCCACGCGGTGTCCCGCGTTCCGCACTTCGGCGACGAGGTCGAGCATCGCCTGGTCGGGGCGCAGTCCGGTCTGCATCAGGGTCAGGAGGCCGGGCCCCTGGATGTCGGCACCGTGCGCGCGCAGCCGCTCGGCGAAGCCGTCCTCGAACTCACGCTGGCCGAGCCGGCCTTCTTCGTGCTCGACGAGGAGGGCGCTGGAGCGCTCATCCTTCGCGAGCAGCCGGAGCGGGAGCCGTGGATCCACGCCGAGCGTGGCGCCGAAGGCCTCGAATGCCTCGATCAGGCTGGTGGTCAGCACTCCTCCGAAGTCGAAGAGGACGGCGCTGATTCGGGTACTCAAGGGACAGCCTCCTGGTCGCGGATTCGGCAGGCATGCGAAACGTACCTGAACCCGGACTCAACTTCAATGATGCGCACCCCCACCCGGCCATCTCGGAACTCGGGAGAAACCGGCACATGCCACGCGTGTCGCTCCGACCCACCCCCACCGACCCCGGGCGAAAGTGGCCGGACAGCCGACCACTCACCCGGCGCTGCCCGCCCCCTCCGCCCACCCCATCGCCCAGGCACAGCGCCCCACGGACGTCCCCGAGGATCCCGTCATGAACACCCGCCAGACCCTCCGCCGTTGCGGCCGCACCCTGAGCCGTGGCGCCGCCCGGCCCAACGTGCTGTTCGGCGGCGTCTACGGAGCCGTCCTCGCCAGTTCCATGGTCGCCGCGCTCACCCAGTACGGGCGCTCGTCACGCGCGGACCGCTTGTACGACGCCAAGTGGCTCCTGATCACCGCGTTCGCCTCGGCCCTGGCGCACGGATACGCGCACCTCATCGCCCGGCGCGGGGACGAGACCCACCACGGGGCGCTCGCCGCGGTGCGGGCGCTCGCCGAGGAGTGGCCGCTGCTCCTCGCCACCCTGCCGACGCTCGTGATGCTCTTCGGGGCGGGGCTCGGCTGGTGGAACTACCCGGGGATCGAGTACGTCGCCCTCGGCTTCAACGTCGCCCTGCTCTTCGGCTGGGGTCTGACGGCGGCGCGGTTCAGCGGCCGGACGTGGGCCCGGTCGCTGTTCCTCGGCCTGGGCGACGCGCTGCTCGGCCTGATCGTCGTCGTGGCGAACGCACTGATCAAGTAGCGGGCCGAGCACGGCAACGGCGGTGCGCGTCAGGGGGCGGCGTGCGCGGCCATGACGTGCTTGATCCGCGTGTAGTCGTCGAAGCCGTAGCGGCTCAGGTCGCGGCCGACGCCCGACTGCTTGTATCCGCCGTGGGGCATCTCGGCGAGGACCACCTGGTGGCAGTTCAGCCAGACGCAGCCGAAGTCCAGCTCGGCGCTCAGTCGCATGGCGCGCCCCAGATCGGCGGTCCAGACGCTGGATGCCAGGCCGAAGTCGACGCCGTTGGCCAGAGCGACGGCCTCTTCCTCGGTGTCGAAGGGCTGGACGGTGACGACGGGGCCGAAGATCTCCCCCTGCACCACGTCGTCGTCCTGCCGGACGCCGGAGAGGACGGTGGGCGGGAAGAAGTACCCGGGGCGGTCGAGGCGCGTGCCCCCTGTCTCGACGTGCGCATGCTCGGGAAGCGTCGCGATGACGGACTCGACGCGCGCCGCGTGGGCGGCGCTGTTGAGGGGGCCGTAGAAGGCGTCCTCGTCCGGCGCACCGGTAGCCGTGTCGCGTGCGGCGTCGACGAGAGCCGTCAACAGGGCGTCGTGGGCCTCGCGTTGGACCAGGATCCGGGTGACGGCGGTGCAGTCCTGGCCGCCGTTGAAGAAGGCGGCGTCGGCGAGGGCGCGGGCCGTGCGGACGGGGTCGACGTCGGCGAAGACGACGGCCGGGGCCTTGCCGCCCAGCTCGAGGTGGACGTTCTTGACCTCGCGCGAGGCCTCGGCCATGACCTCGGAGCCGGCCCGGGTGCTGCCGGTGATGGCCACCATGTCGACGTCCGGGTGGGCGACGAGCGCGCGTCCGGTGTCCCGGTCGCCACACACGATGTTGACGACGCCCGGCGGGAAGACGCGCGCGGCGAGTTCGCCGAGCAGGACGGTCGACCAGGGCGTGGTGTCGGACGGCTTGAGGACCACCGTGTTGCCCGCGGCGAGCGCGGGGCCGAGCTTCCACACGGCCATCATCAGCGGATAGTTCCAGGGCGTGACCTGGGCGACGACGCCCACGGCCTCGCGGCGGACGTACGAGGTGTGGCCCTCCGCGTACTCGCCGGCGGCGACGCCCTCCAGGACCCGCGCGGCGCCCGCGAAGAAGCGCAACTGATCGGCGCCACGGCCGACTTCGAGGGTCCGGGTCGTCTCGCGCGGCTTGCCGGTGCTGCGCACCTCCGCGTCGACCAGACGGTCCGCGTGCTCGGTCACCAGGTCGGCCAGGCGCAGGAGTGCCTCCTGCCTCTGGGCCGGGGTGCTCCGGCGCCAGGCGGGCAGGGCGCGCCGTGCGGCGGCCACGGCCGCGTCCACCTGAGTGGCGGACGAGCGGGGCGCGGTGCCGTAGACCTCTCCGGTGGCGGGGTCGGTCAGCTCCATGCGGTCGGCTACCTCGGCGCTGCGGCCGTCGACGATGTTGTGCAGGGTCAGGTCAGACATGGCAGCTCTCCTTGCGCAGGGAGGCGACGGTGACGCCGGGGGCGAGACGCCCGTCGGTCACCTTCAGCTCGATGAGGGCGGCCTTGCCGCTGCCGAGGGACCGCTGGAGCGCGGGCCCGAACTCGTCCGTGACGGTGACGGTTTCGCCGTGGGCGCCGAAGGCGCGGGCGTACGCGGCGAAGTCGGGGTTGCCGAGGGCGGTGCCGCTGACCCGTCCCGGGTAGGCCTGCTCCTGGTGCTGGCGGATGGTGCCGTACTTGGCGTTGTTCAGCACGATGATCAGCGGCTTGGCGCCCTCGGCCACGGCGGTGGCGAGCTCCTGACCGTTCATCAGGAAGCAGCCGTCGCCCGCGACGGAGACGACAAGGCGGTCCGGATCGTGGATCGCGGCGGCCACGGCTGCGGGTATGCCGTATCCCATGGATCCGTTGCGGGGGGCGAGTTGGCGTGTGCCGTCGTGGTACGTGAGGAAGCGCTGCGCCCAGATGGCGTGGTTGCCGGCGCCGAAGGTGATGACGGCGTCCGCGGGGAGCCGGTCGTCGAGGGCGGTGAAGACGGTGGCCAGGTCGAGCGGATCCTCCTCCGGGACCGGGGTGCGGAATGCCAGATGCGCGGCCCTGTCCTGCTTGGTCCGCACGGCCCACGGCAGGGGGCTGCCAGGGCGCAGGGTGCGTACCGGGTCGGCGAAGGCCTCGGGGGCGGCGAGCAGGGTGAGTGCGGCGGGGTACAGGGCGCCCGGCGGCTGCGGTTCGGGCAGCACCTGGACGAGCCGCGGTCCCGTGCCGTCGGTGGGGAGCAGCGTGAATCCGTCGGTCGCGACGTCACCCGGTGCGGTCCCGACGGCCAGCAGGAGGTCGGCCTCGCGCACTCGCCGGGCGAGCGCGTCGTCGCGTCCGTAGCCGAGCGGACCGACGTACACCTCGGACTCGTTGTCGATGAGGTCCTGGCAGCGAAAGTCCACGGCCACGGGAAGGGACCATGCCTCGGCCCAGTCCCGTACGGCGGCGCGGGCGTGCGGGGTCCAGCGGCCGCCACCGAGGAAGAGGAGGGGTCGCTCGGCTGTCGTCAACAGCCCTTCCAGGCAGGCGAGTTCGGCAGAGGTGACGCCGCCGCCAGGGACGGGCAGCGGGATGGCGTCGGCTACACCGACGACGTCCGTGAGCATGTCCTCCGGCAGGCCCAGGACCACGGGTCCCGGCCGGCCGCTGCTCGCGACGGCGAAGGCCCGGGCGACGTACTCGGGGATGCGCGCGGCGTCGTCGATGGTCTCGACGAGCTTGGCGCTCGCGCCGAACGTGCCGCGCAGGTCGAGCTCCTGGAAGGAGGCCCGGTCGGCGTGGCCGCGTGGCACCAGGCCGATGAAGAGGATCATCGGCGTGGCGTCCTGGTACGCCGTGTGCAGGGCGACCAGCGCGTTGGTGGCCCCGGGGCCCCGGGTCGTGAAACAGACTCCGGGGCGCCCGGTGAGCTTTCCATGGGCCTCCGCCATGTAGGCGGCCCCGCCTTCGTGGCGGCAGACGACCATATGGACGGGGGCGTCGTGCAGGGCGTCGAGCGCGGCGAGGTAGCTCTCGCCGGGCACGCCGTAGACGGTCTCGACGCCGTGCGCGGACAGCTGGTCGATGAGGACCTGGCCGCCGGGACGGGCGGGGTGGTGCTGGGTCATGCGGTGGCCTTCTGAGGTGCGGAGGTGTGCTCGGACGGGGTGGCGGACCGGCTGCCGAGCAGCGGGCCGGCCAGGAAGGAACCGGCCGCGGTGCAGGCGGCGATCAGGACGAGGAGGAGGGCGACACCCCAGGACGCGCCGTCGGTGACGCCGGTCAGCCAGGCGGCGATGAGCGGGACGAAGCCGCCGAGGACACCGGAGAGGTTGTACGACATCGCGACGGCGCTGTAGCGGAAGGTGTCCGGGAACAGGTCCGTGACGACGGCGCCGATGGTGGCGTACGGGATGGAGATGACGGCGACGCCGAGCGTCACACCAAGGATGACGAGGGCGGTCTGCCCCGTGTCGACGAGCCAGAAGACCGGGAAGGCGACCAGGACAGACAGCACACCGCCGACGGCGCACACCTTCCACGGGCCGACGCGGTCCGCGATCCGGCCGCCGATGTAGATCACGACCATCTCGGCCACGGCGGCAAGGAGCGTGGCATTCAGCATCACGGACTTCGCGATGCCGAGCTGTTCGGTGCCGTACGAGATCATGAAGGTGGTCAGCAGGAAGAAGCCGCCGATGCCGAGGAAGGCCGCGAGCACGCTGATGATCATGCGGCCCCAGGTCTTGCGGAAGGCCTCGACGAGGGGTGCGGGCGCGGGGCCGTTCTTCTCGGCGTCCTCGGTCATGGCGCGGAAGACCGGGGACTCCTCGATGCGCAGGCGCAGGTAGAGCGCGAAGACGAGCAGGCCGAAGGCGGCGAGGAACGGGATGCGCCAGCCCCACGCGTAGAAGGCGTCGTCGGGCAGCAGGCCGACGAGGGCGAAGGCACCACTGGACAGCAACGTGCCTACGGGTGAGCCGAGTTGGGGCACCGCCGAGTAGGTTCCGTGCTTCTCCTTCGGCGTGTGTTCCAGGGTCAGGAGCATCGCGCCGCTCCACTCCCCGCCGACCGAGATGCCCTGCACGAAGCGGAGTACGGCGAGCAGGACGGGGGCCCAGATGCCGATGGTGTCGTACGACGGGAGGAGGCCGATGCAGCCGGTGGCGACGCCCATCATGACGACCGTGATGATCAGCGCGGCCTTGCGTCCGTAGCGGTCGCCGATGTGGCCGAAGACCGCGGCGCCGACGGGCCGGGCCGCGAAGCCGACTGCGAAGGTCACGAAGGAGGCGATGGTGGCCGTCGTGGCGTCGAGCGAGGGGAAGAACAGCTTGTTGAAGACGAGCGCGGCCGCGGTGCCGTAGAGGAAGTAGTCGTACCACTCGAGGGCGGTGCCGATGAACGCGGCGGACAGGAGGCGCTTGATGTCGGCGGTGCCGGCGACGGTGCGGCCTGTTGGCGGCGTCGTGCTGTTGGAGCTCACGGAATCTCCCGGGGGACGGTGACCGCTGGGCGGTCGGGGGACGGTGGAGCGGGGAGGGTGCCTCAGGTGGAGGCGGTCAGGCCGAGCGGGTCGTGGGCGACGGTGCCCCCGACGGAGGTGGCCAGGATCCGGATCGCACCGATGCGGTCCGGCGGGATGCGGGTGGGGTCGGCGTCCAGAACGGTGAAGTCGGCCAGGTAACCGGGGCGGAGGACGCCCTTGCG
The DNA here is from genome assembly GCF_053607285.1 of Streptomyces sp. NPDC055140. Lineage (NCBI taxonomy): Bacteria > Bacillati > Actinomycetota > Actinomycetes > Kitasatosporales > Streptomycetaceae > Streptomyces > Streptomyces sp. NPDC055140. The sequence goes on along the minus strand of NZ_JBSGTG010000010.1, from coordinate 267,032 downwards.
GTCGCCGTAGCCCGTGGCGTGCGCGGAGCCGACGGTCCAGGCACGCAGCGCGGCGAGCGCCGTGACGCTCTCGTCCGCGCCATAGGGCGCGCCGGTCTCGGTGAGGCGTTCCACCATGGACTGCATCGCGGGCAGCGGGGCGCCGGGAGCGACCGGCCGGTCGGAGCTTCCGGGCACGACAATGCCCAGGTCGAGCAGGGAACGCAGCCGGTACGACCACGGGGTGCGCTGCGGCCCGAGCGCCGCCGCCATGGCGTCGCCGAAGGCGTACAGGAAGTTGTGCTGCGGCACGGGCACGGCGCGCAGCTCGGCGAAGCGGGCCAGCTGATCGGGGCGTACGACGCCGGCGTGCTCGATCCGGTGCCGCGCCTCGGGGCGTGGGTGGGCCCGTTGGGCACGGGCGAAGGTGTCCAGTGCGAGGTCGACGGCCCGGTCGCCGATGGCGTGGGCCGCGACGGTCCAGCCGGCCCGGTGGACGGCCACCACAGTGTCGGCCATGACCTCGGGATCGCTCTGGAAGTAACCGGTGGTGGATGTGTCGTGGGGGCAGCCGCAGAACGGTTCGGTGACGGCGGCGGTGCGGCCGAGCAGCGAGCCGTCGAGGAAGATCTTGACGGGTCCCAGCGAGAGCCGGTCGTCGCCGAAGCCGGTGCGCATGCCGAGGTCGAGGCCGAGGGTGATGGCGTCGTCGGCGTGAGCGGTGAGGGGGTGCAGCACGTCGGAGGCGGCCATCACCTGGGCCCGGGCGTGCAACGTGCCTCTTTCGCGGGCGAGTTGGTAGGCGGCGAGCTCCACCGGGCTGTGCCCGATCCAGCCGCCGCCGATGCCGGCCTCGGTGAAGCTGGTGACGCCCTCGGCGAGGTAGTGCCGGGTGGCGGCGCCGATCGCGTCGGCGAGGGTGGCCACGGGGTAGGGCAGCACCTGGCGTTGCACGAGCTGCTGCGCGGTCTCTTCGAGGAGTCCGTCGGGCCGCCCGTCCGCGTCCCGGGCGACGACGCCGCCGGTGGGGTCGGCGAACCCGTCGGTGAGCGCGCCGGCCTTCTCCAGAACGGGTGAGTTGACGACGCAGGCGTGTCCGGAGGTGTGCTTGAGCCAGACGGGGCGGCCGCCCGCCGCACGGTCGAGGGCGTCGCGGTGCGGCTGGACGCCGCCGAGCTTGTGGTGGTCCAGTCCGGCGCCGATCACCCACGCGTCCGGCGGCAGGCCTTCCGCGTGGTCGGCGACGGCGGCGTACACCTCGTCCACCGACCGGGTCTTGGACAGGTCGAGCTGGGCGAGGGTGAGGCCGAACCACGCGGTGTGGCAGTGGGCGTCGTTGAAACCGGGGACGAGGGTGGCGCCGCCCGCTTCCAGGACGCGGCGCGCGGGCAGGTCTTCGACGTCGTCGTCGAGTCCCACGATCCTGCCGTGCAGGACTCCCAGGGTGCGGGCGGTGGGCCGGTCGTCGTCGAGGGTGAGGATGCGCGCGTTGCGCACCAGCAGATCGAGGAGCATGGGGTGGGTCCGTCCCTCAGGCGAAGTGGTGCAGTTGGGCGAGGGGCAGTTCGGTGACGGCGTCGGTTCCGGTGGGGATGTCGTCGACCAGGACCGGCGCGGGCTCGCGCGGCACGTGGACGCGTGGCGTGGCGGTGTTGTGCAGCATGTCGGCCCGGGTCAGGCCCCGTGCACCGATGATCGGCGCGTACTGCAGGCCTTGCGGGAGTGCGGCGCGGGCGGCCCGGTCCTCCAGTGCGGCCTGCGCGACGAAGATCCGCGAGAGGCGTGCGGGGGCGTCGCCGAGTGCGCCGAAGTAGGGGCGGTAGGTGCGGGGCTGGGTGAGGCGGGTGGAGCCGGAGCCCGATCCGGTGTTGCCCCAGGCCACGAAGCCGCCCTTGACGACCAGTTCGGGCTTGGTGCCGAACCACGCGGGGTGCCACAGCACGAGGTCGGCCATGCGGCCCGGCTGGAGGGAGCCCACCTCGTGGGCCAGGCCGTGCGCGATCGCCGGGTTAAGGGTGATCTTCGCCAGATAGCGCAACGCCCGTGCGTTGGCGGGGTGTTCCACTCCGCCGGCGCCGTTCGCGAGGGCCTGCACATGGGCGAGCTGCCAGGTCCTGCGTACGGTCTCGGCCATCCGGCCCATGCCCATGGAGTCGGAGTTGACGATGCTGATCGCGCCCAGGTCGTGCAGGGCGTTCTCCGCGGCGATGGCGTGGCCTCGGATGCGGCCCTTGGAGATCTCGATGTCGCTGGGCGAGTGGTGGTTCTGCCGGTGGACCGTCATCGTCATCGGGAAGAGCTCGCCGACGGTGTTGGCGGTGTACGGAACCGTCGGGGTCGTCGACGAGGGCAGGACGTTGGGCTCGGAGAGGATCTCCAGGAGGTCGGGGTGACCGCCGCCGCCCTCCACGTGGTAGGCGTGCACGGTACGGCCGCGGGTGGCGCCGATGGTGTCGCGCAGGTAGCCGGACTCGTTCATGGAGTCGGTGTGCATCGCGACGGGCAGGTCCGCCTGTTCCGCGGCGCCCAGGCACGTTTCGATGATGCGCGGGGTGGCCCCGAAGTCCTCATGGATCTTGAAGCCGCCGGCGCCCGCGAGTACGGACTCGTCGAGCAGGGCGCGCGAGGTGGAGGAACCCCGGGCGAGGAAGGCGATGTTGAGCGGGGTGCCGCGCCAGGACGCCATCAGGGTGTGCAGATTGTGCGCCGGGTTGCAGCCGATCTCCCACACGCCGCCGAGGCCCATGCCGACGAGCGTGGTGACTCCGGCGGACAGCGCGGCGGGCGCCACCTCGGGCGAGGAGAGGTGGACGTGGCTGTCCACGATGCCGGGGGTGGCGATCAGGCCCTCGCCCGGGATGACCGAGGTGTGCGAGTCGATGGCGAAGTCGACGTCCATCACGTCCGGGTTGCCGACGCCGCCGACGGAGACGATCCGGCCGTCCTTTATGCCGATGTCCGTCTTGCGGACGCCGAGCACCGGGTCCATCAGCACCACTCCGGCGACCACCATGTCGAGCGCGGAGTCCCGCTCGGAGCGGGGCGATGCCAGCAGTCCGTCGCGCACTGTCTTGCCGCAGCCGCCGAGCAGTTCGTCGCCCGGCGTGCCGTCGTCCCGCTCCACCTCGACCCACAGGCAGGTGTCGCCGAGCCGGATCCGGTCGCCGGTCGTGGGCCCGTAGAGGGCGTTGTACGTGCGGCGGTCGACCTGTGTCATGACGCCTCCTCATGGCGTGCCGTCACCACGTCGACTTCGCGTACGGCCCCGGGTTCGAAGGACAGTGCGGTGCCCGCCGGGATGTCGAGCCGCATGCCCGCGGCGGCCTCGCGGTCGAGCTCCAGGGCCGCGTTCACCTCGGCGAGCGGGTAGTGCGAGGACAGGTAGACGGTGCGGTCTCCGTTGTTACGGACGGTCAGCCGCGAGCGGACCCTGCCCGTGTTGATCAGGACCGGGTCGGGTGCGGTGCGGACGGCGCCCGGCCCCGGCTCGCCGCTTCCGCCCGCGGTGGGGATCGGGTGGTCGATCGCCACCAGCGACGTACCGCTCGGGAACAGCGCCTCGACCTGGATCGTGGTGACCATCTGCGGCACCCCGTCCATGACGTCGTCCTCGGTGAGGACCTTGCGGCCCGCCGCGATCACTTCGTCGAGGCTCAGGCCGTCCCAGGCGGCTTCGAGGACCTCGTCGCAGATCAGGGCGATCGCCTCCGGCGCGTTCAGCTTCCGCCCGCGCGCCCTGCGGCGGCGCGCGAGTTCCGCGACGGTGAACAGCTGGATCCGCTCCAGCTCGCGAGGGGTCAAATGCACAGTTTCCCGGCCCTCCATGCGGTGTAATTCCGGCCACGGCCTGCCGGACACTCCAAGAATTCACGGGGTGTGGCGCGAAGCCAACGTTGATTTGGCGCCGATGGGGCGGCCAGGATTGTGCACATGAACAGTGAGTCCATCCTCTTCCCACCTCCGGATCCCCGGGTCACCGAGCTGGCCCGGCGCTGCCTGGAGGACATCGACAGCCTCGTCGGCCTCTGGGTGGAGTGCGTACGGCCGGTCCGTGCCTCCTACGCGGACCGCGTCTCGGAGGAGGACTTCCGCGCCACGGCGTGGGAGGCGTTCGAGTTCCTGCTGCGCACGGTCGCCGGGCTGCCCCTGTCCGAGCGCATCGCCACCGTCTCCGAACGGGTCGGGGAGCGGCGCGCCCGTCAGGGTGTCCCGCTGGACTCCCTCCTCGCGGCGGCGCGCCTCGACTTCCGCGTCGTCTGGGCAGCTCTCGTCGACAAGGCGGGCGAGAAGGACAAGGCCGAGCTGGTGACGTCGGCGTACCACGTGTGGGAGGCCGTGGAGAAGCACGTCACCGGCATCATGACGGCGTACCAGCGCACCATTCTGGACATGGGTCGCCGTGCGGCGGACGAGCGGCGCATGTGGTTCGCCCGGCTCCTGGACAGCGAGGGCCGCAATCCGACGGTGGTGCGGGACGCCGCGCTCGCCCTCGGCTTCCAGGCCGACGACCGGTTCCTGTGCGCGGTGGCGCCGCCGCAGTACGGCGCGGGCCTGCGCAGGACCGCCACGGCGCTGCGCACGGCGGAGACTCCTGTCCAGCTGCAGGAGGTCGCCTCGGATCTGGTGCTCGCCGTGCAGCTGGGCCGGCGCACCACGGCGGAGTCCGTACTCGGGCTGCTCCAGGAGACGCCGTGCGGGGTCGCTTCCGCCGCGGCGGGCCTTGCCGCGGTGCCTCGTGCGGTGGTGCTCGCGACGGCCACGGCGCGCGTGCTGCCGTCGGACGCGGCGGGGCCCCGACGGCTTGAGGACAGCTGGCTCGATGTCCTGGTACAGCGCGCCGAGGGCTTCGGACGGGATCTCGCCGACGACGTCCTCAGCGGGCTCGACGCGGAAGCGGTGCCCGCCGGCGAGACGAAGCGCCTCCTCGATACCGTACGGTCGCATCTGGCCGGGACCGGGTCCGTCGCGGACACCGCGGCCGCCCTGTACTGCCATCGCAACACGATCCAGCAGCGGATCAACCGGTTCGCCGAGCTGACCGGCCGCGACGTGCGGCGCCCCGAGGACGCCGCTCTGGTGGCCCTCGCCCTGCGCGCCCGTGACCAGCACGAGAAGGACCACCGGCCATGAACAGCAAGCATGTGGCGTTCGACGACCTCGACCGCAAGATCGTCGCGGCCCTGATCGCCAACGCCAGGACGAGTTTCGCGGAGATCGGCGCGGCCATCGGCCTGTCCGCCACCGCCGTCAAGCGGCGCGCCGACCGGCTGCGCGAGAACGATGTCATCACCGGGTACACCGCCACGGTCCGGCCGGCCGCGCTCGGCTGGAGCACCGAGGCGTTCGTCGAGGTGTACTGCGACGGGGCGGCGCCGCCCCGTCGGCTCGCCGAAGTCGTGCGCAACCACCCGGAGATCACCTCCGCGATGACCGTGACGGGCGGCGCCGACGCGTTGCTGCACGTCAGGGCCACGGACGTCGGCCACTTCGAGGAGGTGCTCGAACGCATCAGGGCCGAGCCGTTCATCCGCAAGACGATCAGTTACATGGTGCTTTCCCACCTGCTGCCGGACAGCGCGGAGGCCGGCGCCCGAGAGCCCGCCCCCGACGACGCAGCAATCCAACGCTGACCTCCCATTCTGCGCAGCATTGCTGCGGGCATACGCATTCAACTGGTCTTGTCGAGCGCGACCGCCGCTTCCTACCGTGGAGAGACCCTCTGATGGTCGTCCCGCAGGAAGCGGAGGTACCCGTCTGTGCCCAGGCGCTATCTGGTGTGTGAGCCCAGATACTTCGACGTTCACTACGCCATCAACCCGTGGATGCGCGACGACGTGCGGGTCGACACCGCGCTCGCCCTCGCGCAGTGGCAGACCCTGATCGACGCCTACCGCGCGCACGGGCACACGGTCGAGACCGTGCCGCCGGTCCCGGGCCTGCCCGACATGGTGTTCGCCGCGAACTCAGCGCTCGTCGTGGCCGGCCGCGTCCTCGGCTCGAACTTCCACGCCGAGCAACGCCGCCCGGAGTCGGCGGAGTACGAGACGTGGTTCAAGGCGGCGGGCTACGACGTCCACCACCCGGCGTCGGTCTGCGAGGGCGAGGGCGATCTCGTACCGGTGGGCCGCTACGTACTCGCGGGCAGCGGATTCCGTACGACGCGTGCCGCGCACGACGAGGCGCAGGAGTTCTTCGGCGTACCGGTCATCGGACTGCGTCTGGTCGACCCGTACTTCTACCACCTGGACACCGCGCTGTTCGCCCTCGAAGACCCCGACGATGCCGACGATCCCGGCGGCGGCACGATCGCGTACTACCCGGAGGCGTTCTCGGCCGGGAGCCGCGAGGTGCTCGCGCGGCTCTTCCCGCGTGCCGTGCTCGCCACCCGCGACGACGCGATGGCCTTCGGCCTCAACTCCGTCTCCGACGGCCGCCACGTGTTCGTCGCCCCGCAGGCCACCGGGCTCATCGAACAGCTCGACCACCGCGGATACGTCCCCGTCCCCGTCGACCTCTCCGAGTTCCACAAGGCCGGCGGAGGCATCAAGTGCTGCACCCAGGAGATCCGTTCATGACCGTCGCCCCCGTCAAAGCCCCGCGTTCCTCGGCGGATCTCATCAGCGCCGAGACGCCGGTACTCGCGCACAACTACCACCCCCTGCCCGTAGTCGTCGCCCGCGCCGAGGGCACCTGGGTCGAGGACGTCGAGGGCCGCCGCTACCTCGACCTCCTCGCCGGATACTCGGCCCTCAACTTCGGCCACCGCCACCCGGCCCTGGTCGAGGCCGCCCACCGTCAGCTCGACCAGCTCACGCTCACGTCGCGTGCCTTCCACAACGACCGTCTGGCCGGCTTCGCCGAGGGCCTCGCGAAACTGACCGGCCTCGACATGGTCCTGCCGATGAACACGGGCGCCGAGGCCGTGGAGAGCGCCGTCAAGGTCGCCCGCAAGTGGGCGTACGAGGTCAAGGGCGTCCCCGCGGACCGGGCGACGATCGTCGTGGCGGACGGCAACTTCCACGGCCGGACGACCACGATCGTCAGCTTCTCCACCGACGAGTCGGCCCGCGCCGGGTTCGGGCCGTTCACGCCGGGCTTCCGCGTGGTCCCCTACAACGACCTGGCCGCGCTCGAGGCGGCGGTCGACGAGACGACGGCGGCCGTCCTGCTCGAACCCATCCAGGGCGAGGCCGGGGTCGTCATCCCGGACGACGGCTATCTCACCGGGGTACGCGATCTGACGCGGCGGGCCGGCTGTCTGTTCATCGCCGACGAGATCCAGTCGGGCCTGGGCCGCACGGGCCGCACGCTCGCCGTCGACCACGAAGCCGTACGCCCCGACATGCTGCTCCTCGGCAAGGCGCTCGGCGGCGGCATCGTGCCGGTGTCTGCGGTCGTCGCGGGACGGGACGTTCTCGGGGTGCTGCGGCCGGGCGAGCACGGCTCCACGTTCGGCGGGAACCCGCTGTCCGCGGCGGTCGGCTCCGCCGTCGTCGACCTGCTCGCCACGGGCGAGTTCCAGCGCCGGGCGGCCGATCTGGGCGAGGTGCTGCGCGCCGGGCTCGAGGCCCTCACCGGCAAGGGGGTCACGGGCTTCCGGGCCCGCGGGCTGTGGGCGGGCGTCGACATCGACCCGGCCATCGGCACAGGCCGCCGGATCAGCGAACTCCTCCTGGCCGAGGGCGTATTGGTCAAGGACACCCACGGCTCGACGATCCGCCTGGCCCCGCCCCTGACCATCACCCGCGAGGAACTGGAGTCGGCGCTCGCCGCGCTGGGGAGGGTGCTGGGATAGCCCTGGGATCCGAGGTCACGACCCCGCCACCGTCAGCGGTGGCCGGGCCGTGACCTCGGGCTTAGCGTGGGAGGGACCGCTCTCCCCGATCGAAATTGGTGTGTCGTCATGGCCGACAAGGCGACTGTCGTTCTGGTGCACGGGTTCTGGGGCGGCGCCGCCCACTGGGCCAAGGTCATCGTGGAGCTGCACAACCGCGGTTTCGGCTCTCTTCACGCGGTGGAGAACCCTCTGACCTCCCTGGCGGACGACGCCGAACGCACGCGCAAGATGGTCAAGCAGGTGGACGGCCCTGTACTCCTGGTGGGGCACTCCTACGGCGGCGCCGTCATCACGGAGGCGGGCGACCTGCCGAACGTGACAGGCCTCGTCTACGTCGCCGCATTCGCGCCCGACGCAGGCGAGAGCCCTGGGCAGATCAGCCAGGAACTGCCGCCCGCGGCGATCGAGAACCTCGCACCTGACTCCGACGGCTACCTGTGGATCAAGCAGGACAAGTTCCACGAGAGCTTCTGCCAGGACCTGCCAGCGGACGAGGCCCTCGTCATGGCCGTCACCCAGAAAGCACCCCTGGCCTCGACGTTCGGGGACAACGTGACCGCCCCCGCCTGGCGGGTCAAGCCGACGTGGTACCAGGTGTCGACGGACGACCGCATGATCAATCCGGCCGGCGAACGCCGCATGGCCGAACGGATGAACCCGCGGGCCGTCATCGAACTCGCCGCAGGGCACGCTTCGTTGGCCTCGCAGCCGACCGCGGTCGCGGACCTGATCGAAAGGGCGGCGAACGAACTCTCCGGCTGACCGAACTCCCCGGCCGACGGCACGGTGGGCCGCCCACGCAGCGACGGGCAGCGTTCGGGCGTGCGTCGACAAGCCGCCCGGTGCTTGATTGGGTTCCGCCATGCGCATCGACCGACTCGACCACTTCGTCCTCACCGTGCACGACCTCGACGCCACAGTGGCCTTCTACACGAAGGTCCTGGGCATGGAGGCGGTCACCTTCCGGGGCGGCCGCCGTGCGCTGGCCTTCGGCCACAGCAAGATCAACCTCCACGAGGCGGGCCGCGAGTTCGAGCCCAAGGCGGCCCGCCCCACTCCCGGCAGCGCTGACCTGTGCCTGATCGTCGATGAGCCCGTCGACCGGATCATCGCCGAACTGGCAAGCCATGGCGTCCCGTTGGAGGAAGGACCGGTGGAACGCACGGGCGCCACCGGCCCCGTCCTCAGCGTGTACGTGCGGGATCCGGACGACAACCTGATCGAGCTCAGCAACTACGCGTGAACAGCGGACCCGCACACGCCCCGACTAGCGCTCCTCGCGCCCCACGTCCCGTACGAGATCCAGCGCCCTGCCCAGCGTGGTCAGGCGGGCCTCCAGTGTGTCGCCGGCCGGGTAGAGGCGGACCGTGTCGACGCCCGCGGCGCTCCAGACCCGCAGGCGTTCGCGGACCATGGGCTCGGTGCCGATGAGGGTGGTGGCCAGGACCATGTCGTCGGTGACCAGTTCCGCGGCGCCGTCGCGGTCGCCCGCCTGCCAGCGGGCGCGGACCTCGGCCGCCGTGTCGGCCCAGCCCTGCCTGCTGTAGGCGTTGTTGTAGTAGTTGGTGGTCGCGGATCCCATGCCGCCCAGACTGAAGGCCAGTTCCTTCTTGCGGCCCGCGACCATCGCGCGCAGCGCGTCCTCGTCGTCGGCGAACGCCACCTCGGCGCCCTGGCAGATGTCCAGGTCCGACCGCTTACGGCCGGCTGCGGCGAGCCCCGCCTCCAGATGGTCGAAGTAGGCCCCCTGCGCGCCCTCGGGCACGAAGCTCGTGCCGAGCCAGCCGTCCGCGATCTCACCGGTCAGCCGCAGCATTTTGGGCGAGAGCGTGGCCAGATAGACGGGCAGGTCGTACTCGGCCCGCATCGACAGGCGCATCGGCTTCGCCTCGCCGCCGGGAAGCGGGAGGGTGAACTCCCGCCCCTCGTAAGCGAGTTTCTCTCCCGCCACCGCCTGCCGGACGATCTCGACGGTCTCGCGCATACGGGTCAGGGGCCGCGCGAAGGGGACCCCGTGCAGTCCTTCGATCACCTGCGGTCCCGAAGGGCCGAGTCCGAGCAGGAAGCGGCCTTCGGAGATGTTGGAGAGGGTGATCGCCGCGCGGGCTATCGCGGCCGGGGTGCGGGTGGCCAGCTGGATGATCCCGGAGCCGAGCAGCATCCTCTCCGTGCGCGCCGCGAGGTATCCGAGCGGCGAGGGGGCCTCCGAGCCCCACGCCTCGGCCACCCAGCAGATGTCCATCCCGAGCCGTTCGGCCTCGGTCACGAAGTCGACCGTCTCGCGCCAACTGCCGCCCGAGGCCTCGATCGTCGTGGACGTACGCATCACTCGCCCCGCCCTTCCGGAGCCGGGCCGCCCTCGGCCAGGTCCTTGATCGCGTCGAGCGTGGCGGTGATGCTCCGCTCGAACTCCCGCAGCCGCACGAACACGATCTTCTGCTCCTTCTCCGGCATCCGGTCGATCGCGTACGAGAGCCCGGAGCGGCCGGGGCCGAGCCGCATCCACTGGGCAAGCTCGGTGCCGCCGTCGTCGAGCGGTGTCAGGGTGAACTTCCATAGGGCGCTGGGATGTTCGGGGTCCTCGACCGCCCAGGCGAACACGCGGGGCGCCTCGAACCGGACGACGTACGAGGTGGTCTGCCACTCCCCCAGCGAATCGTGCTTGCTGTGTCCGGCGAATCGCGCGCCGAGCGTCGGTCCCGCCGCCCCGTCCAGCCAGGCGACCGACTGGAGTTCGGCGCTGAGCGTGGGCATCAGGTTGATGTCGGAGACCAACTCCCACACCCGCTCCGGCGACGCCAGGACCCTTCTGCGGACCTCGACCGTCGGTTTGTCGGCGTAGCGCGCGCCCGTCCACTCCATTGCCGGTTGCCTCTCCGTATGCGGGAAGTTCACTGTGCGGGTCCGTAAAAAAGCGACCCTGAGCATGAGAGTTGCGTAGATAGACTCACTCGTCAAGGGGGAAGGACAGGGCGGGACGACTGGTAGTCAGTCGGCGAAACGCGCCTTGATGTCAGGGCGTTCGGCCAGCCGGGGCGGATAGCCGGGGCCGATCCGGGGCCTCGTGTTCTCGGCCGTCATCGGCTCCTTGCACTCGCTGCACACGACCTCGGCGTGGCCCTCCTGGCCGCACCGGTCGTGGTGGAACACGACGGGCGGACCGGCCTCCTCCGCCAGCCAGCGGTCGCCCCAGCGGTTCATCGCAGCGAGCACGCCGAAGAAGTCGCGTCCCATGTCCGTGAGGACGTAGTCGTAGCGGACGGGCTCGTGCTGATAGGCGCGCTTCTCCATGAGCCCCTCGTCGACGAGGCGCCGGAGGCGGTCGGCCAGGGTGTTGCGCGCGATGCCGAGCTCCTCCTGGAACACGTCGAACCGCTTGATCCCGTAGAACGCCTCACGCAGGACGAGCGGCGTCCACCAGTCGCCGAGCAGGTCCATGGTGCGGGCGATGGAGCAGGGCCAGTTGGCAAAGGAGGTCCGCCTCATGCCGTCAGCATACGAGGGTCTCGGATTGAGACCCAGCAGTTCGGGCCCGCGAGGAGAGGTCGGTTCGGGCGTTCCGTACGGCTGTGGCACGTGACCTACGACGCAAACAACGCCTCCCTGTTGTGGAGGCCCTCGCGGAACTGATCCAGTGGCCGGAGACCAGCCGGCGCGCGGCGCCGCACGAGGAGGGGGCTCACCCATGACGTCCGGGTACTTCACGTCCGTCGACGATGTGTCCGCGCGGCTCGCCGCGACGGGCTACCTGGCGTCCCCCGCGGTGGCCACCACGGTCTTCCTCGCCGACCGCCTCGGCAAGCCGCTCCTCGTCGAGGGCCCCGCGGGCGTCGGCAAGACCGAACTGGCCAAGGCGGTCGCCGAGGTCGCGGGCGCCACTCTCGTCCGGCTCCAGTGCTACGAGGGCGTGGACGAGTCGCGCGCCCTGTACGAGTGGAACCACGCCAAGCAACTCCTGCGCATCACGGCGGGCCGCGACGAGTCGTGGGACGAGACCCGTACGGACATCTTCAGCGAGGAGTTCCTGCTGCCGCGCCCGCTGCTGACGGCGATCCGCGGCAGTGACCCGAAGGTGCTGCTCATCGACGAGACCGACAAGGCCGACGTCGAGGTGGAGGGCCTGCTCCTGGAGGTGCTCAGCGACTTCCAGGTCACGGTGCCCGAACTCGGCACGATCAGCGCGACGCGCCGCCCCTTCACCGTCCTCACCTCCAACGCGAGCCGCGAGCTGTCCGAGGCGCTGCGCCGCCGCTGCCTGTTCCTCCATATCGGCTTCCCCGAGGAGGAGTTGGAGCGCCGGATCGTACGTCTCAAGGTGCCGGGTCTCGACGAGGTGCTGGCGCAGGCCGTGGTGCGGGTGGTCGGCGCGCTGCGTGCGATGGACCTGCGGAAGGTGCCGTCGGTCGCGGAGACCATCGACTGGGCCCGCACGCTCCTCGCCCTCGGTGCCAGAACCCTCGACGAGGAGGTCGTACGCGACACGCTCGGCGTCGTCCTCAAGCATCAGGAGGATGTGCTGAAGGCGGCGGCCAAGCTGGACCTGGACGCCGTGTGAGCGCGACGGCGGCCGGCGTCCCCGAGCGGCTCACCGCGCTCGTGCAGGCACTGCGCTCGCACGGCGTCCGGATCGGCACCGGCGAGACCGTCGACGCCGGGCTCGCCGTCGAGGCGCTCGGCCTGACCGACCGTGAGCACCTGCGGGAGGGACTGGCGGCAGCGTTGCTGCACAGCGAGGGACAGCGGGCCGTCTTCGACCCCGTCTTCGATCTGTACTTTCCCCGGAGCGTCGGCGCCCCGCAAGACACACGGCACGAGCCGGGAGCCGGGCGTACGTGGCGGGACTCCGACACGGCCGACCTGCGTGAGCGGCTCGCCTCCGCGCTCGCCGCCAACGACCAGGAACTGCTCGACCAGTTGGCGGCCGAGGCGGTGGACGGCCTCGGCGGCTACGGCACGGCGAACGGGGCGGGCGGCTCGGGCGGGTCCGGAGGATCGGGTCCGTCCAGCCGCTCGGACGGCTGGTCCTCGCACCAGACGCTGGCGCGGCTGCGCCCGGAGACCCTGCTCGCCCGGATCCTCGCCGGGATCCGGTCCGGGGCGGCCGGCGAGGACGAGTTCACCGACCGGCTCCAGGCGGACGAGATCCGTCGCCGCATCCAGGCTTTCCGCGGGCGCGTGGGCAGCGAGGCGCGGCGCCGGGTCGCCGAGCGTCGCGGCACCGACGAGATCGCCCGCCGCGCGATCGCACCGACCGCCGACCGTGTCGACTTCCTCATCGCTGGGCGCGCCCAGCTGGACGAGCTGCGCCGGGCGGTTCAGCCCTTGGCCCGCAAGCTGGCCACCCGCCTCGCCGCCCGCCGGCGCCGGGCCGCGCGCGGGCGGATCGACCTGCGCCGCACGCTCCGTGGGTCCCTGTCGACGGGCGGCGTCCCGATGCGTCCCGTGCTGCGTCGCCGCCGCCCCGCCCGTCCCGAACTGGTCCTCCTGTGCGACGTGTCCGGCTCGGTCGCGGGGTTCGCCAACTTCACGATGCTGCTGGTGCAGGCGCTGCACGACCAGTTCAGCAAGGTGCGGGTGTTCGCCTTCGTCAACCGAGTCGACGAGGTGTCCGATCTCATCGGCCGCGACGCGGCCGGGCCCGAGGGGCTCAGCGCGCGCATCCTCTCGGCGGCGGCCGTGACGGGCTGGCACGGAAGCAGCGACTACGGCACGTCGCTGGGCGAGTTCGCCGAGCGGTACGCGGACGCGGTCGGCCCGCGCAGCACCGTGTTCATCCTGGGCGACGCCCGTACGAACATGAGCGACCCCAACACGGGGGCGCTGCGGGACGTCGCCGGGCGCGCCCGCAAGGTGTACTGGCTCAACCCCGAACGGCGCTCGCTGTGGGACACCGGCGACTCGGCGGCCGACACGTACGCGGAGATCGTCGAGATGCACGAGTGCCGCAACGCCCAGCAGCTGAGCGCGCTCATCGCGCGGCTGCTGCCTGTTTGACCGCCGTTCGCGGCGACGGAGTCAGTTGCGCGAGCCGGGGGCCTGACATGCGTACCGCAGTCGGCGGTGCCCGCCGGAGTCGGATGTGTTGCGTGCCGGAGTCAGACATGCGCGAGGAGCCGGTCCAGAGGGCGTGGCACCCGGTCGAGGTCGAGCCGCTCCACGAGTGAGCGCGCGTACTGCGCCTTGCGGCCGCTGTGCGTCCCCATGAACCGGCGCAACTGCCGCTCCACACCCCGGTCCCGCTGCGCCGGCTGCTTCTGGAAGGTGCGGAAGGACCTCAAGTCGCCCTCGATGTCCAGGACTTCCTGCACGGTGTCCGCACCGAGGCCGCGGATCAGCTCGTCCTCCAGGTCCGCGACACACACGTAGAAGCCGAGCTGCTCCATGTCCGCGTGGGTGAGGTGGGGGCGCGGGCCGGTCCGCTCCAGAACGCTGCGGAAGTAGTGCTCCTCCCCCGCGTCGCACAGCCCGGCGACGGTGACGTCGAGCCCGTCCGGGCCGCACACGGCGAGGAATCTCCCGATGCTCATCGCGCCGCCGAGCGGCAGCACCGCGACGCCCTCCTCGTCGAGGCTGCGTCCACGCCGCCGGGCCAGCGCCTCGACGGCGACCAGGTCGCTCTCCCCCTCGACCAGGACGACCTTGCGCACACCGGCCTCGACGGCCAGCTCGCGGGCCGCCTCTGCGACCGGCCCGTCGTCACCTCCGTGCGCCGCCCACACTCCGGCCGCCCGACGGAACCGCCTCATCTCGTCCACACGCCCAGTTTCGCAGGGCACGGGGTATCCGCGTCCAGCCAATTAGCGCACACGTTCGAATCCAGGAGTACGCTGTCCTCATGGCAACGCACCAACTCCAGGGGTCCCTGTTCGACCAGAGCGACGACGTGCGACTGCGCCCGCTGGACGGGGTCCGCAGGACCGTGCTCGGCGACGGCGCCTGGATCGACCTGCTGCCGGGCTGGCTCAGCGGCGCCGACGCCCTGTTCGAGCAGCTGGCCACGGACGTGCCGTGGAAGGCCGAGCGGCGGCAGATGTACGAGCGGGTCGTGGACGTGCCGCGCCTGCTCGCCTTCTACGGCGCGGGCGAGCCGCTCCCGCACCCCGTCCTCGACGAGGCCCGACAGGCACTGTCGGCGCACTACGCGGCCGAGCTCAGGGAACCGTTCACGACGGCCGGGCTGTGCCACTACCGCGACGGCCGCGACAGCGTCGCCTGGCACGGCGACCGCATCGGCCGCGGCGCCCGTGAGGACACCATGGTCGCCATCCTGTCCGTGGGTGCGCCGCGCGACCTGCTGCTGCGCCCCCGCGACGGCGGCGACGTGGTCCGCCGGCCGCTGGGCCACGGCGACCTGATCGTGATGGGCGGCTCCTGCCAGCGGACGTGGGAGCACGCCATCCCGAAGACGACGCGGGCCGCCGGCGGACGGATCAGCATCCAGTTCCGGCCGCACGGGGTGCAGTGACCGAGCTCGGCCGCCCGGATGCCGGACGACCGTCGGCGGTCGTCCCGCCCGGACAGGCGCACACGTCGCCCGCGTCAAGCACCCCGTGAGCGCCGCCTCAGGCCGTCAGCACCCCGGTCAGGCGCGAGGCAGCCGCGAACGCTCCGTCGTGGTGGACGAGGGCCGGTGCTTCCTCGTGGACCGCTCCCGCGTCGACCTCGCCGATCACGAGGAGGTGGTCGCCGACGTGCTGGCGGGTGACCACGCGGGCGGTGAGCCAGGCCGGGGCCGCTCGCAGGATGGGGAGGCCGCCCGGGTCGGGCGCGTGGTCGACTCCCTCGAACCGGTCCGCGCCACTGCGCGCGAACTGCGCCGCCAGGGCGGCGTTGTGCGTGCCCAGGAGGTGGACGGCGAAGCGGTCCGCGCGCCGGACCGCCTCGGCGGTGGACGCCGTCGCCCCGAGGCAGAAGGAGACCAGGGCGGGGCGCAGGGACACGGACGTGAAGGACGTCGCGGTGAAGCCGGCCGGGCCCGGCACGGTGATGACCGTGACGCCGGCCGCGTGGCGCCGCAGGGTTCGGCGCAGGATCTCGTCGGTGGCGGTGTCGTCCGCCCGGAGCGTGCGCGGTTCGGTGGACAGAGTCATCGTGTTTTCCCCTTCGTCGTGGGCGGCCGGGTCATTCGAGGGTGAGGACGGGCGCCAGGTCCGCGTCCGCGCGCAGGCGCTCCAGCCACACCACGACGGTGGCGGCGGTGGTGCGGTGCGACGCGTCGTTGAGGACGTCGTGACGGCCCTCGTGCAGGACACCGAGCGTGGCGCGGTCCAGTTCGGCGGTCAGGGCGCGGGCCAGGGCGAGCGGTGTGACGGGGTCCGCCGCACCGTGGAGGACGAGGGTGGGGAGGCCGGGGCGTGCGACGGTGCGAAGGGCGTCCGGTATGGGTTCGGACAGTCGGCCACGCGAGAACCCCGCGTCGTCCGTGAGCTTCTGACGGTGTGTCGGGCAGGCCGTACGCGCTTCGAGTTCCGCCTGCCAGTCGCCCGGATCCGCCGCGGCCGCGCCGTCCGTGGACGCGACGCCGGCAACGATCAGGCCCTGGAGCGGAGCTGCCGGATCGGCTTCGGCCGCGGCGTTCAGGGCCTGGAGGGCGCCCGTGTCGCTGCCGACGAGAACGACCGGGGTCGCCGGGTCGGGGCCGAGTGCCGCCGCGACCGACGCCTGGACAGCGTCGGCGGATGTGGACGGAACCGTGTCGAGGGCGTGGACCACATAGCCGTCGGTGGCGATGCGCCGGCCGAACCTCTCGTAGACCGGGCCGTGTTCACCCCGGCCCGGCAGGACGACGAGTGTGCCGCGCGGCGCGATGCCGGTGGGCGGCCGCCAGGTGTGCGCGGTGGATGTGGGGGCGGGGGTGGTGTCCAGGTCGGTCATCGGGTGCTTCCTGTGGGGGCGAGGGGCGCCGAGGCGCGGTGGGCGAGCTCCTGGCGGACGAGCGGGAGCAGGTGGCGGCCGTAGTCGACGGCGTCGTCGAGCGGGTCGAAGCCGCGGATGAGCAGGGTGGTGACTCCTATGTCGACGTAGTCGAGCAGCGCTTGGGCGACGGTCTCCGGAGTGCCCACGAGTGCGGTGGTGTTGCCGCCCGCGCCGGTCGCCACGGCGGTGGGGGTCCACAGGGCACGGTCGTGGAGGTCGGCCTTGGCGGCGGCCGCGAGGAGGCGTCGGGAGCCGGCGTTCTGCGGGGTGGTGCCGGTGTGGTGGCGGGCCTGGTCGAAGAAGGGGCGGCCCGAACCGGACTTGATGGTGTCGAGGATGCGGTGGGCCCGTTCCCAGGCGAGTTCTTCGGTCTGGGCGAGGATCGGACGGAACGAGACGCTGATGCCGGGCGGTTCGCTGCGTCCGGCGGCCTCTGCGGCGGCCCGGACGGAGGCGATCTGCTCGGCGGTCTCGGCCAGCGGCTCGCCCCAGAGCGCGAAGGTGTCGGCGTGCTTGGCGCCCACCCGGTAGGCGGCGTCCGAGGAGCCGCCGAAGTACAGCGGGATGCCAGTGTCGCGGAAGGGCAGGACGCCGGTGGCGTAGTCGTCGAAGCGGTAGTGGCGGCCTTCATGGCTGAAGGCGTCGGTGGAAGACCAGGCTCGGCGCAGGATGCCGAGGTACTCGTCGGTCCGGTCGTAGCGTTCCTCCTTGTCCAGGTAGTCGCCGTCGCGGCGCTGCTCGGCGTCGTTGCCACCCGTGATGGTGTGCACGGCGACGCGCCCCTCGGTGAACTGGTCGAGGGTGGCGAAGCTCCGCGCCGCCAGCGTGGGGGCGATGAAGCCCGGCCGGTGCGCGATGAGCAGTCCCAGGCGTTCGGTGCGGGCGGCCACGTGCGCGGCGACCTGGAGGCCGTCCGGCCGTGACGAGCTGTAGCCGATGAGGATCCGGTCGAATCCCGCGTCCTCATGGGCGCGGGCGAAGCGGGTGGTGTAGGCGGCGTCGACGAGCGGTCCTGCTGCGGGCCGGGTCTCGGAGGCGTCCTGGGTACCGATCATGCCGATGAACTCGACGGAGGGGCTGGTCACAGGTAGGGGCCTTTCGGTGCGGAGGTGCGGGCGGGGGCAGGGGCTGCGCCGCGGTCGAGAGCGGCGTGGCCCGCCGCGAGGAGGACGGAGTCGTCCTGGGGTGTGTGGACGCGGCTGCACAACACGTCCCGGTAGTGGCGTTGCAGCGGGTTGGCGCGGGTGAGCCCGTGGTTGCCGGTGAGGGCCAGGGCCTGTTCGACGGCGGTGACGGCGGCGCGGGTCCCGGTCACCTTGGCCATCCCGGCCTGGACCGCGGCCTGTTCGTCGCCCGCGTCGACCCGGGCGGCGAGTGCGTCGACAAGAGTGCCGGCGCCGGTGAGAGCGGTCTCGATCTCGCCGACCGCCGTCTGGAAGCGGGGCAGGCCGGCGAGCGGAGCGCCCAGGGCGGTGGGTACGCGCTCGTGCAGGAACCCGATGAGCCAGTCGCGGGCCGCGGACGCGACGCCGAGGTAGAGCGCGGTGAGGCCCAGCGCGTTCCAGGCGCCGGTGACGGCGTCGGGGCGGGCGCCGGGCACGGCTCCCGGGGTGGCGAGGCCGATGACGTCGGCGACGGGGACCCGCACGTCGTCGAACAGGACGTCGTCGCTGCGGCTCGCGCGCAGACCCACGTGGTCCCAGGTCGGCTCTACGGTGACCCCGGGGCTGCCCGCGCGAACGACGAACGTGCCGACACGTACGGGGTCCTCGTCGGTCCGCGCGAAGACCAGCATGCGGCTGAGGCCGACGGCTCCCGTCGAGTAGATCTTGTGGCCGGTGAGAAGCCAGTGGTCCCCGGCGCGGCGCGCGGTGGTGGCGGGCAGCCCGCCGCGCACGGGGCTGCCGAGTTCGGGTTCCACCCGCAGCGCGTTGACGAGGGCGGGGCCCGCCGCCGACTCGGCGAGGAGTTCGCGGTACGCGGCCGGCGGCCACCCGGGCGCACGGCCCTCCGCCGCATGCACGAACAGCGTCATGGCCGTGACCAGGGCGACGGCCGGGTCTCCCGCACCGAGGGCGCACAGAATACGGACGGTATCGGCCAGACCCGCGCCGGATCCGCCGTGCCGCGCCGCGACGGTCGCGGTGAGGAGCCCGGCGTCGTGGACAAGCGCGAACCCGTCGGTGGGGAAGGTCGCGTCACGGTCGTGTTCGGCGGCTCGGGCGGCGAGTTGGCGGGTGATGCCCGGCAGGCGGTCGAGGTCGGGAGGCGGAAGCGCGAGCGCCGGGGCCGGCGGCAGGGGGCCGCCGGGGGCGGGGGTCATGCGGGCACCACGGGGTCCTCCAGGGCGGCGGGGCTCGTGGTGCGCGCGCTCGCCGCGCGGACCAGGCCGATGAGGGTGCCGTAGTCGCGGGCATCGGCAAGGGGCGCGAAGCCTCGGATCAGCAGGGTGCTGACGCCGAGCGCCACGTAGTCGAGGAGCGAGTCGGCGACCTGTTCGTAACTTCCCACCAGCGCCGTCGAGTTGCCGGCCGCACCGGTGGTCTTCGCGATGGCGGTCCACAGTCGCTTGTCGTGCACGTCGCCCTGGGCCGCGTACTCCAGGAGCCGCTGGGAGCCGCGCTGTTCGCTGTGGTCGAGGGAGAACGCCTTGCGGGCCTCGCCCGCCCGCTCCTTCGTCAGTCGCAGAATCTCCCCGGCCCGTTCCCATGCCTCGGTCTCGGTGGCCGCCGGGATGGGGCGCAGGCTGACGCTGAACCGGGGGCTGCGGCCGTGCGGCGCGGCGGCGGCCCGCACCTCGCGGATGCGCTCGGCGATGCCGGCGAGGGGTTCGCCCCAGAAGGCGTACACGTCGGCGTGCTTCGCGCCGACCCGTACGGCGTCGGCGGAGGCACCGCCGAAGTAGACGGGCACCGGCGTGGCGGGCCGTACGGCGGAGTAGCCGCCCTTGACCCGGTAGAACTCGCCTTCGTGGTCGAAGGGGTCGGTGGCGGCCCACTCCTTGCGGACCACGTTCAAGTAGTCGTCGGTACGGCGGTAGCGGGTCGGCTTGTCACTGAAGTCACCGTCCCGGGCCTGGTCGGCGTCGTCTCCTCCGGTGATGACGTGGAGGGCGACGCGTCCGGGGTGGAAGGCGTCGAGTGTGGCGTACTTTCGGGCCGCGAGCGTAGGGGCGACGAAGCCGGGGCGGTGCGCGAGCAGCACGCCGAGGCGGTCGGTGTGGGTGAGGATCTGGTCGGCGACGGTGAACCCGTCGGGGCTCGCCGACGAGTGGGCGACGAGCACACGGTCGAAACCCGACTCCTCGTGGGCGCGGGCGAGTTCGCGCAGGTACGCGGGCTGGACGACGGGGCCGCTCGCGTGTCCGGCCTCGGTCTGGGCGGAGATGCCGTCGCGGGCCGCCGGGGGTGTCCCGGCGCCGCTCTCACTGGTCTCCTGGGTGGCGGCGATGCCGATGAACTCGATGGGCATGGTGGTGTGCTCCGGGGGCAAGGGGTGGGCGGCGAAGGTCAGTTGAGGTCGTCGCGCCAGGAGTCGGCGTGGTGGCAGGCGACGGTGTGGG
Source organism: Streptomyces sp. NPDC055140 (assembly GCF_053607285.1). Taxonomy (NCBI): domain Bacteria; kingdom Bacillati; phylum Actinomycetota; class Actinomycetes; order Kitasatosporales; family Streptomycetaceae; genus Streptomyces; species Streptomyces sp. NPDC055140. The sequence continues at coordinate 246,738 of NZ_JBSGTG010000010.1, read as the reverse complement.
CCGCGACACGGGTGCCGGTCACGTCGGCGCGGGCCGGCTCGACGCGGCACTCGGCGGTGGCGAAGCGGCAACGCGGGGCGAAGACGCAGCCTTCGTCGTCGGGCAGGGGCGCCCGTCCGGCCGGGGCTCGGAGTTGTGCGGGCAGGAGCCGGTGTTCCCGGCGCACGCTGGGCGCGGACGCGGTGAGCAGTGCGGTGTACGGGTGGCTCGGGTGCTCCAGTACCCGGCCGATCGGCCCCTGCTCGACGAGCCGCCCCCGGTAGAGGACGGCGACCCGGTCGGCGATCCCTGCGAGCGAGCTCAGGTCGTGCGAGATGACGACGACGGCGAGGCCGAGTTCGCGGCGGAGCCGGTCGAGGAGGTTCAGGACGAGGTTGCGGTTGGAGGCGTCGAGGGCGCTGACGGGCTCGTCGCTCAGGAGCAGCCGGGGCCGTGTGACGACGGCGCGGGCGAGGGAGACGCGCTGGCGCTGCCCGCCGGAGATCTGCCCCGGCGTGCGGCCGCCGACGGCCTCGGCGTCCAGGCCCACCAGGGACAGCGCCTCGTCGGCCCTGACCGCCCTCTCCCGGCGGTCGAGCGCGCCGACGGCGGCAAGCGGTTCGGCCACGATCTGCCGCACCGTCAGGTCCGGGTCCTGCGAACGCAGTGGGTCCTGGAACATGTACTGGACGCGCCCCTGCCCGCGGAAGGCGCGCAGCTCGCGGCCGCGCAGGCCGGTGAGGTCGCGCCCCTCGAACCGGATGCGTCCGCGGTCGGGCTCCACGAGCCCCACGGTGGCGCGGGCCAGGGTCGTCTTGCCCGATCCGGTCTCGCCGATGATGCCGACGATCTCGCCGGGCCGCACGGTCAGGTCGACGTCCGCGAGGACGCGCGTACGGCGGGCGGCGCCGCGTGTTCCGCCTCGGTGGCCGTAGGACACGCTGACGCCCTCGATCTCCAGGACGGCCGCCGACTCCGCTTCGGTGTCGGCCTGTCGGCCCCTCTCCACTGCGGTACTCATGCGGGGACTCCTACGGTCGTTTCGGCGGCTGCCGTGACGGGGTCGGCCGCCGCGAGCGGGCGCAGGCAGCGGGAGCGGCGGCCGTCCTCGCGGGTGCGCAGGGCGACGGGTCCCGCGCCGCAGGCGGCGTCCGCGTAGGCGCAGCGGTCCGCGAAGCGGCAGCCGGCCGTCTCGGCGCCGGTCTCGGGCGGACGGCCGGGGATGACCTCCAGGTCGCGGCGCCCCCAGTCGCCGAGCGACGCCACCTTCAGGAGTGCCTCGGTGTACGGGTGGGCGGGGGCGGCGAGCACGTCGGCGGTGGGACCGTCCTCGACGATCTCGCCCGCGTACATGACGACGACACGGTCACAGGTCTCGGCGACCACGGCGAGGTCGTGGGTGACCAGGAGCAGGGCCAGTCCCCGCTCCTCGCGCAGGGTGCGCAGGAGCTCGAGGATCTCGGCCTGGATGACGACGTCCAGGGCGGTGGTGGCCTCGTCCGCGATGAGCAGTTCCGGCGCGCAGGAGACGGCGATGGCGATGAGGACGCGCTGGAGCATGCCGCCGGACAGCTCGTGCGGGTACTGGTTGTACAGGTCGGCGGGGCGGTGCAGGCCCACGGCCGCGAACAGTTCGAGGGCCCGGGTTCGTGCCTGTGTGCGCGACAGCCCCTGCCCGACGCGCAGTTGCTCGGCGAGCTGGCGTCCGACGGTCAGCGAGGGGTTGAGGTACGAGGCGGGGTCCTGGAACACGGCGGCGACGCGGCGGCCGCGTACCGCGTCCCACTGCTTGCGCGCCAGAGCGGTCAGCTCTATCTGCTCGTAGTCGTGGTCGTTGCCGCCGTGGGCGGCTGCGAGTGTGATCCTGCCGCCGGTGACGCGGCAGCCCTGCGGCAGTACACCGAGGACGGAGCGGCAGGTCAGGGTCTTGCCACTGCCGGACTCCCCCACCAGGCCGACAGCCTCGCCGCGGCGCACTCCCAGGGACACGTCGCGTACGGCGCGGATGCCCGTACCGACGCTCACGTCGAGGCCTTCGACGCCGAGGACGAGATCGGCGGGTGACTTCTCAGACGGTCGCGACATGGTCCTGCGCCTCCTTCTGGTCACGGTGCTCGGCTTCGGCGGTCCGGCCGTCGTCACGTACGGGTACGGGGCCGGGGGCCGGCTGAGCCGCGTCGGTCGGGAGACGGGAGGCGTCGCCGTCCCGGATCGCGTCGGCGAGGATGTTGAGCGCCCCCACGGTGATCATGATGGCGGCGCCGGGGATCAGCGGGGCCCACGGCTGCTGGGCGAGATAGCCCAGGTCGGAGGCGAGCATGCCGCCCCAGGTGGGCGCGGGCGGCTGGACGCCCAGCCCGAGGAAGGTCAGCGAGGAGACGACCAGCAGGGCCTGTCCCACGGTCTGGGCGGTGGTGACCGCGATCGTCGGCAGGACCTTGCCCCAGACGTGGGTACGGAGGATCCAGCGGCGCGAGGCGCCCATCAGCTCGGCCGCCTCCACGAACTGGGCCTGCTTGAGGCCGAGCGCGGCGGCGCGCGTCACCCGGAAGTACAGCGGGGCGAACAGGACACCGAGCGCGAGCATCGCCTGGTGCATGCCGTTGCCGAGCGCGCCGACCACGGCGATCGCGAACACCGTGAACGGCATGATCATGAGGGTGTCGGCGGCGCGCTGCGCGGTCCATTCGACCGTGCGGCCCAGCCATACGGATGCCAGGCCGGGGATGATGCCGAGGAGCATCGCGGCGCCGACGGACTCCAGCGCACCGGCCAGGGAGAGCCCGGTGCCTTCGAGGAGCCGGCTCAGCACGTCGCGTCCGAGGTAGTCGGTGCCCAGCAGGTGTCCCGCGCCCGGCCCTTGGAGCATGTCGGTGGGATGTTGGGCCAGCGGGTCGTGCGGGGCGACCGCGCCACCCGCCACGGCGAGGAACGCGACGAGCAGGAGGACGGCCACGGCGATGCGGGCCGAGCGGAGACGCCACGTGCGGCGCAGGACCTTCATGCCGCGCCCCCTCGGTCCGGCGCCGACCTGCGCCCGCCGGACTGTCGCCGCGCCGCGGCCGGATTGAGTGCGGCGAGCAGCGCGTTGACCGCGATGTTGGCGACGAGGACGACTGCCACGGTGACCAGGAGTGTTCCCTGGATGACGGGGATGTCGTGCTTCTCGGCCGCCTGGAGTGAGAGTTGGGCGATGCCGGGCAGGTTGAAGATCTTCTCGGTGACGACGGCGCCGCCGAGGATGACGGGCACGCTGACGCCGAGGACGGTCAGGGCGGGCCCCGCCGCGTTGCGCAGGACGTGTCCGAACAGGACGCGGCGGGCGGAGAACCCGCGCATCTGAGCGCCCGTCACATAGTTCTCGCGCAGCGCTCCGACGAGTGAGGTGCGCAGCTGTCGGGCGATGGAGGCCGCGGCGTCGAGGCTGAGGGCGAGGGCGGGCAGGATCGCGTAGCGCAGCCACTGGCCGGCTCCGGCGCCCAGTGGTTCGTAGCCGCCGGTGGGCAGCGCCCCGAACTGCACCGCGAAGACGACGATGAGCACGATGCCGATGAGGAACGGCGGCAGGGTGGCGAGGACGGAGCACACCAGCGTGACGGTCCGGTCGATCACTCCGCCGTTGTCGAGGGCGGCCGCGATGCCCGCCCCGCCGCCGATGACCACGGCGAGCAGCAGCGCGAGTCCGGCGATGGACAGGTCGACGGGGAGCGCCTGCGTGATGCTGTCCGCCACGGGAACGCCGGTGAACCAGGAGACGCCGAGGTTGCCGGTGAACGCGTGCCCCAGCCAGGTCAGGTACTGCGTGGCGAGGGGCTGGTCGAGACCGAACTGTGCCTCCATGCGGGCGATGTCGGCCGGGGTCGCCAGGTCGCCCAGCACCGCCGCCGCGGGGTTGGCGTCCGAGAGGGCGCCGAGCGCGAAGGTCAGGAGCGACGCGAGCAGGAACACGGTGACCGTGGTCGCCGCGACGCGGCCCACCGACCGGGGCGCGGCGGCCAGCCGGGCCCGCAGGGGGTGCGTCCGGGGTGTCGTCCCGGCGGCCGTCGGAGTCGGGGCGGTCATGAGACGGTGACCCCCTCGAACCGCTGGACGACGGGGTAGGAGGGGATGGCGGACACCTTGCGGTTGCGGGCGAGGATGCGCGGGACGGTGTAGAGGAAGACGTTCGGCATGGTGCGTACGGCGATGCCGGTGGCCTTCTGCAGGGCCTCGGGGTAGTCCGGTGAGTCGAGGGGTGTGCGGCGCACGGTGTCGAGCGCCTTCTCCAGTTCGGGCGACACGGTGCGGCCGGGGTTCATCAGACCCTCCTTGCCGAACAGCACCTGGAAGGCCTGCGTCGCGGCGTCGCGCCCGGCGAACTGGTCGACGTACAGGGCCTTCTGCCGCTGGATGTAGACGATCTGGGTGGCCTGGTCGGCGGGGACGGTCTCGATGGTGGCGGTGATGCCGACCTTCTTCAGCTGGGCCTGGATCAGCTCGGGCACACCCTCGGCCTTCTGCGCGGCGAGCTTGATCTCGAGCCCGTCGGCGTGGCCGGCCTTGGCGAGGAGTTCCCTCGCCTTGGCGGGGTCGTACGGGAACAGCTTGTCGAGGGCGTCGTCATGTCCCGCGTATCCACGCGGGAAGGGCTGCCGGGTCACTTCGCCGTAGCCGAACGACGCCGTCTTCAGGAGTTCCTCGCGGTCGATCGCGTACTTCAGCGCGAGGGCGACATCCGGGTCGTCGAACGGCTTCCTGCCGATGTGGACGTCGAGCACGGCCACCACCATGGACGGGATGACCTGCACCTCGAGGCCCGCGGCCTTGGCGGCCTTCACCTGACTGCCCGGTATCTGCGCGACGTTGTACTGCCCCGACGTGAGCGAGGCGACGACCGTCGAGGGCTCGGGCAGCGGATACAGCTCGAAGTTGGGTGTCCTGATCCGGCCCGCGTCCCAGTAGCCGGCGTTCCGGCGTAGCACCGCCTTGGCGTTCTGCACATAGGAGACGAGCGTGTAGGGGCCCGCGCCCGAGGGCTTCGTCGCGAGGCTCGCGGCGTCCGTGTCGAAGACCTTCGGGTTCACAACCATGCCGGTCTTCCCCGCCAGGAGGGCCGGCAGCTGGAAGTCGGGGGCGGCCAGGCTCAGTTCGACCGTGTGCGTGTCGACTGCTGTCACCTTCTTCACGCCGGTGAGCTGCGCGGCGATCAGCGATTTCTCGTAGTCGCGGCCCCGCTCGATGCTCTTCTTCACGGCGGTGGCATCGAGCACAGAACCGTCACTGAACTTGAGGCCCTCGCGCAGGGTGAAGGTGACGACGGTGCCTTCCTTGTTGTACTTCCATGATTTCGCCAGGGCCGGTACGGCGGTGCCCTTCTCGTCGAGCTTGGTGAGGCCCGCGTAGACGAGGGAGAGGGAGTGGACGTCCCAGCCCGCGGACGACGTGACCGGGTCCCATGAAGTGGGCAGGTCCCAGCCCCACTTGAGTGTTCCCTGCGCGGTTCCGGCGGCCGAGGTGGACTCACCTCCGCAGGCGGTGAGGGCCAGCGAGGCGCCGGCGCCGAGGGTGAGCCCGAGGAAGGACCTGCGGCCGAGCGCGGGTCGTGCCCGGTCGATTCCCGCGCCGGCGGGTGGCGTGTGAGGGGTGAGGGAGGGCGGCTGCGGCATGGGTGCGCACCTTTCTCGGCCGTGCCGGACCGCGCAGGGGCGCGGGAAGCGGGCATGACGGGAGGAGAGGGGAGGGCGGAACAGGGCAGGGCGGAGTGCCTCGTGCGGCGGTACGCCGGATCAAGGGGTCACATCAGGACGCGGAACGGGACACCCGAAGCGGGAGAGCAGCGAGCACGCGGGAGCGAGCGCTCAGGGCGAGTCGCCCCAACACGCCTCTCAAGAGAGCGAGTTGAGTGACCGTTCCGGATCCGGCGATGGCGTCGTGAGATGACGGCGCTCAGGAACCTGCCGTGGCAGGTGCGGCGCCAAAAGAGACCGCGGGCGACGGCCGGGTCAGTGACAGAGTGCGCTGGAGGTGCGCCGATAGTCCACGTAGCGGCAGACCACGCCGGGGTGCAATGAATGCATGTCCGCATCCTCACGCCCACGGCACGGCCCTGTCAATGGACACCAAAAGGTGTCTCATTGGCCGAGACCCCGGCGACCTGCGTCTTTGCCCGAACCGCCAGGGCTCATCAGGCAATTGGGCCTGCCACGGAGGGGACGGCCCGTGCAGCGGTCCGACGAGGGTCTCGCCTTACGGCAGGGCGTGAGGACGTAGCGCCGGGTGGGTGTCGGCCTCGTCGGGGTGGAGCCACACCGGGCCGTTCGCCGTGGCCAGTTCGACCGCGTACGGCGGTGGGGTGCGCTCGTGGGTCAGGAGTTCCACTTCGGGCCGCGTGAGGCTGCGCCAGAGGTCCAGCGCCTCGCGTGCGGTCAGCCGGGCGGGAGGAGCCAGTGGCTCACCCGCGGCGGTGGTCACGGCGTCCAGATACTCGTCCAGGGGACGCCATCCCGGGACGCAGACGCGACCGCCGGGGCCGTCGAAGAGCAGCGTCGGCAGCGCGTACCGCAGCCCCTCCCCCACCTCCTTCGCCCCGCCCGGGTGCGGCCCTTCGCCTTCGAGGCCGCACACCTCGCGCAACGGCCGACGGGTCTCGGCCCGGTCCTCCCGGACCGCGGCGCGAGCACGTGTCGCGGTGGGCTCGCTCAGCAGGCGGTCGAGGTCGAGGCCCGGCACTCCGCTCACCGCCGCCGCGACACCCTCGGCCGTGTCCGCGGGCCTGCCGAGCACGAACGTCGTCTCCCGCAGTCTGCGCAGCACCCGCTCGGCCACCGCGTCACCCTGATCCCGCGCCGCCTTCGCGGCGACCGAGGCCGGCCAGCTCGTCCGCGTCAGCCAGTGCAGCCGGGCGGCGTACGGCGCCCGCGTGTGCGCGGCCACACCCTTGACGAACCCCTCGTACCAGCGGGCTTCGGCGTCCGGGTCGGGTGCGGGGTCGTCGTCCTCGTCGAACAGGATCCCGTAGACGCGACGCCACTCCAGGCGGGGCGCAAGACCCTGGCGCAGCAGCCGGAAGGCGGGCTCCGAACCCCAGGCCCACGGGCAGGCGGGGTCGGTGTACTCGGTGACCGTGACGACGGGTGGCGCGCCGGACGCCTTCGCCTCCGGCCGCGTGCGCGGCGACGGCCCGTTCACGCCGGCACGGCGGTGGTCGCGCCCCGCGCCTGGGCGCCGCCCCGCGCCAGGTCCCCTACGGTGGTACGCCCGAAGAGCGCGTACGCGGCCGACTCGGCGTCGCTCCACAGATCGCTCACGCTGCGGCCGGCGCCCGAACGGCCGAGGCTGTCCGGGCGTTCGCCGCGCACCGTGAAGAACTCGCCGTCCACCACGGTCATCACCTCGGCCACCGATATCGCGTCCGCCTCACGGCCGAGCCAGTAGCCCCCCTCACAGCCGCGCTGGCTGCGCACGAGGCCGGCCGAACGCAGGTCACGGAACACGGACTTGAGGAACCGGAACGGGATCCCCTGCGCCGAGGCGATCCCCTCGCAGGTGAGGGGTCGCGCGCTGTCCGCGGCGAGTTCGACGAGCGCCCGCACCGCGTAGTCCGCCTTCGCCGAGATTTGCATGTGCACCGTCTTCCCGAATCTTCCGTCACGTCCGGCTCGCGCCGCGCCCCACGCCCGAACCCCGGCTCCGGCGGGCCCGCGAGGGCCGTACCAAGGGTGCGAAGGCCGGGGCGGCGACAATGGACACATCTTGACATCCATTCGACCGGCTCTCTACGGTCGGCCGAAGATCTTGAGCGTTCGCAGCACGGCACCGAGCGAGCCGCGAGCACCTCGATCTCCGTCGTCATCGGCACCAACACCGGCGCGCGCCCCCCGCATTCCACGCCGGGCCACCGCCGACGGCCCGCCCACGACGAGCAGGACTGCCATGGCCACACCTTCACACCCCGGCGACTCCCCCGAGCGCGACGCGTTCCACCCCGACCTCCCGGACCATGACGCGCCGCTGCCGCTCCGCGCCCGGCTCCACCACATCCGCGCGGGCGAACTGGACGGCGACACCGCGCAGACCGGCGGCATGCGGCGGTTCGCGGCGATCAGCGGCAGCACGGTCGGCTCCGAGCGCATCTGGATGGGCCAGACGCACGTGGCCCCCGACACCGCCTCCTCCAACCACCACCACGGCGCTTCGGAGACGGCGATCCATGTCGTGAAGGGCCACCCGGAGTTCGTGTTCCTGGACGACTCCACCGGCACCCCGGAGGAAGTCAGGCTGCGCACCTCACCCGGCGACTACATCTTCGTGCCGCCCTACGTCCCGCACCGCGAGGAGAACCCGAGCCCGGACGAAGAGGCGGTCGTCGTGATCGCACGCAGCACACAGGAGGCGATCGTCGTCAACCTGCCGGAGCTGTACGTACTCGACCAGGATGCACCGGCGGGGAACTGACACCACGTCACCGTCAAGGTCGCATCGGCGGATCGGGGCGGAGATGAGCCCGTGGCTTTCAAGCGCCCTCCGGGCGGCGTCGTTCTGATGGCAACCGGACCTCCCCGCCCCCTCACTCCAAGGGTGCGGCCGCACCGCGCGAGGCGGACGGGGATCCGAGGTGATGGTCCGCGAGGTTCAGCGCCTCGCTCACCAGGCGTCGCAGATGCCCGTCGGGCAGCGCGTAGACCATGCGGCGGCCCTCCTTGCGGGCGGTCACCAGGCCCGCGAGACGGAGTCTCGCCAGGTGCTGGCTGACGGCGGGGCGCGCCGCGCCGCACGTCTCGGTGAGCGTCGTGACATCCGCCTCGCCACTGCCGAGCGTGTGCAGCAGCACGAGACGGGTGCGGTCGGCGAGGAGGCCGAGGAGATCGGCGGCGTAGGCCAGTTGTTCGTCGCTCGGGTCTTGCGGGTGCGCACCGTGCGCAGGTGATAGGTGCATGCGTGCGCTCATACGCACATAATGGAACGGGACGCCTTCCGGTGTCCAGCTCCGCCCCGACCCTCCAGCCTCCGCCCCCGTCCAGGAAGGCCCGACTCTTGAGCCCTCAGCACGGACACGCACCCCACGACGGCACGCATCACCAGAGCGACGGTCGCCACCACGGCCACGGCCCCGCATCGGCGGCGGCCCGGTGGCGGCACCGGCTCGCGCACGTCCTCACCCCGCACTCCCACGAAACCGCCGACAAGACCGACCAGGCGCTCGAAGCCTCGGAACGTGGCCTGCGCGCCCTGTGGATCTCGCTGACCACCCTCGGGGTGACCGCGGCGGCACAGGCGGTCGTCGTCGTGCTCTCGGGTTCGGTCGCCCTCCTCGGCGACACGGTCCACAACGCGGCGGACGCCCTCACCGCGCTGCCGCTCGGCGTCGCCTTCGTCCTGGGCCGGCGGGCCGCCAACCGCCGCTTCACGTACGGATACGGGCGCGCCGAGGACATCGCCGGACTCGTCATCGTCCTGACCATCGCCGCCTCCGCGGCCTTCGCCGCGTGGACGGCGGTCGACCGGCTCATCAACCCGCGCGACATCACGTACCTGCCGGCCGTGGCCGCGGCCGCCGTGATCGGGTTCCTCGGCAACGAATGGGTCGCCCGCTACCGCATCCGCGTCGGACGTGACATCGGCTCCGCCGCGCTGGTCGCCGACGGACTGCACGCCCGTACGGACGGGTTCACCTCGCTCGCCGTTCTCATCGGGGCGGGCGGCGCAGCCGTCGGCTGGCGGCTCGCCGACCCGCTCGTGGGACTGGCCATCACCGCCGCCATCCTTCTCGTGCTGCGCGACGCCTGCCGTGAGGTGTTCCGGCGGGTGATGGACGCCGTCGACCCGGCTGTCGTCGACAGCGCCGAGCACGCCCTGAAACACGTACCCGGTGTGCTGGCCGTCAGTGAACTGCGGATGCGCTGGATCGGGCACCGGCTGCGCGCCGAGGTCGCCATCGTCGTCGACGGCGCGCTCAGCGTGCGGGCCGCCCACGAGGTCGCGGTCGCCGCGGAGCACGCCCTGCTGCACGCCGTCCCCAAGCTCACCGGCGCGCTCGTGCACGCCGACCCTGCGCCCGACCCCGGCGCACCCGACCCGCACGCGGTACTCGCCCACCACTCCGCGTAAACACCACCGGGCGTAGACACCGTCGCACTGCTCCCCCTGCCCAACAGGGCACTCACAGGTACCGCTTAACATCACCGGTGATGACCGGAAGCAGGACGCAGCGTGCGGGGCGCGGCGCGTGGTGGGCCACGCGGATCGCCGCGCTCTGCCCTGCCCTGAGCGTGCTGCTCGCGGCGCTGGTGATGTGCCTGGGCCCCGCGGCCCACGGCACCGATGGCATGGCGGACGGTTCCCTTCCCACGGCGACCTCTGTTACGGCTGGCAGCGCGACTCAGCCTCATGCGCAATCCGCGCAGCCACACACGGTGGAGACCGTCGCGCGCCGGGGCGACTGCCCGGCCGGGGACAGGTGCTGCGACCCGGTCTCCCGGGGCGTACGCGCCGTGCTCTCCGCTCCCGCGCAGCCCCATTCGGCGGTTCTCCCCCGCGTGCCCGCCGCCGCGACGCCGGACGCCCCGCCCCCGAGCCTCTCGGGCCTCCCGCCCTCCGGCACCGCCCCTGATCTGCACGTCCTCCAGATTCAGCGGACCTAGGCCGATGTCGGGCCGGCGCGGGCGCTCATCGCCCCGCCGTGCCGCACGCGCGCTCGCGCACACCACGACATCACCCGTCCCGCAGAACCGCCGCGCCACGACACCGCGCGGCGGCGAGGAGTCATCCCCATGAGCAGAACCAGCAAGAAGGCAGCGGCCACCGCACGCAAGACTCGTATCGATGAGATGCGCCGCGCCCAGCAGGTCCGCGACCGGCGCAACCGCATCATCACCATCACGCTCAGCACAGTCATCGTCGCCGGGCTCGTCGGCTTCGGCGCGTACGCCATCGGCAGCGCGAACGACAAGGACGAGCAGCAGACAGCCGCGGCGAAGGAGCCCGTGCGGGGCGAGAAGAGCTGGGACGCGAAGAAGCTCGGCCGCAACCACGTCACCAAGGCCGTCACCTACAAGATGAACCCGCCCGTCGGCGGGGACCACAACCAGGCCTGGATGACGTGCGACGGCACCGTCTACACCAAGGCCATACCGAACGAGAACGCCGTGCACTCGCTCGAACACGGCGCGGTCTGGGTGACGTACAACGGCAAGGCCGGTGACGCCGACGTCGCGAAGCTCGGCGAGAAGGTCGCCAAGACCCCCTACTCGCTGATGAGTCCGGTCGACGACCAGACCGGCCCGATCATGCTGTCCGCGTGGGGCCACCAGCTCGCCGTCGACAAGGCGTCGGACCCGCGGGTCGGGCAGTTCTTCACCAAGTACGTGCAGGGTGCGCAGACCCCCGAGCCCGGCGCCGCCTGCACCAACGGTCTGGAGGGGAGCTGATGACGGTGTCGACGGACACCGCCGGGTCCGGCGAAGCGGCCGGGCGGCCCGCTCCCGTCCGGCTCCTCTTCATCGGTGCGGCCGTCCTCGTCGCCCTCGCCCTGGCCCTGTGGGTTCTGGCCACCCCGGGCAGTGGCGTGGGGAAGCCGGCGTCGGCCGAGCCGCCGGCCGTCGGCTCCACAGACGCGGGGTTCGCCCGGGACATGGCCGTCCATCATCAGCAGGCGGTGGAGATGTCGTTCGTCGTCCGCGACCGCACGGACGGCGAGGAGGTGCGCCGGCTCGCCTACGACATCGCCAACACCCAGGCCAACCAGCGCGGCATGCTGCTGGGCCTGCTCGACCTGTGGGGGCTGCCGAAGGTCTCGCCGGACGGCGGTTACATGGCGTGGATGGGTGGCAGTCACGCGCATGACCACGGGGACGACGGAAGTGCCGCGAAGAGCGGCGCGCTCATGCCGGGAATGGCCACCGCCGCCGAGCTCGACCGGCTGCGCAAGGCCAGGGGCAAGGACGCCGAGGTGCTGTACCTGCAGTTGATGACGGCGCATCACATGGGCGGCATCGACATGGCGAGCGCCTGTGCCCAGCAGTGCGAGGTCCCGGTGGAACGGCGGCTCGCGCAGGGCATGGTCGACGCTCAGGAGTCGGAGACGAAGCTCATGGCCGACCTGCTGCGGGCGCGCGGTTCGTCGCCTCGCTGACGTGGGTGGGGCCGTCCCGCCGACCAGGGGGCGGCCCGCCTGGGCACTGCCAGAATGGCGGTGCCCCGCCCAATCTCGTCCTGCCTCATCCCGTCCCGGCAGAAGGCACCCCCCATGACGACGACCATCGACTCTCAGGACCCGCTCGCCGTCGCGGTCACGGAGGCGATCCGCCAGGGTGACGTACCGGCCCTGCGTCACCTGCTCACCGAGAACCCGGGGCTGGCCTCCGCCGGGATCGCGGAGACCGCCCGCCCGGACTGCTCCGGGATCCGCACGCTGCTCCACATCGCGACCGACTGGCCCGGCCACATCCCCAACGGTCCGCAGGTTCTCGCCGCCCTGGTGCAGGCCGGGGCGGACCCCGACGCGCGATTCTCCGGCGCGCACACCGAGACACCGCTGCACTGGGCGGCGAGCAATGACGACGTCGCCGCCGTCGACGCCCTTGTCGCGGCCGGTGCGGACATCGAGGCGCCGGGCGCGGTGATCGGCGACGGCACGCCCCTCACCGACGCCTGCGCCTTCGGGCAGTGGCGCGCGGCGTTCCGTCTCGTCGAGCACGGCGCCCACGTCACGTTCCAGCAGGCCGCGTCGCTCGGTCTGCTCGACCGGGTCCGGGCCTGCGCGACCGCCGAGGAACCGCCTACGCCGGAGGAGGTGTCCAGCGCGTTCTGGCGCGCCTGCCACGGCGGCCGCCTGGCCACCGCCCAGTACCTGTACGAGCTGGGGGCGGATCCCTACCGGGCCGGCTACGGCGACAGGACACCCCTGGACATCGCGCGCGACCAGGAGGCCACGGACGTCGTCGAGTGGCTTTCCGCTGTCGTCGCGAAGCCGATGGGTGACTCTGCGTAGTTCCCGCGATTCGGTGCGGCCCCCGGGGTGCTCAATCGGCCCGTGGCGGCTCCAATGGAAGGTGGGGAACCTCGGCGAGGAGGCCTGTCCATGACGAACGCGACGCGACTGCTGACCGCTCTTCCTCACGAGCACCGCGAGCGGCTGATGACGCTCGCCAAGGAGGTGTCGTTCGACGAGGACGAGCGGATCTTCGAGGAGGGCCACATCGCCGACCGGTTCTGGGTCGTGCGCTCAGGCGCGGTCTCGCTGGACCACCAGGTCACCGAGCACAAGCGGGTGACCGTCGCCTCGCTGGGTGCGGGTGATCTGCTCGGCTGGTCATGGCTGTTCCCGCCGCACCAGTGGGACTTCGGGGCCGAGGCGTTCAGCCCCGTACGCGCCTACGAGTTCGACGCGCAGGCGGTGCGCAATCTCTGCGAGGCCGATCCCGCCCTGGGCATGATCCTGATCCGCACCGTCGCCGAGATCCTCGCGTACCGGCTCGGGGCGACGCGCGCAAAGCTCATGGAGCAGTACTCCATCCACCGGACGCAGCCGATCTGACGGCGCCCCGCACCCCGGTCACCTCAGGCCGACTGTGAACGCCTCGACAAGAGCCTGCCGGATCTGTTGACTGCCCTCACCCCCGGCGATATGAATCTCTGCACATAAGTGATTGTGCACATAGGGGTGAGGGTCGTGAAGTTCGAGTACGTCCTGCTCGCGCTGCTGTCGTACCGCCCGTTCAGCGGGTACGACCTGCGCAAGTGGGTGGAGACAGAAGGGCAGTTCCTCCGTTCGCGCGCCCATCACAGCCAGATCTACCGTCTGCTCGGGCGCATGGTCGACGACGGCTGGGTGGCGTACGAGATCGATCCGCGCGAGGGCCGGCCGGACGCGAAGGTGTACCGGCTGACGCCACGGGGGCGCGACGTCCTGATGGAGTGGGTGCGCTCCCCGTACGATCCGCCCAGCCGCTTCCAGGACGCCGACTTCCTGGCCAGGTTCAGTTTCGCCGCCCCGCTCGACAAGGAGGCGGCGATCCGGCTGATCAGGACCGAACTCACTTATCGGCGCGCCCAGATCGCCGGCAACCGCGACCGCGACCGGCGCATCGGTTTCGAGAACCCGCTGCCCGAGCTGGACCAGGACCTGGCGCGCGAGATCAGCGACGAGCTGCACGCCTACGGCGCCTCGTCCGTCGACCGCTGGGTGGCCTGGCTCGAAGGGATGCTGCGGCGCCTGGAGACCGGACGGCCGGCGTCCGAAAGCCGTACATCCACGCAGACAGGGGGTGCCGCATGAAGGCGATCATGGTGATGTTCGACAGCCTCAACCGGCGGATGCTGCCGCCGTACGGAGGCGACTGGACGCACGCGCCGAACTTCGCCCGGCTCGCCGAGCGGTCGGTCACGTACGACAACTGTTACGCGGGCTCGATGCCCTGCATGCCGGCCCGCCGAGAGATCCACACGGGGCGGCACAACTTCCTGCACCGCAGCTGGGGTCCGCTGGAGCCGTTCGACGACTCCATGCCCGAACTGCTCAAGCAGAGTGGCGTCTACACCCACCTCGTCAGCGACCACCCCCATTACTGGGAGGACGGCGGCGCGACCTATCACGGCCGGTACAACACCTGGGAGTTCTTCCGCGGGCAGGAGGGCGACCCCTGGAAGGGGCAGGTCGCGGATCCCGAGATGCCCGAGGATCTCAAGAAGGTCCGGTTCGGGGCCGCCTACCGGCAGGACTGGGTGAACCGGCCGCACATGGCGACCGAGGACCGTCATCCGCAGACGCTGACGTTCGACGCCGGCCTGGAGTTCGTCCACACCAATCGCGACGCGGACAACTGGTTCGTACAGATAGAGACCTTCGACCCGCACGAGCCGTTCTTCAGCCACCAGCGCTTCAAGGACCTCTATCCGCACGACTACGACGGCCCGCACTTCGACTGGCCCGACTACAAGCGCGTGGTGGAGACGGACGACCAGGTCGGGCACGCCCGGTACGAGTACGCGGCGCTGCTGTCCATGTGCGACCACTCCCTCGGGCGGGTCCTCGACACGATGGACGAACTCGGCCTGTGGGACGACACGTTGCTCCTCGTCTGCACGGACCACGGTCTGCTGCTCGGCGAGAAGGGGTGGTGGGGCAAGAGCGTGCAGCCCTGGTACAACGAACTCGTCCATCTGCCCCTGTTCGCCTGGGATCCCCGGAGCGGCGCGACGGGCGAGCGGCGCCGGGACCTCGTGCAGACCATCGACCTGGCGCCCACCCTCCTGGAGTTCTTCGACGTCCCGCGGCCCGGTGACATGCAGGGCGCGCCGCTCTCGGACACGTCCGTACGCGAGGCGGGCCTGTTCGGCATCCACGGCGGACACGTCAATGTCACCGACGGCCGCTACGTCTACATGAGGGCGCCCGTCTCCCCCGACAACGCTCCACTGCACGAGCACACGCTGATGCCGACGCACATGCGCGGACGCTTCACGCCGCAGGAGCTCGCGGACCTGGAGCTCGCCGAACCCTTCGGCTTCACCAAGGGCGTCCGCACGCTGCGCATGTCCGGGCGCACGCTCTTCAACCCGTACCAGCACGGCACACTGCTCTACGACCTGGAGTCGGACCCCGAGCAGCGCACCCCGCTCGCCGACGACGCGGTGGAGCTGCGCATGGCGCGTCTGATGGTGGATCTCATGCGGGCGAACGAGGCGCCGCCCGGCCAGTACGAGCGGCTCGGGCTGCCCGCGGTGGGGCCCGTCACCGAGGAACACCTGCTGGTGCGCGCCCAGCGCGAACAGGCCGAGCTCGCCACGCAGCCCCTGCCGCGCGCCGACGACTACCCGGCGGGCCGCTTCTCGCTGCGCACCCCGATCCGGGCTCTGATCTCCGACCCGGTGGCGGTGGAGGTCCTGCGCCGCCACCTGCCAGGTGTCGTGGACTCGGAACTCCTGCAGATCCTGGGGCCGACGCCCCTGATCGATGTCGCCGCCATGGCGGGCGGGCTCTTCCCGGCGCCGCGGCTGCGGCTGGTCGCCGAGGAACTCGCCGCGCTCTGACCGAACCGCGACCCGGGCCAAGAGGTCCGTGCCGCCGCACCACCGAAAGAACGCCGGTGACGGGGCGGCCACCCCGTCACCGGCAGGCACCTCTCCCTCCCGCACCGCTCCAGCGAAGAACCATGCCAAGAAAGGGTGGCGCCATGCCCGAGCTTATCGATGGGCCAGCGAGAACGACCAAGGACATCGGACCACCCGGAGTGCCCCGGCGCGGTCGCCAGTTGTCGCTGCTCGGTGGTGCGCTGCTGGTCGACAGCACCGAGGCGAGCCTCGTCAGTGGCCTCTTCCCGCTGATCCGGCAGTCGCTCGGCATCTCGCTCGGGGCGCTCGGCGTCCTCACCGCCGCGAGCAAGCTCGTGGGGGTGTTCACGGGCCCGTTCTGGGTGTGGGCCGCACAGCGCTGGTCCCGCAAGGGCGTCCTCGTCCTCGCGACGGGCCTGTGGGGTGTCTGGGGTGTGGCCGCCGGCTTCTCCCAGAACTTCGCCCAGCTCCTCGTGCTCTACACGATCCTCGCGGCGGGCTACGCGGCCGCCCACCCCGTCATCACCGAGATCATCGGCGACCTCTTCGACAGCTCGTCACGGGGCCGTGCGGTCGGACTCGTGTACGGCGCCGTGGCGCTGGTCAGTTCGGTGATCGGCCCGCTCAAAGGCCAGTTGGCCGGCGTCGACGACGGCTGGCGCTGGGGTCTGTGGGGCATCGGCGCGTTCAACATCCTGCTCGGCTGCGGGATCTGGCTGTGGTTCCGCGACCCCGGCCGGGGCGCTGCGGAGCGGCAGCTCGCCGACCTGGGCCAGGAGGCCCGCACGGCGCACGCCACCAAGGTCACCTGGTCGCAGGCGGTTGCGCTGTTCAGGGTCCGCAGCCTGTTCATCCTGCTGGTGTCCCGGCTGTTGTCCGGCCACCTCCTGATCTCCACGTTCGGTGTGGTCTATCTGGTGGACGTGTTCGGCTTCAGTACCCAGGTCGCCTCGGTGGTGCTGCTCCCGATGGGCATCGGCTACTTCCTGGGCACCCTTCTCGGCGGCTTCGCGGCCGACTGGGCCGCGCGCCGCAGCCCCCGGTACGGGCTGGTCGCCGTGTTGCAGGGCGCGCAGTTCGCGTTCGCCGTGACGGCATTCTTCGGCACTCAGATCGAGTACGACGGCATCGCCCTCTTCGCGGTCTTCTTCGGCCTCATGGGCATGGCTCAGGGGATCAACCCGCCGGTCAACCGGCCCATGGTCATGGCGGTCGTCCCACCCGAGCAGCGTGCCGCCGCCTTCGCGATCTACGTGTCCGTCTTCGAGGCGATCGCCTGGGCGGCGTTCAGCCTCGGCGCCGGCTTCCTGGGCGACATGGTCGGACTCCGGCCGGTGTTCCTGTGGGTCCTCGTCATCCTGATGCTCGTCAACGGCGCGGTCCTCACCCTTCTCTACCGCCCCTACGCGCAGGACGTGGCACGGGTACAGGGGGAACTCGACCGGCGCAGGACGGAGGCTCTGGGCGCGGGGTGACGCCGGGGTGACGACAGCACCGCGGCCGGGCAGGATCCGTGCCGCCCGGCGCGCGGTGCGCCTCGGCGGTCACGGTTCCTGTCCGGCCGCGGTGAGCGGTCGGCGATGCTCAGACGCCGCTCGCCACCTCCCGTTCCGTCACCGCTGCCGTCCCCTCCGCCGCCTGCGGTACCCGCAGGCTCCGGAGTCGGGCCGTGCACCAGATGCCGATGGCCGAGATGGCCATGAGCATGAGCGCCGTCGGCCAGTAGTGGCCGCCCGCGGCCGCGGCGAGGGAGACCGCCGCGAGCGGCGCGAGGCCGCCGAAGACCAGGTTGCAGATCTGGTAGGACAGCGAGATGCCGGTGTAGCGGACGTGCGGGGCGAAGCCCTCCGCGAGGATCGAGGCGATGGGCCCGTACAGCGCGGACATCACCAGGCGCATCGCCAGCATCAACAGCCAGATCAGGACGACGCTGCCGGTGCCGAGGACCATGAACTGCGGGATCGCCAGGACGATCACGCCGGCCAGGCCCGCGATGACGACCTTGTGCGGGCCCACCCGGTCCGCCAGCCAGGACAGCCACGGCGTGACCAGGAGTTCCAGGAACGCTGCCAGGGTGAGGCCGTTGAGGAGCATGGACTCGGACAGGTGGAGGTCACCGGTGCCGTACGAGAGCAGGAAGCTGGTCACCACGTAGTAGCCGCCGGTCGCGGTGGCCAGGGCGAAGACGCCGATGAGGACCGTGCGCCACGCCTTCTGGAAGACCTCCACGACGGGCAGCTTCTGTTCGGTGGCGGCGTGCTCGTCGCGCACCTCGGACATGACGGGCGACTCCTCGAGCTTCACCCGTACGACAAGGCCGACGATCACCAGTACCGCGGACGCGAGGAACGGCACGCGCCAGCCCCAGCTCATGAACGCGTCGTTGCCGAAGAGGTTCATCAGGCTGAAGGCGCCGGTCGACAGCAACGCACCTACGGATGAGCCGAGTTGGGCGAACGAACCGAAGAACGAGGCCTTTCCGGGCGGGGCGTTCTCCACCGCGATCAGTACGGCGCCGCCCCACTCGCCGCCGATCGCGATGCCCTGGACGAGGCGCAGCGTGATCAGCAGAACCGGGGCCAGCGCGCCGACCTGGGAGTAGGTGGGGAGCAGGCCGATCGGCAGTCGACCCAGGCCAGGGCCTGCCCGTACATCACGGGGTGGCAGTGGGCGTCGACGAAGCCGGGGTGGACGAGGCCGCCGTCGAGTTCGAGGTTCTCGTCGATCCGGCCGCCGAGAGCGGCGCGTGCCGTGTCCGCGGTGCCGACGTGGACGACGCGGCCGCCCCGGACGGCGAGCGCCTCGGCGCGTACGGGGGTTCCGGCGGCGGCCACCGCCGCGCCTGTCACCAGGAGCGTGCGGTCGGCGTCATCGAGGGGGTGGTGCATGAGGGGGCCTGCTTTCGACCGTGGGAAGACCATGAGGGCCGCCGCGCACAGACAGGGCGCGGCGGCTGATTCGTTCGCATGGACGATAAGCAACCGACGTTGACTTGACTAGATGTGCTGCTGAGAAACTTTTCGTAAGTTCAAATGGGCCATCACTTACGTATCATCCGACCTGCGTCTCATTCGGCAGCCGGATCCTCGTAACGCTCCTTGATGAGTTCCAGGTGCACCCAGCTCTCCACCGCGCGCACGCCCTTCACGGCCCGCATGTCCTCGACGGCCGTCCGGATCGCCGCGAGGGATTCCACCGTGATCGTGCCGACCAGATCCGCGCGCCCCATGCAGGAGGACAGGAAGGAGACCTGTTCGCGGTCCGCGAGACGCGCGGCGACCTCGTCCCGCTCCGCCTCGACGCGTACTGCGAAGCCGCACAGGATGCCGAGGCCCAGGAGTTCGGGGCGCACCAGCGCGAGGACCTTCGCGACGCCGCCGTCGAGGAGCCGCAGCGTGCGCGCGCGGGCCGCACCGGCCGACAGGCCGACCCGCTCGGCGAGCTCGGCGAACGGGAGGCGGCCGTCGGCCTCCAGCTCGCGCAGGACGAGCTGGTCGGTCTCGTCGAGTTCCGTGACGGCCGGCTCCCCCGCGAGCAGATACGGGTCCTTGAGGTGACGGGTGGAGATCAGCGGGTCCACGACGTCGACGCCGGGCAGGCAGCGGACGCGTTCGATCGCCCGGTCCAGATCGGCGATCCCCTTCGTGCGCAGCTCGGCCATGACCGCATAGCCGCCGGCGGTCAGCGTGACGAACGGCGCCTCGGGCATGACGGCGATGGCGCGCGCCACGGGCCCGGCCGGACCGCGGACACCGATCGACAGATGCGCCGACGCGGTGAGGCCCCGAATGGCGGGGTGCACGACGGCCGCCACACGCACACCGCCGCCCTCGAGCAGCCGCTGGACGCGGGCCCGGGTGGCAGGCCGGGAGAGGCCGACCCGCTGCGCCAGCGTCTCGTACGTCAGACGGCCGTCCGTCTGCAGCTCACGGACGACGGCGAGGTCGATGTGGTCCAGGTCCACCGGGGCTTCCCCTCAGCTCGGCTGCCCGGGTACGGCCGCACCCGGGGTCGGCGCCCATTGTCGACCACGGGGCCACGGGCGCCGGACACTCGTGACGCCCATCACAGACGCCCGTCTCATGCGGACTGGACAATTATGGAAGACGAAACGTAACTTCAACACCACAGCGACCGACGAATCATTCGTCGCCCTGAATTTGTCGCTCCAGGCGTGGGGAGAATTGAGATGGGTCAGCCCGTGGTGGTCTTCACCGACCCCGAGGAGCTGGATGTCGAGCCGGGCGCACGCCTCCTGCGCGACGCGGGCTTCGAGGTCCGCGTCGTCGGGAGCCGCGACCCCGCCAGGATCGCGGCGGCCGCGCACGACGCCGAGGCTCTGATCGTCGGCTACGCCCCCGTGGACGCGGCCCTCCTGGACCGGCTGCCCACCGTGCGCATGCTGGCCACGATGTCCGCGGGCTACGACATGGTGGACACCGCCGAGGCCCGCCGGCGCGGCCTGTGGGTGAGCAACCTGCCGCACGCGGCCACCGAGGACGTCGCCGTGCACGCGCTCGCCGCCACCCTCTCCCTCGTACGGCACCTGCCGCACGCCGATGCCACGGTGCGGAGCGGCGGCTGGAACACGGAGTTCGGCGAACTGCCGCGCCGGGCAAGCGAGTTGACACTCGGCCTGGTCGGGTTCGGCCGTATCGCGCGCGCCGTGGCGCGGATGGCGGCGCCCGTCTTCGGCCGCGTGGCCGCCTTCGACCCGCACGCCGACCCGGCCGGCTGGCCGCCCGAGGTCGACCGGCTCGGCCTCGACGAGCTGGTCAGCCGCGCCGACGTGCTGTCCCTGCACACCCCGCTCACCCCGCAGACACACGGTCTCGCGGACGAGGCCCTGCTCGCCCGGATGCGGCCGGGATCGTTCCTCGTGAACGTCTCGCGCGGTGAACTCGTCGACGCCGACGCGCTCCTGCGGGCGCTGGACAGCGGGCATCTCGCCGGGGCCGCACTCGACGTGTTCCCGGTCGAACCCCCGCCCGCCGACGACCCGTTGCGCACCCATCCGCGCATCCAGCTCTCCCCGCACAGCGCGTTCCTGTCCGACGCCTCGCAGCGCGCATACGTGTGCGCGCCCGCCGAGAACGTCATCGCCTGGCACCGCACCGGCCGCCCGCTCACCCCCGTGGTCGACCCGACTCTCGAAGGAGCCGTCTCGTGACCGACCTGCTGACCCCCGCCGCCGATCAGGACGCCGCGCAGACGGAGCTGCGGCTGCGCCGCGAACTCGCCGCCGTCTACCGGCTCGTGGCCCATTTCCGCATGACCGACCTGATCTTCACGCATATCTCGCTGCGCCTGCCGGGCCCGGACCACCACTTCCTGATCAACCCGTACGGGCTGCTCTTCGAGGAGATCACCGCCTCCAACCTGGTCAAGATCGACCTGTCAGGGAACCCGGTCGAGCCGACCCCCTACCCCGTCAATCCGGCCGGGTTCGTCATCCACAGCGCGATCCACGCCGCCCGCGAGGACGCCCACTGCGTCCTGCACACGCACACCAAGGCGGGCTGCGCCGTTGCCGCGCAGCAGGGCGGCCTGCTGCCGCTGAACCAGATGTCGATGGAGTTCCACAACCGGGTCGGCTACCACGACTACGAGGGCGTGGCGCTCAACCTGGACGAGCAGAGGCGCCTGGTCGAGGACATCGGCGGCCACCCCGCGCTGATCCTGCGCAACCACGGCCTGCTCACCGTCGGCGGGAGCGCGGCCCAGGCGTTCCTGCGCATGTACTACCTGGAGAAGGCCTGCGA
Organism: Streptomyces sp. NPDC055140; assembly: GCF_053607285.1. Taxonomy (NCBI): domain Bacteria; kingdom Bacillati; phylum Actinomycetota; class Actinomycetes; order Kitasatosporales; family Streptomycetaceae; genus Streptomyces; species Streptomyces sp. NPDC055140. Next base: position 224,968 of record NZ_JBSGTG010000010.1, on the reverse strand, counting down.
GATCCAGGTCACCGCGCAGGCCGGCGGCGCCCCGCTCACCATCCCCTCCCCGGAGGTGTGCGAGTACACCGCCCGGCAGCTCGCGGGCGAGGCGGAGGCCAACTCGGACTTCCAGGACGAGGACGCGTACGACCTGGCGTGGGCGGCGATGCTGCGCCTGCTCGACCGGATCGCGCCGGACTACAAGGACTGAGCAGGAGCCAAGCGCCGAACCAAGCGTCAGCGGAACTGGACAGCGGGGCCCGTCGGGCCCCGCTCGCCCTTCGTACGGTGGTGCTTCGCCTGGAGTTCACCCTCACGTCACCCCACGACCGCCATGATCGGTAAGCATTTGTCCTTCCGATCGCGGTTTCATCAGGGGGAACGACAGTGCAGAGCGCCCGTGCCAGACGTGTGATCCAGCGGAGCGTTCCGGCCGGTGCGGCTGCCGTCATGGCCACGCTCCTGCTCGCGGGGTGCGGGGCGGGCGGCCCGGGTGCCGTCGGCGATCACGCGTCCTCGGCCGACGCCTCCCCCGTCGCCGACATCCACTGCGCGGGCAAGAGCCAGGTGCCGGGCTCGGGTTCGACGGCCCAGCAGAACGTGATGAAGTACTGGATCGACCAGTACCAACGCGCCTGCCCCGGCGTCCAGATCGCCTACAACCCGCTCGGATCGGGCGCCGGCGCCGCCCAGTTCCTGCGCGGCGCGACCGCGTTCGGCGGCTCGGACAGCGCTCTGAAGCCCGAAGAGGTCGAGCTGTCGAAGCAGACGTGCACCGGCGGCCGGGCCATCAACCTGCCCATGGCGGGCGGCCCCATCGCGGTCGGCTACAACCTGCCCGGCGTCGACGACCTGGTCCTCGACGCCGCGACCCTCGCCGGGATCTTCGACACCCGCATCACCACCTGGGACGCCCCGCAGATCCGCGCGCTCAACCCCGACGCGGAACTCCCCTCGACCCGCATCCGTCCGGTGCACCGCTCGGACGACTCGGGCACGACGCAGAACCTTCAGGCCTACCTCGCCGGAGCCGCCCCGGCCGCCTGGCCCTACGCGGCGGAGAAGTCCTGGCAGGCCAGGGGCGGCGGCTCGGCGAACGGCTCCAGCGGAGTCGTCTCCGAGGTCAACTCCTCGTACGGGTCGATCGGTTACTTCGAGCTGTCCTTCGCGGCGAGCAGCCACGTACCGACCGTCCGCATCGACACGGGCACGGCGGATCCCGTCACCCCGTCGCCGGAGTCCGCGTCCGCGGGAATCGCCGCGGCCCGCGTGGCCGGCGCGGGCAAGGACATGTCACTGAAGTTCCGCTACGGCCACTCGGCCGCGGGGGCGTACCCGATCGTCCTGGTCACGTACGAGATCGTGTGCGACAAGGGCAACCGGGCCGCCACACTCCCGGCGCTCAAGTCCTTCCTCACCTACACCGCGAGCGACGAGGGCCAGCAGGCGCTGACCCGGATCCACTACGCACCCCTGCCGGACACCGTCGCGACCCAGGTGCGGCAGACCGTGCAGTCCCTTTCCTGACGCCGCGGGGCCGCACCTTCCAAGCGCACTTTTCCCCAAGTACCCTGAGGTCACCGGGAGTTCGCACGGCAGGGCGTGACGCCCCGTTCCCCTCGTCGCCCGTGAGTGTCACCATGCTGAGCCCCGGGCATGTCCCGCGGCCCGACGGGAGGCTCGTATGGCTCAGGTGTACTTGCGGCGGCTGTCTCGGTGGCAGGCGGAACAGCAGCGGGAAGCCGTCGCTGACGTGTACGTCTCGGCGTACCACGGGGCCGCGGGAGCCGAGTACCGCGACCGGCAGGGGTTCTTGACCCGGTTCGAGAAACACGGTCAGCGGCCCGACTTCGACATGGTGGTGGCCGACTCGGGCGGGCTTGTCGGCTGCCTCTACGGGTACCGGGCCGACCGCACCGGTGACTGGTGGGCGGGCTTCCGGGGTGACCTGCCGACCGAGTTCGAGGAACTCACCGCGTCCGGCCGGGCCTTCGTCCTCGCCGAGCTGATGGTGCTGCCCCTCCATCGGCGCCACGGCGTAGCGACGGACCTGCAGACACGGCTCCTCGCGCGCCACGACACCGACCTGATCGTCGCGGTGGTGCCCCGGCCCGGCCCCGCCGCACCCGAGGCACCGGGCTCCGCGCTGCTGCGCTCCTGGGGCTGGCTGGATCTCGGCACATCGGGCCCCGGCGACGTATCCGGGGCGAGCGACAGGCAGGTGTGGGTACGCAGGCCCGTGAGGTGAGCTCCGGCCGCTCCCCCGTGGACGGTCTATAGCCTCTCCCCATGGGTCTGGACATCACCGTTCTCGTCGTCGACTGGGACCACCTCGGGCGGACGCCTGCCGCGGAGCGCCTCGGAATGCTGGAGGACGCCGCGTACCCGGACGACGACTGCGACGACGGTGGCGGTGGCTCGGACGCGCGGGTCGAGCACGGCTGGGTGCGGCGGCCCGATACGCCGTGGTGCGCCCTGTACGAGTTCTTCCGGACCCTCGGGTCGTTCAAGCCGCACTTCTGGGCCGGCGAGGCGTGGGAGGACGTCCGCGACTTCGCCGAGCCCGGCCTGCGGGCGGCGCTCGACGCGTTCCTGGCAGGGCTGTTCTGGCTGGGCCTCGACGACGCCGACACGGACACGAGCGCGGAGGATGAGCCGGTTGCCTGGCTCTTCCCCGCCGAACCGGACCCGTGGCACCCTCGGCTGCTCGTCGTCCGTACGCCGGAGCAGGTCCCGGACCTGGCGCGCGCGTGGGCCGTTGCCGCACCCCTTCTCGAGGACCTCCGCGCGCCGTACGCGGTTCACGCGGAGAGACCCGGGCGCTGGATAGCGAACTTCGAGGAGTTCGCCATGCTGGTCCGCGACTGGGGCGAGGTGGTGACCGAGGCGTCTCGGAGCGGGCGTGGCCTGATCGGACTCCCGATCTGACGCCACTTGACGACACTTGATGACAACTGCGGACATTTCAAGGTGACTGACCGCCCTGGACGCCGTTGCCGCCGACGCTCCCGTACCGCCTCCCACCTCCTACGACCGGCCTCGGAGCTCTGTTGACGCGCATGGGATGCTGAGGCGTCCGCGGATCATGGCTGGATCAGGAGAGTGCGGCAGGGTGAGGGCGTTGACACGGCTGACGGGGATCGGTGGCACGTGGGACCGGTTCGTGGCGTCCGATCCGGGGTTGCTGCGGCTGATGGCGGGGCTGCGGACGGTCGGCGCGATCGCGCTCACGCTTGCCGTCCTCGCGGCGTTCCACACCGATGTGACGCACATGGTCGCCGGCGCCATGGCCGCGATGGTGGCCACCTTCGCGATCAGGGAGAAGGACGTACGCGGCCAGGCGGTCACCCTCGCCCTGGGCCTGCCCGTGGCGCTCGCGGCGGTGTCGCTCGCCGCGCTGCTGCACAACCAGGTCATCGCGGGTGACCTCTTCTTCATCGCCCTGATCTTCGGTGCCGTCTACAGCCGCAGGTTCGGTGACCGCGGCACCGCGCTGGGTCTGATCGGCTTTCAGATCTACTTCGTCTCCCTGTTCGTGAGCGCGACGGTGTCGTCGCTGCCACGGCTGTACGCGACGCTGGCCATCGCCTTCACGTGCAGCGCGGTCGTGCGCTTCGCCGTCGTGCCCGAGACACCGGAGCGGGTCCTCGGCCGGCTGCGTGACGCGTTCAGGGCGCGGCTCGCGCAGCTGGTGGACACGCAGGCCGAACTGCTCGACGCCGAACCCGACCAGCTGGAGAAGGTCCTCGACGATCTGCGTCGGGGCACCGCACGCCTGCACGAGACGGCGCTGATGATTCAGGGCCGCCTGGAGGAAGGAACCCGGAACTCGGCCACGGCCGCCCTCGTACAACGCAGGGTCGCCGACGCCGAGATCGCCGCCGAACGGCTCGGCGTCCTGCTGCTCAACGCCCGCAGCGCCGAACGCGCCGACACCCTCACCCTGCACCTGCCGCACGCACCCGTACCGGAGCCGTCGAAACGCCTGTACGCCGACGACGACGCGACCGCGACCCTGCGCCGCGACCTCAACGCTCTGCACCTGCTCGTCGCCCGCCCCGTGTCGGGCGACCGCGGGACGGCGCTCGCGCACGTACGCAACCGGCTGCTCGCCTACCGCGACGAGGACAACCTGCCGCGCGGCTCCGCCGCCGTGCAGGACGTCTTCCGCGGGATCGGTGAGGCGGCGCGCGCCGTCATGGGTCTGCGGGTCGCCCTCGACGGACCGCAGGACGAGTCCGACGACACCCCGGCGACGACGCGTTCCCGCGAGGAACTCGACGCCGAGGACCTCGCGATCACCGGCTCCGAGCAGGACGAGGACGACGCGGACGACCGCACCGGGCTCCAGCGGCCCACGACGCGGGCCGCGTTCCAGGTCGCGGTGGGCTCGTCCCTGGCCATCGTCGGCGGCGAGTTCCTGTCCAGTCAGCGCTGGTACTGGGCGGTCCTGACGTGCTGGGTGGTCTTCCTCAACACCGCGTCCACGGGCGAGATCCTCGTCAAGGGCTACCGCCGGCTCCTCGGCACCGTGTTCGGCGTGGTCGCCGGTGTCGCGCTCGCGGGCGTGGTCGGCAACCACACCTGGACGGCGTTCGCCCTAGTCCTGGTCTTCATCTTCGCGATGTTCTTCACCGCGCCGCTGTCGTACGCCCTGATGTCGTTCTTCGTCACCGCGATGCTGGGCCTGCTCTACACGCTGCTGAACACCTACAGCCTGGACGTGCTGGTCCTGCGGATCGAGGAGACGGCGCTCGGCGCCGCGTGCGGCATCGTCGCCGCGGTGCTCGTGCTGCCGGTGCACACGGACCGCCGTACCGACGAACTCCTCAGCACGGTCCTGGTCAGGCTCGGGGACGTCGTGTCGGCGGCCGTGGAGCAGCTCAGCGGTGGACCCGCGGTCGATCTGCTCGACAAGGCGCGGGACCTGGACACGGCCCTCGACGATCTGCGCGCCTCCACGAAGCCGCTGACGCACCCGATCACGCCGCTCCGCGTGCGGCGGCAGACGGCCCGCTATCTGGTGGCGCTCCTGGAGACCTGCGCCTATCACGCCCGGTCCCTGGCGGCGACGGCCGAACTGGTGCCGTACAGCAAGACCATCGCGGCGGATCCGCGGCTCGAGCGGGCCGGGGTGCGTATCGCGCACAACATCGACGTGATCGACGCGCATGTGCGGGACGAGAAGACCGGCGGGGAGGTCCAGGCGGGCGCGAGCATCGCCTCGATGCTGGAGGCGGACGGACCCGGAGCGCTGCGCTCGGGCACGGTCACCTTCCGCGTGCTGCGGCATCTGCAGCGACTCGACGAGGGAGTCGTGGGTCTCGCCCGGCCGCTCGATGTGCCGGTCGCGGGGCGCCGGCGCTGAGCGCTGCGGCGTTGTGAGGACGCGGGCACGGAGCGGGCCGGGGCGGCCTGATCGGCTGCCCCGGTCCGTCGACCGTGTCCGTCCGCCGGCTGTCGAGCGGCCGGCGGTCAGGCGTCGTTCCGGAGGCTAGAGAACGCCGGACTCGGAGATGGTGACCTTCGCCGAGGGCGCGCCGCTGCGGGAGCCGAGGGCCTCGATCTTCTTGACGAGCTCCATGCTGGACTCGTCGGCGACCTCACCGAACACGACGTGCTTGCCGTCGAGCCAGTCGGTCACGATCGTGGTGATGAAGAACTGCGAGCCGTTCGTGTTCGGGCCCGCGTTGGCCATGGAGAGCAGGCCCGGCTTGGTGTGCTTGAGCTGGAAGTTCTCGTCGGCGAACTTCTCGCCGTAGATGCTCTTGCCGCCCGTGCCGTTGCCGGCGGTGAAGTCGCCGCCCTGGAGCATGAACTGCGGGATGATGCGGTGGAACGACGACCCCGCGTAGCCGTAGCCCTTCTCGCCCGTGGCCAGGGCACGGAAGTTCTCCACCGTCTTCGGGACGACGTCGTCGAAGAGGTTGAAGCTGATGCGCCCGGCGGGCTTGTCGTCGATGGTGATGTCGAAATATGCCTTGATTGCCATGGCGACATCCTTGCACTCCCCATGGCCCGAGCGCTCCTCGGGCCGGGCTTTCGCAGGTCGCACGGGCCGCGCGTCCACTCGATCGGCCCGCCCCCGGATCGGCGACGGCGCGGCGACCGGGCAGCGCCCCGCTGAACGAGGCGCCCCGTCTGTACGTACGTGAAGCGAGGGGACGAGCCGGGCGGTGTTCTCAACGCCCGTTCCCCTCAAGGTCGTTGACCTTTTGCCCGTACGCCGTTCCGCACGTTGGGGAGTCTGGATGAGGCACGCGCGACGCACCGCCCGGCGGATCACACGCCTTGCTGCCGTCGGTGGCCTGCTCTGCGGAAGCCTGCTGGTCACGCGCGCGATCGCGAACGAACCCGGCGCCTCCGGTCCACCCGTCCCGGTGGGCGAACGGCTGGTGGCGCAGCTCGGCGCCGCCCGCACGGCGGGCAGCTGGCTCGGCGCGGACGGGCGGACGGTGGTCGCGGTGACCGACGCGGGCGCGGCGGCGGACGTGCGGCGGGCCGGGGCGCGGGCCGAGGTCGTGCGCCACAGCATGCGCGACCTGCGCTCGGCCGCCGCGACCCTGCGGGCGGCTCCCCGGGTGTCGGGTACGGCGTGGTCGATGGACTACGGCTCGAACGAGGTCGTGGTGCGGGCCGATTCGACCGTCTCCGCGGGCGACTGGTCGCGGCTGGCCGGCGTCGCCAGGACCATCGGCGCGCCCGTCCGCATGGAGCGCACCCCGGGCACGTTCACCACTCGCGTCGACGGCGCCTCGCCGATCTTCGCGAGCGGCGGGCGTTGCTCGGCGGGCTTCGACGTGACCGACGGCAGGGACGCGTTCCTGCTGACGGCCGGGCATTGCGGCCCGGTCGGCACGACGTGGTTCGCACGGCCCGGCGACGCCACTGCACTGGGCACCACGGTGAGCGGCACGTTCCCCGGGAACGACTTCTCCCTCGTGCGTTACGGGGATGGGGTGCCGCGTGCCCAGAGCGACGTCGTCGCCATCGGCGGAGGCCGTGGCGTGCGCATCACCGGGGCGGCCGACCCCGTGGTGGGCCAGCGGGTCTTCCGCAGTGGCAGCACCACGGGGCTGCACTCCGGCCGGGTGACCGGCTTGAACGCGACGGTGAACTACCCGGAGGGCACGGTCACGGGCCTCGTCCAGACCACGGTGTGCGCCGAACCGGGCGACAGCGGCGGCCCGCTGTTCGCCGACGGGCTCGCCCTGGGCCTGACGTCGGGCGGCAACGGGAACTGCGATGCCGGGGGCACGACGTTCTTCCAGCCCGTCGGAGCGGCGATGACGGCTCTCGGCGTACGTCTGACCGGCACGTCAGGGGGCGACGGGCCGGAGGCGGGGGCCGGTTCCGGACAGCCGCGGCCCGGCGGCGGCGACGTGGCACCGTCCGCGCCGCCCGCAGGCTCCGAGGCGGGGGCTCCGGGTGGGGCCGGGACGGGCACGGGAGTGGGCACGGGGACGAACATGGGCGGGGCCACCGACACCGGGGACGGCACCGCCTCCGGCACGGGAACCAGCGCCGGCACCGGCCCGGTCGCCGCGATCTCCAGGGTCGTGGACAGCCGGAGCGTCGGCCCGGGCCTGCTGGTCATCGGCGGGAGTCTGATCGCCCTGGTGGCGGCGCGCTCCATGCGTTCGTCACGGCGGAGGCGCGGGGCCTGGTGATCGGCTGGAGACCTGGCGTGACCCCCTCCAGGCCGCACGCAGCCGTGCCCCGGACCCTCTCCAGATCTTCAGCCCAGACTGGACAGCCTGGGCTGAAGGTTTTAGCGTGGACGCATGAACAACGCCGAGGGCATCTCAGAATCCGCGGACCGTGCCGCGCGCGAACTGCGCGTGATGTTCAGCCGCCTCCGGCGCCGCCTGCGCGAGGTCTCCGACAGCCAGGACCTCACCCCGTCCCAGGTCTCCGCGCTCAACCGGCTCAGCAAGGCGGGGGCCGCCACGGCCAGCGGTCTCGCCGCCTCCGAGGGCGTGCGGCCGCAGTCGATGGCCGCCACGCTCGCCGCGCTCGACCAGCACGGGCTGATCGAGCGCCGGCCCGACCCCGAGGACGGCCGCCGTCAGCTGGTCACCCTCACCGACGCCGGCCGCGAGAGCGCGGAGGGCACCCGGCAGGCCCGCGGGGAATGGCTGGCCCGCGCCTTCCAGGACAACTACTCGGAAGAGGAGCGCCGGACCGTCGTCACCGCGCTGACCCTGCTGGAGCGGCTCACCGAAGCCTGACCGGAACACCCGTCACCGGCGCTTCACACTCTCCAAAAAGCAATCGATCCACTCCGAAAGGCCCGACTCATGGCTCTCACCACCCTCGACGAGCGCACCGCCCTCGTCGTCATCGACCTCCAGAAGGGCATTGTCGGCGCACCCACCATCCCGTACACCGGCGCCGAAGTCGTCGCCCGCTCGGCCGAGTTGGCGGACGCCTTCCGCTCGCACGGCCTGCCGGTCGTCCTCGTGCGCGTCAGCGCCGCCCCCGACGGTGCGGACGCCGTACCGGGGCGCAACGAGACCCAGGGCCGCACCGGCGCCCGGCCCGAGGGCTGGGACGTCATCGTGGACGAACTGTCCGGCCACCCCGAGGACATCACGGTCACCAAGCGCAACTGGGGCGCCTTCTTCGGTACGGACCTGGACCTCCAGCTCCGCCGCCGCGGCATCACGCAGGTCGTGATGACCGGCGTCGCCACCAGCATCGGTGTCGAGTCCAGCGCCCGCGCCGCCCACGAGCACGGCTACCACGTCACCCTGGCCACCGACGCGATGACGGACCTGGACGTGGAGGCGCACCGCAACAGCATCGAGCGGATCTTCCCGCGCCTCGGCGAGACCGGCACGACCGAGGAGATCACCGAACTCCTGGCGAAGACCCGCGCCTGACAGGCGAGTTGTGCCCTGCTGTTCAACAGCGTCTTCACCGGTCAGGGCGGGCTGGGGCTCATCTGCGAGGGCAACCCGCTGGTCATCCCCGCATCGCCGCAGCAGCCGGTGTTCGTGGACACGGACGCGGTCGTGGGCTGGACCGCCCATCCGAACACCTCGTTGCACCGATCGCAGTCCATCGGGTCGATGATCCGTGGCGGTTCGGGCGAGGCCGTCCAGCTGAAGCCGGAGGGTGAGGGGTACGCCGTCGTGCGTCCCAGCGAGGCGACTCCGCAGAAGGCCCAACAGCACTGACGCCCTGCTGTCCCCGCGCGCTTCGAGGTGGCGGGCCCGGGATCCTGTGAGCCGTCGCCTCGAGGTGCGTCATCCCAAGGTGCGTCATCTCAAGGCGCGTCATCTCAAGGCGCGCTGCCATCTGACCTCGCCGTCGTGCATCCGGTCCGTGGGCGCCAGTCCGCACGCCGTGGCGACGGCCGCCGACGCGCCGTGTTCCGGGTGGATGTGCGCGACGACGGTGCGTACGGGCTGCTGCCCGAGCCAGTCGACCAGTGCAAGCGCCGCCTCCGTGGCGAGGCCGCGCCCCTGCCACGGCACTCCGACGACCCAGGCGATCTCGGCTTCGAGCCCGTCGCCTCCGGGGCCGACCGTGGCCTGGACCGTGCCGGCCAGACACTCTTCGTCCCTGATCCGGAGCACCCAGTTGCACCACGAGACGGCCGGGTCCGGGGAGCCCACGACCAGGCGCCCGTAGCGTTCGCGCAGCTCCCGCGCCGACAGCGGCGCGCCGCCGATGAACGTATGCAGAGCCGGGTCGCCGAGCACCGCGGCCATCTCGTCGGCGAACTCCACCTGGAGCGGAAGGAGTTCGAGCCTTTTGTTCGCGATGTCCGTCGCGGTCAGGGGTTCGCGGAGTCTGTCCATCGCGTCACCTTATGTCCACGCCGGTGCGCAGGACACCGCGACCACGGCATCCGGCGCACCGGCCCGCCCAGGCTCTACTGAACGGTGATCGCGAACACGTGGATCGCGTCCGCGTCGGGCAGGGTGACCGTGCGGATCGTCTTGCCCGCGGTGAGCGGGACGGAGTTGCCGAACAGCTTGTAGCCGGTGCCGAAGTTGGCGGGGCCGGTCGGGGTGTTGCGGTGGTCGGACGTGGCGACCGTCGTCGCGCCGTACTCCGTGCCCGCCGTGCAGCACCAGTTGGGGAAGCCGAGGCTGCCCGTGCTCGTGGTGCCGTCGGTGTAGGTGACCTTGACCTGGCCCGAGGCGAAGCCGGCCTCCGCGCCGAGGAACCAGAGCTTGGAGCCGCTGCCGGTGAGGGTGATCGACTGGCCGGCAAGTTCGACGTTGTTCGGGGTGCCCGGCTTGGCGGCCGGGAACGTCCAGGTCACGCCGTCCTTGCTGACCTTTGCCCCGGGAGTGACCCCGGCCGCGGCGAGCGCCTGCGCCGAGTAGCTGTCGCCGCCGCCGTCGAAGTTGCCGGTCGTGTAGTTGCCCTCGGCGGGCGGCGCCGCCTCGTTGGTCACGCCGACGTTGTTGAAGGCGGCGTCCAGGCTCGGGTACGGCACCTCGGTGACGATCGAGGCGCGTCCCGATACGGAGCCGTCACCGGCGCCACCCGCGCGGTAGCGTGCCGTCGCGGTCAGGGTCGTGACAGTGGTGCCGGGCTTGGCGTCGGGGCCCTTCGCCGTGAGGGTCGCGGTGGCCGAGCCGCCGGGCCCGACCTTGCCGAGGGACACCTTCGACGTGCTGAGGCGCCAGCCTTCGGGGGCGCTGATACGCAGTTGCGCACCGGTGAGTCCGGTCGGGCCGTGGTCCGCGAGCGCGACCTTCCAGGTGGACGTGGCGCCTTCACCGCCGGTCCGTGTCCAGGTGATCGCGGTGGCGGGCTGCACACGGTGGGCGGTGCCGGCGTGGACGCGGTACAGCACGGTCGCGTGGGCGGGCACGTTCGCGGCAATCGTCCCCGTGGTCTGCGTGGTCCGCTTCGACCAGAGGTCCTTGAGGAGGTACGAGGATCCGGCGGGCAGCCCGGCCTTGGCGGCCGTCGTCGTGATGGTCCGTGCCTCGTCGGACGAGTTGAACAGGGCCACGGCGCGGTCGCCGTTCGCGAGGGGCTTGGACAGGACGTCGTAGCCGTCGCCCTGCTGGACGATGCGTCCCTGGAGACCCTTGGCGTCCTGGTCGACGGCGATGACGTCCTTGTTGCCGAGGACGGCGAGCGCCCCGGGCGAAGCCTTCGTCAGGTCGGTGCTGGAGATGAGGGGGGCGGCCATCACGGACCACAGCGACATCTGGCTGCGGATCTCGTCGCCGGTGAGCTGAGACTGCCCGGCGAGCAGGAAGTCGGGGTCGTTCCACCGGCCGGGGCTCTGCAGGTCGGCGAGCGGCACGTTGTAGGCGTAGTTGTACTTGATGGAGGCCCACTTGCCGCGCGCGGACGACGACTCCATGGCGACGTCGGCGCCCTCCCGCCACAGGTTGCCGACCTCGGCGGACCAGGAGATGACGTGGTGCCAGTCCTTCTCGCCCTCGAAGTAGGCGGGCGCGGAGACGGAGTAGACGATGGGCCGGCCGGTGTCGAGGAGCGCCTGGCTCATGTCGCCGTAGAGCTTGTGGTAGACGTCGTCCGCGCTCTGGCCTGTGGGGACGGGCACGTTGCAGCCGTCCAGCTTCAGATAGTCGACCTTCCACTTGGCGAAGAGGTCGGCGTCCTGCTTGATGTGGCCGTACGAGCCGGGGTAGCCGCCGCACGTGGCTGTGCCGGCGTCCTCGTAGATGCCGAACTTGAGGCCCATGGCGTGCAGTTGCTCGCCGACGTAGGCCATGCCGTGCGGGAAGCGGGTGGGGTCGGGGACGAGGTTGCCGTCGGCGTCGCGGGTGTGCGTCATCCAGCAGTCGTCGGTGGTGACGGTGTCGTAGCCCTTGGCTGCCAGGCCGGAGGAGACGAGTGCGCGGGCGTTGGCGAGGACGGTTTCCTCGCTGATGTCGCAGCCGTAGTAGGACCAGTTGTTCCAGCCCATGGGCGGGGTCGGGGTGAGGTTGGGGTACGGGGTGGTGGCCGCGGCGGCGGGTGCGGCGGACGGTCCCGCGAGGCCACCGAGCGCGAGTGCCGCGGCGGTGGCGGCCACGGACAGGGCGCGAACGGCGCGGGCCCGGCCATGGCGCGAGGGGTGCGGGGTGGTGCGGCGCCGTGCGGATCTGTGCTCTCTGTGAGCTCTCCCGGACAAGGGATCTCCCGTCTACGAGCGTCTACGAGCGCGCCGGGGATGACGCGACGGGGATACCGTGCCGAGGGAAGCTCGTTTCTGCAAGATGTATGACGATTTCTTGCACAAACAATCAATCGGTGGGGCGGTTCGACGCCATATGCTCCAATTCGCCCTGATCGTTTGCCAGTTGATCCCCGGAGCGTCGGTGAACCTGGGGCAAACTCCCGTACAACCCTTCCTCCTCATGCGCTGTCAAACAGGGCGCCGGACAAGGAACGGGCCCTTTCCGGACATCCCCCGCGCTGCCCGGTCGTCCTTCTCGTCAGGAGCCGCTCGTGCGCAAGAACCGTTCCGCCGCCCTGGCCGCGGCGTCATTCCTCCTTCTGTCCGGTGCGGCCATCGCCACCGCCCCCTCCGCCTACGCCGGAACGCCCGGAGGCACGCACGCGAACGACCGCAACAGCGATTTCAACGGCGACGGTTACGAGGACGTCCTGGTCGGCGCGCCCGGCGCCACCGTCAGCGGGAAGAAGGGCGCCGGCCTCGTCACCGTGCAGTACGGGTCGTCGAGAGGCATCGGGACCACCAACGTCGCCCGCTTCAGCCAGTCCACCTCCGGCGTGGCCGGCGCCGCCGAGACCGGTGACGCGTTCGGGAAGGCCGTGGCCACGGGCGACCTGGACGGGGACGGCTACGACGACGCGATCGTCGGCATCCCCGGCGAGGACATCGGCACGACCACGGACGCGGGCGGAGTGGCCATCCTCTGGGGCTCCAAGGCCGGCCTCGCCGGCGCCGCCAGCGACTGGCTGGAGACCCAGGAACCCACCGCCGGCGAGAAGTTCGGCACGGGCGTCACAGCGGCGCACTTCACGAACGACACACCGGGCGACGTCCTAGCCGTCCTCGACCGGGACGACCTGGAGCTCTTCGCCTACGACTCCGCACCGCAGCCAGCGTCGAAGGCACCGCTGGAGCGCCGCTCCACGAGCCGCCTGTCCAAGCTCGCCGACGAGCGCGACATCGTGCCCATGTCGCTGACCACGGGGGACTACGACAACAATGGTTTCGCGGACCTCGTCGTCTCGGGCGTGACGGCGGGCTCCGAGCCGGGACACGGCTGGTCGTCGTACCTGTCCGGGCACGCCGACGGCCTCACCTACGAGCGCGATCTGCGCGGCGGCCCCGTGGCGGCGTCGGGCGACATCAACGGCGACGGGTACGACGACCTCGTGACCGGCGAGCCCAACTCCCCCGACGACGGCGGCGCTTCGATGACCGGCGGCCTGGCGGGCGTGCGCCTCGGTGGCCCCGACGGGCCGTCGTCCGACGTGCAGTGGTGGACGCAGGACTCCCCGGGTGTGCCCGGCACCGCCGAGCGCGGCGACGGCTGGGGCACGGACCTGTCCGTCGCGGACACGAACGGGGACGGGTACGCCGACGTGGCGATCGGCGCGGCCGGCGAGGACATCGGCACGGTCGCCGACGCGGGCGCCGTGTGGGTGCTGCGCGGTGCGGCCTCGGGCCTGACCGCGACCGGCGCGCAGTCCTGGGACCAGAACTCGGCGAACGTGCCGGGCGTGCCGGAGAAGGGCGACAAGTGGGGCGGCCAGGTACGCCTCACCGACCCGAACCGCGACGGCCGCTTCGGCCTGCTCGCGGCGGCACCGGGCGAGAACACGAACGACGGTGTGGTCTGGGTGTTCTCGGCGGGCTCCGGCGGCGTCACCGCCTCCGGCTCGTGGACGTACGGCGCGGGCTCGCTCGGCGCACCGGCCGCGGACGCGCTGTTCGGCGCGGCCATCGACGAGTAGGGCCGTCGACGCGGAGGAGCGTCAAAGAACATCCGAACCAGGCCGCCCGCCTCCCCACCCCTTCGGAGACGGGCGGCCTTCCGTACTTCCCGTACGTCCATTTGATGACCGGCCGACGCCAGGTAGCACTCAAGTCGTACGGCACAACACATACGTGGACGGATCCGCCGGGACCCTCGCCGCTCGTACGTTCTTGATCGGAACGCAGCGGCACGACGGGACCGGCGAAGGGACACGACTACATGTACCGCAAGGCATTCGCCCCGGAGTATCAGGGCGAGTTGCGCACGGCCCTCGGGGTGAACTCCTCCTACGAGGACGTACGCGCGGCGGCGGGCCGGTCCCTCGAAACGGCGGCCGGCCCCCTGGAGCGGGCACGCGCCGCACTGGCGCTCGCCGAGGCGAACCGGCGGCTCGGCCGCGTCCGCGAGGCGGGCGACGCGTGGCGCGGCAGCTATCGAAGCGCGCGCACCGCCGGGCACACGGGGGCGATGGCCTGGGCGCTGTGGAGCGGCGGCACACTCGCCCGCCAGTGCGGCTCATTGCGCCTGGCCCGGCGGCTGCTCGGGCACGCCGTCACCCTGGCCGCCCACAGCGACGACCGGCTCGCCCACGGCTACGCGCTCGCGGGCCTGGCGGAGACGGGCCGCATCCAGGGCGACTACGCGGCGGTCGCCGCCCTCCACGAGGAGCTGCTCGAACAGGGCCGCGCCCACGGCGAACCGCGGCACATGGTCTGGGCGATGTCCGGCATCGCCCAGATGCACCGCAACACCGGCGACCACGCCAAGGCCCTGGAACTCTTCGAGGAGTCGGTCAAGGTGGCCACCGAGGCGGGCGACACGCGGGGCCGCGCCTGGTCGCTGCGCGGCGTGGCCGATGTGCTGTCCGTGCGGGGCGAACCCGACCGGGCGTTGTCCCTGCTCACGGAGGCCGAGGGCATGTGCCGCGCGATGGATCTGGCGAGCGCGCTCGCGTACAACCACAAGATGCGCGCCAACGTCCTTTACCGGGACGGGCGTTATGAGGCAGCCCGGGACACCTACGCATCGACACTCGCAGAGTTCCGCCATCTGCACGAGCCGCGCGGTGTCGCGCTGTGCCGGCTGGGGCTGGTCAAGTCGCGCGCCCGGCTGGGCCGCGACCGGCATGACACGCTCGCCGAACTCGACCTTCTCGAGGCCGACTTCAGGCGGATCGGGCTGCGGCACGCGCGAGAGATGGTGGTCGCGTTCCGCGCGGAGACGGCTCGGGGTGCCCTTCGGCCCGGGGACCGTGAAGCGGCCTGACCGCCTCGGTCACTCGTCGAGCGTGATGCGGATACCCACGGTGCCGTCGAGGCCGCGGCGCAGGCGGCTGCCGAACAGCGTCACCTTGCCGAGCAGGCCGTACTTGCTCCCGATCAGGTTGCGATAGCGGGCCGTCACCTCGGGGGAGCAGATCTCCGCCGTGGCGGGCGACTGATCGCCGGTCGGGTTGCCGCGCGCGTCGCACGGCCCCACCAGGACGTCCGCGCGATTGCGGATCCGCTTGACCTTCCACGAGTCGGCAGGGGTCCAGGCACCGAGCGCGGACCCGTCCCTGACCACCCAGACGGGGGTGGCCACCGGGCTCCCGTTCTTCCGGAAGCTGGTGACCAGCAAGTACTTCCCGGCGCCGAGCCGCGCGAGCCGCGTGGTGTCCATGTCTCGAGTCTACGGCTCCCCGGCGGGCGGCTGTCGGGGCCTTGTCACGTCCGCCACTCCAGGTGTGGACGTTGCAACAAATTGTGAAGAAGGTGAGAGCTTTCTCTGCATCCGGGCGATCCGCGCGTCTGTGCCCGCCCCGGGCCCGCCACGATGATCACGCCGCGTGCCTCCTCGTGGCATCCAGATCGGGGTGCGCAGGGCCAGGAGACTCCAGGAGCGCCGACGCCTTCGGCGCTCCTGGAGTCGTGCGGCACTCCTGCGGCCGGGTGCTGTCAGCGCAGAGCCGCGGCCAGGAAAGTGCTCAGCGACAGGGAGAGCCCCACGACTGCCATCAAAAGGGTGCCGTACTCACACCAGGGCCGGGGCCGGCGCTCCACCTGAGGTCGATGCCCACCGCGATGCGGGCCTGCGGGGTCGATGGGGACCTGCTGTCCGTGCGACTGGATCACGCAGGATCAACTCCCTTGCCGGGCAGCACGATGCGCCCGAGATCAGCCACGCAGGACGACTCCGTGGCGGATTCGCATCCTCCGCAACTCCCACAGGGAGACGGCCGTGACCGACAGCGGGCCGCCCAGCAGGGAGCAGAGCTGTGCCGCAACCGGGCCTTCCGGCATGCCCTCGTCGATCAGGTTGAAGACCGCCACCGCCCAGCCCGGACCCGCGGGTGGCTGCCCGCCGTTGTTTCCGGGGCCGTTGTCCGGTCCCCATCCCCCGATGCCATGTGTCCTCCACGCAGCGCCGTCGACGGCCCTTGTCTCCTGTGC
Source organism: Streptomyces sp. NPDC055140 (assembly GCF_053607285.1). Taxonomy (NCBI): domain Bacteria; kingdom Bacillati; phylum Actinomycetota; class Actinomycetes; order Kitasatosporales; family Streptomycetaceae; genus Streptomyces; species Streptomyces sp. NPDC055140. Next base: position 208,617 of record NZ_JBSGTG010000010.1, on the reverse strand, counting down.
GGCGCATGGTCGAGCGCCTCATCGGCGGAAAAGCCTGGAACACCTTCTCGGCCACGACAGTCATCTGCGCAGCCTCTCCACAGACGGCGTCACCTCACTCAAGGAGGTCCGCGACGAGTTCGGCGAACTCGTCCGGTGTGGCGAGGCGGATGCCCAGGGCCTCGGCCTTGGCCCGCTTGGAACCCGCGCCCTCACCGGCGACGACGAGCGAGGTGCGCTTGGAGACGCTGGAGGAGGACTTGCCACCGGCCCGCTCGATGAGTTCGTTCATCTGGTTGCGGCTGAGCTTCTCCAGGGGGCCGGTCATGGCTCCCGTGACGACGACGGTCATGCCGTCCAGCGGGCCCGCGGCGGCCGCCGGTTCGCCCGCTCCGTCCGTCTCGGTCTCCGGAGCGGGCGGGGTGGCTCCGGGTTCCGTCATGTTCACCCCCGCCGCGGCCAGCCGGTCGATGAGCGGGGCGAGTTCGGCCAGTTCGGAGACGATCACCGGGGCCTTCTCGGCGCCGATCCCCTCCACCCGCTGCATCGCCTCGGCGCCCGCCGCGCGGATGTGGTCCATCGTGGCGAAGTGGCGGGCGATACGGCGGGACATGGACCGTCCGGTGCCGCGCACCCCGAGGGCGCACAGCACCCGGGACAGCGGCTGGGCCTTGGCGGCCTCGATCGCGGCGAGGAGGTTGTCCGTACTCGTCTCCCCCATCCGGTCGAGCGCCAGGAGCCCGTCACGGGTGAGGGCGAACAGGTCGGCGAGATCGGCGACCAGGCCCGCCTCGACGAGCTGGACGACGCGGGTGGCACCGAGGCCCTCGATGTCGAGCTGGTCGCGGCCCGCCGCGTAGGAGAGCGAGGCCACCAGGTGGCAGTTCCGGCCGCGTTCGCAGCGCCAGCGCTGCTCGCTCGTGTCGATGCCGGAGCCGCACTGCGGGCACACGTCGGGGAACGCGATCGGCCTTTCGTCGCCGGTGCGCAGGTGGGCCACGGGCGCCTCGATGCGGGGGATGATGTCGCCCGCCTTGTAGACCATCACGTGGTCTCCGAGCCGCAGGTCGCGCCGGGTGATGTCGGCCGGGTTGTGCAGCGTGGCGTACGTGACCGTGCTGCCGTCGATGTCGACGGGTTCGAGGACGGCACGCGGGGCGATGATGCCCGTACGGCCGACGTTCCACTCGACGTCGAGGAGGCGGGTGATCTTCTCGACGGCCGGCAGCTTGAAGGCGATGGCCCAGCGCGGGGCGCGCGTGCCCGATCCGGCGGCCACCTGGTCGGCCGCGAGATCCGCCTTGACGACGATCCCGTCGATGCCGAACGGCAGCTCGGCGCGCAGGCCCGCGATGTGCTCGACCCGGGCGAGCACCTCCTCGACGGTGTCGACGGCGACTCCCGAAACGGCCGTCGTGGCGGGCGTGTTGACGCCGAGCGTGGCCGCGCGGTCCATCAGTTCGCCGTGGGCCAGTGAGCGCAGCGCCTCGGCGTGCTCGGCCGACGTGCCGGGCAGGGGCAGCAGGCCGTACGCGAAGAACGTCATCGGCACCGTGTAGGCGCGCTCCTTGGCCCTGAGTGTGCCCGCGGCGGCGTTCCTCGGGTTGGCGAAGGGGGCGCCACCGTGCTCCGTACGTACCTCGTTCGCGTGCTCGAACTGGCCGATGGTCATGAGGACTTCGCCCCGCACCTCGACCGTGTGCGGCTCGGTGAGGCGGTCGGGCAGGCCCTCGATGGTGCCGATCGCGTGCGAGACGTCCTCCCCGGCCGTCCCGTCGCCGCGGGTGATCAGCTGCGTGAGGCGACCCTCGTGGTAGCGCGCGGCGATGGCGAGGCCGTCCAGCTTGGGCTGGACGTTCCACCGGGTCACGTCGTGGCCGATGCGACGGGCCACCGACGCGGTCCAGGTGGTGAACTGCTCACCGTCGAACACGTTGTCCAGGCTCAGCATCGGGACCGTGTGCGGCACGTCCCCCTCGACGGCGCCGCCCCCGACCTTGCCGGTCGGCGAGTGCGGCAGCACCTCGTCGGGGTGGTCCGTCTCGTACGCGGCGACGGCCCGAACCAGCCGGTCGTACGCGTCGTCGTCGAGGGCGGACGTCCCGCCCGTGTAGTAGGCGCCCGCCGCCAGGGACGCGTCGGCGACGGCCTGGGCATAGGCAGCGGCATCGGCCAGGACGAACTCACCAGAAGTCGTTGTCATGCTGTCATCGTGCCTGGTGGCACTGACAATCGACCGGAGGCGACGGCAGCGCCAGGGATCAAGGGCTCCCCCTCACACCCGCAGCCGGTCCTGCGCATGCACCCCGTCCCCGAGACCCGCCACGCCGAACGCCTTGCCGAGTCCCTCGGCGGGCATGTCGCCGTAGATCGTCTCGTAGGAGCCCTCGGGGACGACGTACGTCTCGTGCCAGATCCCCACGTGTCCCTTGCTCGTGCGGGCGTACCGGTTCATCCGCGCCCACCACGGGTGATGGCGCTTGTCCGGGGCCGCGGCGTAGGCGAGCAGCTTCTCCTTCGACTCCCAGTACTGGACGACCATGTAGGTCCGCGGCGAGGCCGTGAGCAGGATGTGGTGCAGGAGGCCGAGGGAGCGGTCGCTGTTCAGCTCCTTGAGCATCAGGGGCATCGCGACGAACACCGGGAACCACCGGTGGACGGCCCAGAAGCGGTTGATGCGCATGCCGATGAGGAAGACCACCACGTCCCCCTGCGGGCCCGCGGTCATCCGTCCGGCATGTGTCTTCGCGCCCATGTCACCCTCGATTCGGCTGGGTTGGAGTGTGTGGGACGGTGCCGCTGCCCAGGCACCCGTGCTTGGATAGTGACACTGTCCAAGGAAGGGGGCAAGAGATGCGACTCGCGGAACTCAGCGAGCTGAGCGGGGTCTCCATCCCCACGATCAAGTACTACCTGCGGGAGCAACTCCTGCCCCCCGGGCGGCGGATCACGGCCACCCAGGCCGAGTACGACGACTCCCATCTGCGCCGGCTGCGTCTCGTACGGGCGCTGATCCAGGTCGGACGGGTACCGGTGGCGACCGCACGCGAGGTGCTCGCGGCCGTGGACGACGACTCTCTGGGGCGCACGATCCGCCTGGGCGCGGCGCTGTGGGCGCTGCCGCAGCCACCCGACGCCCCGGAGGACGACCCGGCCACGGCCGAGGCGATGTCGGTCGTCGACCGGCTCCTGGAGGAGCTCGGCTGGGACACCTCGCGCGAGATCGGCAGCCGCTCCCCCTCGTACCGCACCCTCGTCACGACGGTGGCCACGCTCAACCGCCTCGGCTACACCTTTGGCACGCCCGAACTCGCCCCGTACGCCCGGCACATGGAGCGGGTCGCGGAACACGACATCGACCGCCTCGACACGTTTCCCGAGGAAGTGGAGAAGGTCGAGGCCGCTGTCGCGGCGGCGGTCCTCCTCGAGCCGGTGCTGCTCACGCTGCGCAGGCTCGCCCAGGAGGAACACTCGGCGCGCCGGTTCGGGCTCTGACGACCGGCGCCGGGGCCCGGCACCTCACGCCGACGGGTCGAACCCCGTAGCCATCCGGGCGTACGCGTGCAGCATGGCGATCACCTCGGTGCGTGTGCGGCGCCCCGCGAGCACCTCCATCTGGAAGCCGTCCTCCATCGCCACGAACCCGGCGGCCAGTTGACCCGCGGGCTCGGCGAGCACGAAGTGCCCCTGCGCCTCACCGAGGACCAACGTGGCGTAGTACACGGCGATTTGACGCTCGGTCAGCGTGGCATCGAGGGCCGCCGCCCGGGGATCGCGCAGGCTGCGCGGCCAGTACTCGAAGAGCAGCCGAGGCAGCAGATCGTCCGGCCCGTCGGCGACGCCGTGCTCGACACAGGCCCGCAGCCGGTCCCGGGCGTCCGGGAACTTCTCGGCGCTCTCCTCACGCTCGCGGCTGAAGCGCTCGATGGCCCGCTGGAACGTCTCGTACGTCAGCTCGTCGAGGTCGTCGTAGTAGTAGAGCACCGCGGCCGACGTGACCCCGGCCTCTTCGGCGACATCGCGCAGTCGCAGGCCCTCGAGGCCGCGGCTGTGCAGGGCGCGCAGCGTGGCCTGGTGCAGTTGCGCGCGCCGCGCCTCCTGGTCCTTGCGCCGTCCCACGACCGCCTCCGTCCGACCCGGGTCCACCCCGATTCACTGATGCCGGGGTAAAGATACCGAACTCGCTCTTGACAGGTCTCATGGCCCGTTCGTTAAATCTCGGTTTAACGAAACGTCGCCGCTGACCAGAAGGCCGCCGTGAACCCTGATCCCCCTCAGACACTCGCCCCTACCACCACGTCCCCGCCGCCCTCCAAGGGCCTGCGGAGCGGGTCCGTCGGACTGCTCGCCTCCGTGGCGCTCGGCCTCTCCTCGGTCGCCCCCGCCTACAGCATCGCCGTGACCCTCGGCTTCGTGACGGTGGCCGTCGGCCACCTCGCGCCCGCCGCGCTGCTCCTCGGATTCGTGCCGATCCTGCTGACGGCGTTCGCCTTCCGCGAGCTCAACAAGGAGATGCCGGACTGCGGGACCACCTTCGTGTGGACGACGCGCGCCTTCGGCCCCTCGTCCGGCTGGCTTCTGGGCGGCTGGGTCACCCAGTTCGCCACGGTGACGGCCATGGCCGCGCTCTCCCAGGTGGGCGCCGGATACCTCCTCGGGCTCCTCGGCCTGGACTCACTGGCCTCCGACGAGACCGCGGTCGCCGTCACCGCGGCGCTGCTCATCGGGGCCATCACCGTCATCGCGTACCGCGGCCTCCAGCTCGCCGCGGTCGTCCAGTACGTCCTGCTCGGGCTCCAACTCGTCGCCCTCTTCGGCTTCGGCGCCGCCGCGCTCGCCCGGCACGGGGCGCTCACGCCCTCGCTCGCCTGGTTCGACCCGTTCGGCTTCGACAGCTTCGGCGCGTTCGCCAAGGCGGTCCTGCTCTGCCTCTACATCTACTGGGGCTGGGACGCGCTGCTCACCGTCAACGAAGAGACGCGCGACAGCGCGCGCACCCCCGGCAGAGCCGCGCTCATCTCGACGCTCGTCCTCCTGGTCACGTATCTGTTCACGGCGGTCGCCGCGATCAGCTTCGCGGGGACGGGCACCTCGGGCCTGGGACTCGGCAACGCCGGCAACGCGGCCGACGTCCTGTCCGCACTCGGACCGCCCGTGCTCGGCACGGCACTCGCGAAGGGCGTCCAGCTCGCCGTGTGCGTGTCCGCGATCTCCGCGCTGCTCACCTGCGTCGTCGGCAGTTCGCGGGCCACGCTGTCCATGAGCGTCCACGGCGCGCTGCCCCGGGCGTTCGCCCGCATCCACCCTCGCCACCGCACGCCGTCGTTCGGCACCGTCTTCATGGGCGCGGCGGCCGCGGCTCTCCTCGCGGCCCTGACCTGGCTCTCGCCCGCCTTCCTCGGCGACGCGATCCTCTCGATCGGCCTGCTCATCGCGCTCTACTACGGCGTCACCGGCCTGGCCTGCGCCTGGCTGTTCCGCGGGCAGCTGCGCCGGTCCTGGCGCGACGCGCTCCTCAAGGGTGTGCTGCCGCTCGTCGGCGGACTGATGATGCTCGCCGCGTTCGTCCGCAGCGCGGTCGACATGACCGATCCCTCGTACGGTTCCACCTCACTGTTCGGCGTCGGCGGCGTGCTCCTGCTGGGCATCGGCTCCGTCCTGCTCGGCCTGGTCGTGATGCTGGCGCTGCGCCACCGCTTCCGCCCCTTCTTCCGCGACGGCCGCACCGCCGTCACCCGACTGACTGTCACCGAGGACTGATCCATGCGCACGCTCAGCATCGCCGCCGTACAGACCGCGCCCGTCCCCTTCGATCCCGAGGCCACGTGGGCGCTGTTCGCCGACCGGGTCCGCGCGACCCGCGCCATGCTTCCGCACGTCCAGCTCGTCGTGGTTCCCGAGCTGATGCTGTCCGCGGAGGCGCCCCTGTTCGACGCCCGCGAGGACTGGATGGACAAGGCGGCCGTCACCGTCCCCGGGCCGCTCACCGACCGTATCTGCGACCTCGCCCGCGAGACGGGCCTGTGGCTCATACCCGGCAGCGTCTACGAGCGCGCCGCCGACGGCACCGTCTACAACACCGCCCTCGCGGTCTCCCCACAGGGCGAGATCGTCGCGCGCTACCGCAAGGTCTTCCCCTGGCAGCCATACGAAACGACGGCGCCCGGCAGCGAGTTCGTCGTCTTCGACATGCCCGGCATCGGCAGGATCGGCCTCGCGATCTGTTACGACGGCTCGTTCCCCGAGACCGCGCGCCAGCTCGCCTGGCTGGGCGCCGAAGTGATCGTCCAGCCCACCCTCACCACCACCAGGGACCGCGACATGGAGATCGTCTGTGCCCGCGCCAACGCCTGGACGAACCAGGTGTACGTGGTGAACGTCAACGCCTCGGACCCCGCCGCCGTCGGCACCAGCGTCATCGTCGACCCCGAGGGCACTGTCCGCCAGCAGGCGGGCCCCGGCCAGGAACTCCTGGCGGACGTCCTCGACCTGGACGCCGTCACCCGCGTCCGCGAGTTCGGCTCCTCGGGCCTCAACCGGCCCTGGGCCCAGCTGGAGAGGTACGGCTCCAGCGTGCGACTGCCGATGTACGGCGGCACGTTCCAGCCGCGCCCCGAGCAGGGCTGAGCTCGTTATGCCGGGCCCGCCCTTCAGCCACCGGGAAGGGCGGGCCCGGACCTCAGGAGTGGAGGGCGAGGTACGGAGCCAGCGCCAGGAGTGTTCCTACGAGGACGTACGTGAGCCGGCGTGCGGGCACGGCGTGGGCGATCCTCCAGCCCACGATCACACCGACCAGCTCCGGCACTCCGACCAGCGCGGCGAGCCCCCAGTCGACGGAACCGTGCAGCACGTACCCGACCGTGCCGATCGCCGCGATCACCACGGACTGCGCCTGCGCCGCGGCCAGCGCGGACAGCACCGGGAGCCCGCAGACGACCAGGAGAGGCACGCTCAGCATCGGACCGCCGAGGCCGAAGAGCCCGGCCATGACGGCAACTCCGAAGCCCACCAAGGCGGTCAGCGCGCGCGGCACACTCACCGGCTCGCTCCCCGCGACCGGCGTACGGTGCTCGCGCACCCACACCAGGACTCCCGTCACCGTGACGGCGCACGCGAGCAGCATTCCGAACCCCCGCCCCGATACAAGGGTGTTGAGCAGGACACCGAGAGGTGTGCCGACGAGTGCGGCCACGGCGAGGACCGTCGCCGTGCGCCGCGTGACCGCGTCCCGCAGCTGTCCCGAGCGGGTGTACGCGGCCGTGCCGAGCGCGCCGGTCGCCACATGGGTGGCGATGGCGGTGCCCGCGACGCCGGCCGGGGAGAGCCCCGTCAGCAGGAACATCCCGATCGTGGGCAGCACACCGCCGGGCCCCACCGCGGTGATCCCGATGCCTCCCGCGAGCCCGAACAGGGCGAGGAGCAACAGGGTGAGGACATCGAGGTCCATGGACATGGGGGTGCCTCCGGAAGAGGGCGGTGCGTGCGGGGGACTTCGGTCAAGTGCGGGGCGGTACGGGGCTCCGGTGGACCAGGGCCTGCAGGGCGAACCGGTCGGCGCGCACCCGCAGGGTCTCCGCGTCCACGGGGCGGCCGTCGGCAAGACACGTGAGGCGGTCGATCGCGAACAGGGCTGCGCCCGCGGGGATTTCGAGGAGCCGCGCGGTGTCCGGTTCGGCGGTGACGGCGTGCACGGTGACCTCCGCACTGCCGAGGCGGTGTCCCGTCGCCTCCTCGATGAGGTCGAAGACGTCCCGGTGGGCCAGATCGCGGTCGAGCAGGGGCCGGCCGATGTCGGGGGCGAGCCAGGTCGAGTCGACGGAGAGGGGACGGCCGTCCAGGCTCCGCAGGCGCTCCAGGTACACGGCCCCGGACCCGTCGGGGAGCCGGAGCCGTTCGGTGACCGCCTTCGGTGCGTGCGGCACGATCCGGGCCGCACGCACCTCGTTCGTCACGGTGCCGTAGTCGACGAGCGTCTCCGCGAGGCCGGTGAGGCGTTCGAGGCCGTGCCCGTACTTCGCCGTCACGATGCGGGTGCCGACGCCACGCCTGCGGATGATCAGTCCCTCGTCGCTCAGCAGCGCGAGGGATTCCCTGATGACATTGCGGGTGGCGCCGAGCGCATGGCCGAGCTCGCGTTCGTCGGGCAACATCCCGTGCGCGTAGACGCCGGAGGTGATCTGCTGACGAAGCGTGTCGGCGGCCCGCCGCGCCCGCTCGGCCCGGGGCGGGGTGCCGCCGGGGTGCGGGGGCCGGCCCGGCTGCTGAGGCTGTTCGTCACGCGTGGGGTGGTTCGCCACCGTTCGTCACCTGCTTTCCGGACCTGAAGCTACCCCACCGCCCAGACCTGCCGTGTTACGCCGAAGTTACGCCACCCATCGTGACCTGCGAGAACCCTTGAGCTGCGGTTTTGCCGTCGGATTTCCGGGTTTCGCCGGGCAGCGCACGTGCCTCTCAGTGTCGGAACGCGCCCGCATGCTCCGCGGCCCACTGCGTGAAGGTGCGGACCGGGCGGCTGAGGACGCGCGGGACCTCGTCGGTGACCGGCGCGGGGCGCCCGACCGAGCGGGCCAGACAGGTCATGAGCGAGTCGACCGCCGCTTCCTCCCTCCAGGCGCGGCGGGACAACACGGCATGTTTCGCCGCCTCGGGGCCGATCTCCTCGAAGCGCAGGGGGCGTTCGAGCGCCCAGGGTCTCTCTGTCCGGTGTCGCTGCGGTCGGTGGGGCGCAAATCCCGTGGCGTCAACTGCCGTGCACCCGGAGGTAGTTCATCAGCGGGTGGCACGACGACAGTCGGTTCTTCGCCAGGCGTGCGGTCCACGTGTCCTCGGCGCGCTCCCCCGCCCGCGCCCGCAGCCCCACCGGCCGCTACTCTGCCCGGATGCGCGATGGGGGAAGCGGCGGCAGCGCCGTGAGCGAGAACGACGACAAGAGCGATGACGATCACGGCGACGCGGCACCGGCGAGCGGTGCCGGTGCCACCGCGGTGCGGCGCCTGACCGGCCGGTTGCGTGCTCACCGGCTGTTGTCCTCGGCGGTGGCGGTCGCCGTCGTCGCGGCGGTCGCCGTGCCGCTGGTCCTCGCCGGATCCGGTGCCGACGCCGAACCCTGCACCCCGGTGTCGGACGCGACGCGCGCCCTCGTGGGCGATCCCGCCGCCGCCACCAAGGCGCTGGATCCCGGTGACAGCATGGATCATTTCGGTGGCGCGAAGAAGCTTCTCGCGCACGACGGGTTCTGCGGGGACGGGGCCCGCGCCCTCGGCCGGGTCATCGACGCGGGCACGCGCGCGTCCGGTCCCGGAAGGCCGCACACCATGGCGCAGGCCCGCAGCGCCTACGCCGTGGCCGCGGCCCTCAGCGACCGCGAGATCCCGGCGGCCCTCGCACCCTCGGTGGCGCGGATGCTCGCCGAGTACGAGGTGGACGCTCTGCGCGACGACGACTTCGGGGGGTTCAGGGCAGACGACGCGACCGGACCTGCCGCGCCCCCGGCCGAAGCCGCCCTGGACAGCCACGGCTGGGTCCGGCTGGGCCGCTTCCTCTCCCCCGGCGAGGCCCACGCCACCTTCGAGTACGGCGACCGGTACGCGGACGTGAGTGCCGACATCCCCGATCTGATCGTCGAACTCGCCAAGGATCCCGAGGCGTTCGCCATCCTCTACGACGCGCACCGCGCCCAGCTCGCGCACTATCTGGAGCGGCTGACCCGGCAGGGCGGGGACCCCTCGTACCGGCCCGGCGACAAGTACGCGACCCCCACGACCTGGACCGACAACGACCTCCAGGACCTGGCCGACCACATCGGCACCCTCATGGCCTTGCGGTCCGGCTACGCGAAGGACGGCACGATCAAGGACGTCGCGGCGTTCGACGCGTCGGTGGGCAAGCACAGCCGCGGCACCTTCCGTCCCGCGTCGCGCCGGCTCACGACCCGTCCGCCGATGGGCGACATCGCCGACCGGGCCCCGTCGGGACCTCTGCGCGGCAACGTGATGGACGGCCGTCGCCAGATGTTCACGGTGCTCGACCGATGGGCGAAGGAACGTGGCGTTCCTACCGAACGCGCGACGGCCATGCGGCAGTTGATGGACGACTACTACGTTCGGGCCCTGTGGATGGTCAACGTCGAGCGTTTCTGACAGGCGGCGCCGCATCGCTCCGGCTCGGAAGAACCGAGGCTGCTTCGCTATCGCTCAGAAGGGCCGGGCTGCGTCGCTGTCGCTCAGAAGAGCCGCAGTCCGGAGCAGCCGCGCCGCCGCACCTGGTCCTCGGCGAACTCCTTGAGCAGTCTCCGCCGGTCCGCCTTGTCGACGCCGGGGGTGTCCTTCGTCGCGTCGAGCGCGAAGTTGGCCGCCTCGCCGTCGCAGCGGGCCGTGGCGGTCAGGGGCCGGCGTACGCCGTTGTCGTCCGATGCCGTGAGGCGGTTGCTCCAGTCCCCGTACCAGGCGCCGAACGTCATACCTGCCCGGTACGCGCCCTCGCCCTCTTCGGTGCGCAGGTCGCAGGCGCTCACGGGCGCCGCGTCGTTCGCCTCCGCCGCGAGGCGCCATCCCTTGTCCTCCGTGAGACCGGCCCGGGCCAGCCAGTCACACCCCGTGCCTTCCGCCTTCGCCGGGGACACGGCTCGCCGCCATCGCTCTTCGGTGTCGAACCCGGTGGTCCTGTGCGGCACCTTGAGGGGGCGGGCGCCGCAACTGAGCTTCTTCGAAGCCGAGTTGGCGAGGGCCACGGTCGTACGGTAGACGGCCTCGAAGTCACTCCTGTCGGCGTTCCGGGACATCCCGACGCGGACCAGCATCTTCCGCTGCCGGCCCTCGGCGTCCTTGCCCAGCGCGGGGCACGGCGTCACGATCCGAATGACTCCGAAGTCGTCGACGATTCCGGGCAGCCCGCCCGACAACACGGTCTGCGGGGCGAAGCCGCCCTCCGTGAAGGCCCGCTTGAACTCCCGGTCCTGGTCGTCACGGCCGGTGTACGCCGACATGGCGAACAGCGCCACACCCTCGGAGTGGTCCCCGTCGAACGCGAGACTGCAACCGTAGAAGCCGAGTTCCGGAACGCCGTGCGACTCCTCCTCGGTGAACTGCGCGTCGTCGGGCGTGAGTTGTGCGACGGAGTCGCGGGGCAGGGCACCGTCGCAGGCGCGTCCGACGAGCCACCAGTCCTGCGCATACGGCTCGGCGATGTAGCCACCCAGGCCGAGGACTGCCGCGGCCGCCACCGCCACCTTGATCCAGCGCCGCATCGTCCCTGCCCCCGTCACCGCCGAAAACGTGCGGCCCCCGTGGCCTCACACGTACCGCCGGACCCTACCCGGCCGGGCCGTTCGCCCCGCGCCCGGCCCGGCCCTCCTCTCTCCCGGCTCAGGCCGTCAGGGTGCGCACAGGGCTCCCCGCGAGGAACGCCTCGATGTCCTCGACCGCGCCCTCGAAATAGCCCTCGTAGTTGCGGCGGGTGACATGGCCGAGGTGTGGCAGGCCGAGGAAGTTCGGGGCGGTGCGCAGCGGGTGGTCGGCCGGGAGCGGTTCCGTCTCGAAGACGTCGGCGCCCGCGCCCGCGATCCAGCCGTCGTGCAGGGCACGTACCAGGGCGTCCTGGTCGACGATCGCGGCGCGCGAGGTGTTGACCAGGTAGGCGGTGGAGCGCATGCGCTTGATTTCGTCCGCGCCGATCAGGCCGCGCGTGCGGTCGCCGAGTACGAGGTGGACGGAGACGAAGTCGCTGCTCTCCAGGAGCTCCTCCTTGGAGGGCGCGAAGGTGACACCGGCAGCCGCCGCACGCTCTTCGGTGAGGTTCTCGCTCCACGCGGCCACCTCCATGCCGAAGGCCTGGCCGACGCGGGCGACCTTGGTGCCGATCTTCCCGAGCCCGAGGAGGCCGAGGCGGCGTCCGTGCAGGTCGGCGCCGAGGGTGCTCTGCCAGGGGCCCGCGTCGCGCAGGGCGTTGCTCTCTCGCACCACGTTCCGGGCGAGGCCGAGGATGATCGCCCACGTCAGTTCCACGGGCGGCTCGGAGTTGCTGGCGGTGCCGCACACCGTGACGCCGTGCCGAGCCGCTGCGGCCAGGTCGATGGAGGCGTTGCGCATCCCCGAGGTGATGAGGAGACGCAGCTGCGGAAGGCGGGCGAAGAGGGTGTCCGTGAAGGGGGTGCGCTCCCTCATCGCGACCACGATCTCGCAGTCGCCGGCCGCCGCGACGACGGCGTCCTCCGTCGGCAAGTAGCGCTGCAGGGAGCGGACTTCGACGTCCGTCCCCACTCTGGTCCAGTCCGCCATGGACAAGGCCACGCCTTGGTAGTCGTCGAGCACGGCGCAGCGCAGTCTGGTCAACGCAACTCCCCTGAAAGGTCCGGTACCGGAAACACTAGTGGCTCCCCCGGCGAGACCATCGACATGCAGCTGGTCATGTGCGGATCGGGCGGCACCGTGAAGTCGGACGCCGTCCAGGTGAACGCCTGACCCGTCCCGCAGGGTGGGGCGGTGATCAAATGGGGCATGGCGTCACGCGACACGAACATACTCATCCCTGTCCTGATCACCGGCCTGCTGTCCTCGCTCGTCGCCGGGTGCTCGTCCGGTGCCGGGAAGGGCGGAGGCGGCGGGGGCCACTGGAGTCCGCCGCCCCGGCACGCGGGCTTCGACTACCAGATCGGTGGTGCCTATCCGCCTGCGAAAGACGTCGGCGTCGTGAGCCGCGACCGGGCGGCACGGCCCGCCCCCGGCCTGTACAACATCTGTTACGTCAACGCTTTCCAGGCGCAGCCCGACGAACGGGACGCCTGGCCCGACGACTTGCTGCTGCGCGACCGGAACGGCCGGGTCGTCGTCGACCGGGACTGGGACGAGCCGCTCCTCGACATCGGCACGGCGAGGAAGCGCGAGCGGGTGGCCGCCCGTGTCGGCCCCTGGATCGACGGCTGCGCAGACCATGGCTTCGACGCGGTTGAGCCGGACAACTACGACAGTTACACGCGCTCGAAGGGCCTGCTGAGCGCGCGGGACGCGAAGGCGTTCATGTCGTTGCTGGTGAAGCGCGGACACCGGGCCGGGCTCGCCGTCGGCCAGAAGAACACCGCCGAACTGGCCCCCGACAGCCATCGGTTGGGAGCCGACTTCGCCGTCGCCGAGGAATGCGGCGCCTACGACGAGTGCGGTGTGTACGCGAAGGCCTTCGGCGACCGGGTCGTGGTGATCGAGTACACCGACGCCGGCCTGCGCAAGGCCTGCCGCGCGTTCGGAAAGCGATTGGACATCGTCCGCAGGGACCACGACGTGACGAATCCCGGCAGCGACGGTTATGTGCGGCGCACCTGTTGAGGGGTGTGCGGGTACGCGTCGGGCAGGATGCGCAGGGCCGGCGGCGCGGTGTCCCGCAGGGCGACCGCGGCGGCGTATGTGCCGCGCAGCGGTCCGAGGTCGAGGGAGCGCAGGCACCAGCCGGAGGGGTGGACGGCGTCGTGGCGTGGACGGTCACCCACGTAGTCGGCGTCCAGGGCGCGGCCCAGGCCGACGCCGACGCCCTTGAGGTAGGCCTCCTTGCGGGACCACACCCGGCAGAAGGCCGCGGCGCGTGCCTCCGTCGGGAGCGCGGCGAGATCGGCGCGTTCCGCCGGGTGCAGCACCTTCACCAGGTCGTCCACGGTCCCGGGGTCCGGCACCCGCTCGGCGTCCGCACCCACCGGGCTTCCCGCCACGCCGATCAGGACGAGCCCCGCGCAGTGCGAGAGCGAGAAGTGCAGCGGCGGGTGGGGGCCGGGCAGGGCCGGGCGCCCGTGCGGGCCGCCGCACTGCGGACACGGCTCGCGGGTGAGCCGGACACTCCCCGGCGAGGTCCCCAGACAGGCGCCCAGGAGCCGACGCAGGGAGATGTGTGCGGCCAGGTACAGGTCGCGGTCCGAGCTCCGCACGAAGGCGGCCGCCCGGGCGCGCTCGTCCGCGTCGAGAGCGGAGTCGTCCAGTGGGGGCTGCGGTTCTCCGCGCCCCGGGGTCCTGAGCAGCCACAGGGACGGGCGGCCGTCCCAGGGACCCGGAGTCGCCGGAGCCGCGGGATCGGCGGCGAGGTCCGGTCCGGGCGCGACGTCCGGGGCCGGCGTCACGCGGATCCCGCCCGCGTCACGTCACCCACCGGCCCGGCAGCCCGCCCGCGTCACTCCGCGGCGCCCGCGCCCGTACGGCATTCCGGGTGGCCCCAGCCCTTCGGGTTCTTGGCGATGGGCTCGCCGGCCGCGTAGGACCGGCCACAGACGCAGCGGCCGGGGAACTTGGCGTTGAGCGTGCGGGTCGAGGCCGTCTTCGATCGGGCCGAGGCCGACTTGGGCTTCCTCTTCGACGGGCCGGCGACCGTGTCAGGTGACGCCGGGGGTTCCGGGGACCCGTAGTCGGTGCCCGCCGGTTCCTGGACGACGGCGGCCTGGCTCGCGGCCCGGTCGGCGAAGTCGTTCAGCCGGTCGCCGTCGACCTGGTGCGCGGGGACGTACCGGAACTCGACGGCGCGCCCTTCTAGCAGAGCGTCGATGCGGGTGACGAGTTCCTGGTTGGCGACCGGCTTGCCCGCCGCGGTCTTCCAGCCGTTGCGCTTCCAGCCGGGCAGCCACGTCGTGACCGCCTTCATCGCGTACTGGGAGTCCATCCGGACCTCGAGCCGCTCGCCGGGGTCCGTGGCGGCGAGGAGGCGCTCCAGAGCGGTGAGCTCCGCGACGTTGTTCGTCGCCGTGCCCAGCGCGCCCGCCTCCCAGCGGACCGGGGTCTCCCCGCCGTCGGCGATGACCCAGGCCCAGCCGGCGGGCCCTGGATTTCCTTTCGACGCCCCGTCACACGCGGCGATTACGCGATCTGCCATGACACCGATCATGCCAGTGCCGGTGAGCGCCGAACGCCACACCCCGTCGCCCACCCCTGACACGCACGCGGACGCGACGGCACCGGCCGTCAGGCCCGCTCCACCAGCCGTTCGGCCGCGGAGCGCGCGGTGGCGAGTACCGCGGACCGCTCGGCGCCGCGCTGACCGATCACGATGCGGGTGCTCAACCCGTCGAGCAGGGCGAGGAGTTGGGATGCGCGCTCGGCGGTGTCGAGAGGGGCGAACCGCCCCTGCCTGACCCCCTTGGAGAGGAGTGTTTCGAGGTCCTCCTGCCAGCCCCGGTCCAGCTCGTCCTGGGCCTCGCGCAGCGCCTCGTCGGAGGAGGTGCGGGCCCACAGCTCGATCCACAGCGTCCAGCGCGGGTCGCGCGGGCCGCGCGGCAGGTACAGCTCGACGAACTGGTCGAGCTTGCGCTCGGCGGTGAGGCGCCGGGAAAGGAGCGCCCGGCGTTCGTCGGCGAGGCCGCTCTCACTCCAGCGCAGGGCTTCGAGGAGGAGGCGGTCCTTGCTGCCGAAGTAGTACAGGATGTGGCCGCCGCTGGTGCCCAGACGCTTGCCGAGCGCCGACATCGTGAGGGATGCCAGGCCGTCCTCGGCGATCGCCGCCATCGCCTCTTCGAGCATCCGCTCCTGGGCGACCTGCCCGTCGCGCCGTCGCGCCGTAGCCGCCACAGCCGCGCCTCCCTGATCCGTGGTCCCGACTCCATGACCCTATCCGGCGATTTCCACGAGGGGTCTTGACGTATGCGGCGAGGAGGCGCATCTTGAATGCCGTTCAAGAAGTTAGAACGACATTCAAGGACGGCGGGATGACACAGCAGCACACCGCGGACCCCGGACCCGTGGAGGCCGGACCGACGGTCGCCGCCACCGGTGACGAGGTCTTCCAGGTCGAGACCCACGGCATCGACCCCATCCCCGACGCGGAGCGGCACGGCGGCGCCAAGGACCTCTTCTGGCTCTGGTTCGGCTCGAACCTCACCTTCACGTACGTGATCAACGGCGCGCTCGCCGTGTCCTTCGGGCTCTCGTTCTGGCAGGCGACCGCGGCCGTCGTCATCGGCGGCCTTGCGTTCTTCGCGATCAGCGCCGCCGGACTGAGCGGAATCCGCACCGGCACCGCAACCCTGGTGATCTCCCGCGCGCCCTTCGGCGTCCGCGGGAACTGGCCCGCCGGCCTGCTCAACTGGATCGTCTCGATCGGCTACACGATCGTGAACACGGTGGTCGGCGCGCTCGCCCTCGAAGCGTTCTGCGCGGACCTCGGCTGGCACGGCTCCACCGCCCGCGCCTTCGCGCTGGCCGTCACCATGGTGCTCACCTTCGCCGTCGCCCTGTGGGGCCACGCCACCGTGCAGTTCGCCGAGCGCTGGATGGCGTACGTCCTCGCCGTGGGCTTCGCCGCGCTCCTCGTCTTCCTGATCCCGGGCGCCGACACCGGCACGTCGACCGGCGGCGTCCCCGGCGCCTCGGGCTGGAGCCTCGCGTTCGTCGTGATGCTGGCGGGCCCGTTCTCGTACGTCCCGATGCCCGCCGACTACACCCGCTACCTGCCGCGCACCACCTCGCTGCGCTCGATCACCTGGAGCGGAGCGCTCGGCGGGCTCGTCTCCTCGGTCGCGCTCGGCGTCGCGGGTGTCGCCGCCGCCACCCAGGCCGACATGTCGGACGCGGTGGCCGGTACCGAGGGGCTGCTGCCGGGCTGGTTCCAGCCGCTCTTCCTGGCCCTGGTGCTCGGCGGCTCGGTCACGAACTCGATCATCACGCTCTACTCGTCGAGCCTGAACCTCCAGGTCCTCGGCATCCCGTGGAGCCGGTCCAAGGCGATCCTCATCAGCGCGGGCGTCACCGTGGCCGGCTCGCTCTACGCACTGTTCCTCACGGACTTCACCGACTCGCTGCTGTCGTTCCTGTCCCTGCTGATCATCGTGTTCGCGCCGTGGGGCGGCGTCTTCCTCGCCGACATGGTGATGCGCCGCTGCCGGTACGACGCTCCCTCCCTGCACACCGGCCGCGACGGCGCGTACTGGTACCGGGGCGGTTACCACCCGGCCGGTGTCGTCGCGCTGCTCTCCGGCATCGTCTTCGCCTCGCTGACCTGCGACTCCGAGCTCTGGACCGGCCCGCTGGTGGCCCCGCTCGGCGGCGCCGACCTGACCCTGCTCGGCTCGGTCGTCTCCGCCCTCGTGTACTGGGCGCTCGCCCGGCGGGCCGTCGCCCCCGCCGCGTAGACCTTCTCCCGAACCACCCGTATCACCAGAGGAGTTACCCCTCATGTCCCACTCCCCCGCCCCCGCCGACCTCGTCCTGCGCGGCGCACGCGTCCACACCGTCGACCCGGCGCTGCCCGAGGCGCAGGCGCTCGCCGTGCGCGACGGCAAGATCGTCTGGCTCGGGGCCGACGCGGACGCCGAGGCCTGGACGGGGCCCGGCACCGAGGTCGTCGACGCCGGCGGGAAGCTGGTCCTGCCCGGCTTCATCGACGCGCACAACCACGTACGGCTCGGCTCCGACGACGCCTGCGTCCAGCTGTCCGGCGCGGACACGCTCGACGAGATCCACGACCGGATCCGCGTGTGGCGGGCGGCGCACCCCGGGGCCGCCTGGATCGAGGCGGAGGCGTTCGACTACTCGGCGATCCCCGGCGGCCGGATGCCCACCGCCGCCGACCTCGACCCGGTGACCGGCGACACCCCCGCGTTCGTCCTCAGCTACGACGTCCACACCGCGTGGCTGAACACGGCCGCGCTGCGCCGCCTCGGCATCGACAAGGACCGTACGAGCCTGCCGTTCGGCGAGGCCGCCACTGACCCGGAAACCGGTGAACCCACCGGATTCATCAAGGACTTCGCCGTCAAGGGCCTGTCGCGCGACGGGCACCGCGCGCTCGGGCAGCTCGGCGTGCCGTGGGCCTCGGCCGACCGCCAGTACGGGCGCCTCGCCAAGTCGCTCGACGACGCGATCCGTTTCGGCATCACGACCGTCGTCGAACCGCAGAACTCCATCGACGACCTCGCCCTGTTCGAGCGCGCCCGCGCCGAGGGCCGGCTCCGCTCGCGGATCGTCGCCGCGCTCTTCCACCCGCGCGGCACCACCGACGCCGACCTCGACGACTTCGCCGCCGCCGCGGACCGCCACGCCGACGACCGGCTGCGCGTCGGACCGCTGAAGCTCTACATCGACGACGTCGTCGAGCCGCGCACCGCCGCACTCCTGGAGCCGTACACGGGGTGCGGCCACCACCGCGGCGAGACCTTCTACCCGCCGGAGGAGTTCGCGGACCTCCTCGCCAAGCTCGACGCGCGCGGCTTCCAGTGCTTCGTCCACGCGACCGGTGACCGCGGCATCCGCACGGTCCTCGACGCGGTCGAGCACGCCCGTACGGTCAACGGTCAGCGGGACGCCCGCCACCAGGTCGTCCACGTCGAATGCCTCGACCCGGCCGACACCGCGCGCTTCGCCGCACTCGGCGTGGTCGCCTGCATGCAGCCGAGGCACTGCGCGCCCGAGGTCGCCGGCCCCGGCAAGGACTGGGCCGAGAACGTCGGCACCGACCGCTGGCACAAGGCCTGGCCCATGCGCAGCCTCCACGAGTCGGGCGCGGTCCTCGCCTTCTCCAGCGACTGGAACGTGGCCGAGATGGACCCCATGGTCGGCATCTACACGGCTGTCACGCGCCGCCCGCTGGCCGGCGGCGAGCCCTGGATGCCCGGCGAGACCGTGGACGTGGAGACCGCGGTGTACGGGTACACCATGGGCTCCGCGTACGCCAACTTCCTGGAGCACGAGCGGGGTTCACTGAGCGTGGGCAAGGTTGCGGACTTCGTGGTCCTGTCCCGCGACATCCTGAGCGCCGCGCCCGAGGACATCCCGGACACCGTGGCGGAGACCGTCGTCGTGGCCGGCAAGATCGAGCACCGCGCCTGAGAACCCCCACACGAACCCGCACACAAAAGGGTCGATTAGGAGGGATAAAGTAGCGCGTCAACCTTCGTCCGCCCGAGACGCCTCAGGAGAACCTACGTGACCTCAGCGATCGCCCCGACCGAATCGACCGAATCCGCCGCAACGGACGTCACCTCCGAAGAGGCCGTCCCGGCGCAGGCCGGGCCCGTCGAGGCCGAGGCGAACATCTGGGTGCCGGGCGGTACCCCGGACGAGATGACGGACGAGACGCCGGAGGGCACATCGGAGGACACGGCGGAGGTCTCCGAGCCGATCGCCGAGGACGCGCGCGCCTTCGGTGTCTACGCCCGGACCGGCGGCTGGGCGTTCGCCCTCATGGTGGCGCGCAGTGTGCGTCCCGGCGGGCAGGCCGTGGGTGAGACGCCCAAGATCTCGGCCCGCCGGTTCAGCGAACTGGCGGGCTGCTCGGCCGAGCGCGTCATGCGCTACTACAAGGCCTGGGACAAGGCCGCCGACGACGGACTCGTGCCGCACTTCGAGGCGCTCGCCCCGGGCCAGGACGTCGAACTCCCGGACTCCGACGTCTGGTTGTCGTACTACGCGTCGCGCTCCATCGCCGTGTCGCCACGCGGTCACGCGATCTCGGCGGCAGCCGAGGCCGAGGGCATCCGCCCGACCAAGGCCCTGGAGGTCGCCGAGAACCCGACCGCGCTGCGCGCCGCGATCCTCGCCGACCCCGGCACCGCCGAGGCGGCCAGGAAGGCCCTGATGGACCGCCTGGAGGAGGACCCCGCCCTGCGCACCGAGCTGGTCAGGGACATCGTCCGGGCAGACGACCTCAAGAAGGCCGTCGCCGCCGAGGCGAAGGCCGGCGACCGGGTCGAGTACGTGCGTCAGATCGCGGAGAACGGCCAGATCAAGACACCGGCCGGTCAGAAGATCGAAGCGCCGCGCGAACTGCGCGAGGAGGCCGAACGCCATCTCTCCCTGATCGACGAGCTGGACGACGGCGAGGAGGCCGGCGAGTGGGCGCGTGAGGCGTACGACAGCGTCCGCGAGCTCGTCACCAAGACCGTCGAGAGCGACCCCGACCTCCGGGTGAAGGAGCGCAGGGCGAAGTTCTACAACAGCCTGCAGAAGGCGACGAAGGTCTTCGAGGAGCTCACCCTCGACGACGCCGAGGACGACGTCTACGAGGACGACATGCTCAAGCGGCTCGAAGACCTCCAGCAGGCCATCGCCTCCTGCATCTCGGCGATCCAGGCGAAGGTCCAGTAGAAGCCCCACCGGCGATCAGCCGCGTACGAAACGGAAGGGGACGTGGGGGCATGTGCGCGCGCAGCCACCAGCACCACGTACAGGCAATCAGCTAGCTGACGGTGGCCCATAGAACAGCGAGCACGTACATGCCCCCGAGGCCCCGCACCCAGAAAAACGCACCTGAGCAACGCCCCCGAGCCGGCACCCGAAAACGAACCTGAGCAGCCCGCACCGAACCCGCACCCGAAAACGCATTGCCGCCCCCCGTCCGGATGAACTAAGGTCTCGCCCCGTGACTGCCGGGTCGGCCTTGGGCCATCAACGAGTAGGGCACCCGGCCTCCGAGTGAGGCCGAGGCGGGCGCGAGGCCCGCCGATCTTCTTTTGCTTCCGCGATCCAGATTTCTCGTAAGTCCCGGAGACGAAAGAAGAGAATGCCCAACGATTTCAATCAGCACGTCATCGACGAGTTCCGAGCCAATCGCGGCCGGCTCTCAGGCCCCTTCGAAGGTGGCCGGATCCTCCTCCTCACCACCACGGGAGCCCGCTCGGGCGCCGCACACACCACCCCCATCGGCTTCCTCCCTGACGGCGGCGAGCGCGTCCTGGTGATCGCCTCGGCCGGCGGAGCGCCCGGCCACCCGGACTGGTTCCACAATCTCGCGGCCACCCCGCGCGTCACCGTCGAGGACGGCGTGTTCACCTACGCGGCGGAGGCCGAGGTCCTGGCGGGCGCGGAGCGCGACGCCGCGTTCGCCCGGGCCGTCGAGCGCGATCCGGGCTGGGCCGAGTACCAGGCGAAGACGTCCCGCGTCATCCCCGTGGTCGCCCTGCGCGCGATCGACAGCGGCCCGCCGAACGTGACGGGAGCGACATCTTGGGGTGACGGGCTCAAGGCCGTCCACGACGGCATCCGGCGTGAACTGGGCCTGATCCGCAAGGAGATCGCGGAGTCGGGCCCCGGCCTCGGCGCCCAGCTCCGTATCAACTGCCTCACGCTCTGCAAGGGACTGCACAACCATCACGCCGGAGAGGACGCCGCCCTGTTCCCGTTCATCGGTTCGCGCCACCCCGAGCTCGGCGCGGTCCTGGAGCTGATGCGCGAGGAGCACGAGCGGATCGCCGCACTCCTCGCACGATTGCAGGAGACGGTCTCCACCGACGGCGCTGACCCCGGCCTGGTGCTCCCCGAGGTGGAACGGCTCACGGACGAACTGGAGAGGCACCTGCTCCACGAGGAGGAACAGCTCATCCCCCTCCTCGACGCGGCAGCGATGTAGGGCGTCCTGCCCCGAACCCCGTCACGTCAAGGCCCCGTGCCGCGAAGCCGGTCACGACAAGGCGTCCTGCCGCAACCCGGTCACGACAAGGCGCCCCGCCCGAAGACCGGTCAGGCGACCTCGGTGACCCTCCCTGTGAAGGCGTCCAGGTTGCTCATGGCGCGGGCGATCCGCTCGTCGAGCGAGAGTGACTCCTCGTAACGGCCCGCCCTCAGCTTGGGCTGCCGCTTGCCGCGCAGATAGAGCGAGCAGGCGAGGTCGGCGCAGAGGTAGATGCCGACGGTGTTGCCCTCCCGCCCGCGCGCTCCGGCCAGGGGCGCCGCGAGGAGGGCGACACCGGAGGAGGCGTGCCCGGTCAGGCACACCTGGCAGATGCTGGACTTCACGGCGCTGGTCCGGCTCACCGAGGGGACCCGCAGGGTGATGCCGAGCGGCCCGTCGGGGCCGGGGCGCACGAGGTGGGCCCGCAGCGGCGCTCCCGGGTCGATCCAGCCGAGGAAGTCCAGGTCCTCCCAGGGGAGCTCGGCGAAGTCGAGGGGGAGCTTCATCCGGGCGGCCTCACCCTTCGTGCAGTTCACGAAGGACGCCCGGATCTGTTTCTCGTTCAGTGGTTCCACGTGCGGCGACGATACCCACCACCGCTCGCACAAGCATCCGCATTTCCCCGTGGACGCAGTCGTCACCCGTGCGGTCTACGGGGCGCGAACAAGCCGCGCCACGCCCGAGGGCACCCCACCGGCTCCGGCCGTACGGCACGTGCCCCGTCCGCCTCGCCGGTCCGACCACAGGCCCCGACCAGACAGAACGCACCCTCGACCGGACCCGAACAACAGGGTTCGGCCAGATGTCCCTGATGGGCGGACTGGCCGATCCTCGCGTGGACGACTGGATGCCCGAGGCATCTAATGAAGATCACCGAGGAAGACTCACCGCCTGCGAGGTCACCATGACCGTGACACCCCCCACGCCGGACACCGTCGCCTTCCCCCAGGACCGCACGTGTCCCTACCACCCGCCGGCCTCCTACGATCCGCTGCGCTCGGCCCGGCCCCTCTCCCGTGTCTCGCTCTTCGACGGGCGGACCGTGTGGGTGGTCACCGGCCAGTCGGTCGCGCGCGACCTGCTCATCGACCCGCGCCTGTCCACCGACCGGGAGAACCGCGCCTTCCCGATGCCCACGGAGCGCTTCGCCCTCTCACGCAAACGGCGCATCGCCCTCCTCGGAGTCGACGACCCCGAGCACAACGCCCAGCGCCGCATGCTGATCCCGAGCTTCACCCTCAAGCGGATCACGGCACTGCGGCCCCGCATCCAGGAGACCGTCGACCGGCTCCTCGACGCGATGGTCGAGCAGGGCCCGCCGGCCGACCTGGTGAGCGCGTTCGCGCTGCCCGTGCCATCGATCGTGATCTGCTCACTGCTCGGGGTGCCCTACGCCGATCACGACTTCTTCGAGGAGCAGTCACGGCGGCTGCTGCGCGGGCCGGACGTGACGGACACGGAGGCCGCGCGCGAGCAGCTCGACGCGTACTTGGGCTCGTTGATCGACCGCAAGCGGCGTGAGCCGGGCGACGGACTCCTCGACGACCTCATCCACCGCAGGCCGGACGAGAAGGAGATCGACCGCGAGGAACTGATCAGCCTCGCCACGATCCTGCTGATCGCGGGGCACGAGACCACGGCGAACATGATCTCGCTCGGCACGTTCACCCTGCTCCGCCATCCGGACCGGCTGGAGGAGCTGCGCTCCGCCGACTCGCTGCTGCCCGCCGCGGTCGAGGAGCTGCTGCGCTTCCTGTCCATCGCGGACGGCATCCTGCGCGTCGCCACCGAGGACATCGAGGTCGCGGGCGAGACCATCCGGGCGGACGACGGGGTCGTCTTCTCCACCTCGCTCATCAACCGCGACGACGACAGCTTCACGGCCCCCGACTCCCTCGACTGGCACCGCCCCACGCGCCACCACCTCGCGTTCGGCTACGGAGTGCACCAGTGCCTGGGGCAGAACCTGGCACGGGCCGAGATGGAGATCGCGCTGCGGTCGCTGTTCGCGCGACTGCCGGGGCTGCGCCTCGCGGCGCCCGCCGAGGAGATCCCGTTCAAGCCGGGCGACACGATCCAGGGCATGCTCGAACTCCCGATCACCTGGTGAGTGCCCGAGCCGTCAGAACCGATCCCGGGCGTTCACAACCGACACCCGAGAACCGACCTCTGAGAACCCAACCCGAGCCGTGAGAGAGGCGCAGACCGTGCAGATCCGGATCGACAAGGACAGCTGTGTGGGTGCGGGCATGTGCGCACTGACGGCGCCGAACGTGTTCACGCAGGACGACGACGGCTTCAGCGAGGTGCTGGAGGGCCGCGAAGACGGCGCCGGCGACCCGCTGGCGCGGGAGGCGGCCCGCGCCTGTCCGGTGCGGGCCATCACCGTCGCCGACAGCTGAGGTCCCCTGCTCAGGCAGGCGGTACGACGGCCACCGGGCACGGCGCGTGGTGCATCACGGCGTGCGCGACGGACCCGATGCGGGACCCTACGGCCGAGCGGCGGGCGCGGCGGCCCACGACCACCAGCTGGGCCCCCGCACCCGACGCGAGAAGGACCTGGCCGGCGCTGCCGATCTCGACGTGCTCGACCACCGGCACGTCGGGATACCGCGCGCGCAGCGGTTCGAGCGCCTCGCCGAGCGCCTTCCTCTCGTACGGCTCCATGCCGCCGGCCTCGTCGAGCAACTTCAGTGAGGCGGGGCTGTACGCGTACAGGGGCGGCAGAGTCCACGCGCGGACGACCTTGAGGGTCGCGCCGCGTGCGGACGCGATGGCGAAGGCGAACTCGAGGACCGCCCTGCTGTCCTCGGGCGCGCCCTCCTGGCCGACGACGATCTCGCGGCCCGCCGCCTCCGGTTCGGCGCGGTCGTCGGCCCTCACCAGGACGACGGGCCGCGCCGACTCGGCGATGACCTGCTGCCCGACCGACCCGACGAGGAAGCCGACGAGCGCGCCGTGTCCCCGCGAGCCGAGGACCAGGAACTCCGCGTCTGCGGCGGCGTCGAGGAGCGCGGGAACGGCTGCGTCGGACGGGGACTCGACCGACACCGGCAGCCGGGGGTGACCGCTCGCCACGGCGCGCGCGGCCTCATCGGCCACACTTCTGGCCCAATCGGCCTGCGCCGCGGCATCGGGCGCGGACGCCGCCACGTCCGGCAGCGGGGACCAGGCGTGCAGCAGGCGCAGCCCGTACCCACGGCGGACCGCTTCGCGCGCCGCCCACGCCGCAGCGGCCGAGCTCTCCGGCGATCCGTCCACTCCCGCGGTGATCCAGCGGTCCATGCGCCTGCCTCTCCGTCACTGATCAGGTCCCGACCAGTGTGCGTCAGCGAGGCAGGCAACACGTCAGAGCACCCTAGGCGCGGCTGCGTGCGGCGTTGGTGGGTTCCGCGACCACGTCGCCGAGGAACTGCGACCAGCCACCCTTGGGTGCCTCTCCGACTTCCAGCGAGCGGAGCCGGTCGAGCACGTTCGGGTCCTGGGCGTCCAGCCAGTCGACGAACTGCCGGAAGGAGACGAGACGTACGTCCTTCTTGCCGGCGATCTCCTTGAACGCGGCCTCGACGGCGTCCATGTAGATCCCGCCGTTCCAGTCCTCGAAGTGGTTGCCGATGAAGAACGGCGCCCGGTTCGTCTCGTACGTCCTGTTGAAACCCGCGACGTAGGACTCGGTGGCCTGTTGGCGCCAGGCCGCGTAGTTGTAGGACGGCCCTCGCGTGGAGTTCTTCGACTGGTTGGCCAGGATGTTGTAGTCCATCGAGAGGACCTCGAACTTGTGGCCGGGGAACGGGATGGCCTGGAGCGGCAGGTCCCACAGCCCCTGTCGCTTCTCGGGCCAGCGCTGGACACCGCCGGGCGACGAGGCGTCGTAGCGCCAGCCCAGCTCGCGGGCGGTGGGCAGCAGGTTGTCCCGGCCGAGCAGACAGGGTGTGCGGCCGCCGATGAGTTCCTGGTCGTAGTCGAACGGCAGGGGGTCGTCCTGGTGCCAACCCGTGTTCGTACGCCAGGTCTTGACGAAGGAACGCGCCTGCTCGATCTCGCTGCGCCACTGCGCGGGCGTCCAGTTGGCGACGGAACCCGAGCCGGCGCAGAAGTGGCCGTTGAAGTGCGTGCCGATCTCGTGGCCGTCGAGCCAGGCCTGCCGGGTGTACTTCAGCGTCTCCTTGAGGTGCGCGTCGGTGAGGTACCCGACGTCGGAGGCGCCGACGGGGTTGTTCGGCGGGTCGTAGAGACGCTTCTTCGACTCGGGCAGCAGATAGAGACCCGACAGGAAGAACGTCATGCGGGCGCCGTGGTTCGCGGCCAGTTCGAGGAAGCGTGGGAAGTAGCCTTTGCCGATCTCGCCCGCGCCGTCCCAGGAGAAGATCACGAACTGCGGCGGCGTCTGGCCTGGTTCGAGGGGGACGGGCGCCGTGGGCTGGTTCGGCTGCCTGCCGGTGTACGCCGTCGAGCCGTCACCGATCAGCTGGGGCGCAGCCTTCCTGCCTGAGTGGGCGCCCTGGTCGGGGTAGCGGCCGGGGCCCCCGGGCGGGCGGGCCTCGTCGTTGCCCGTTCCGCATCCGGCAAGGCCCGCGGCAGCGGCGCCCAGACCGATCCCGAGTCCCAGTCCCACGGCTCCTCTGCGGGTGATCTCACTCATCGGCATCCCAACCCGCGTCCGCGAGGGACGCGTTGCGCAACCCCCCAGACAACACACGCACCGTAAGTCGGATAAGCATACAAATAGTGCATTTGGGTCGGCGTGGCGGACAAAGCGCTGCGTAAAGCGCCGGCCGGGCCGGAGCCCGCAGGCCGGGAGGGGGTACCGATGTCGGGTCAGCTCGCGTCGGGGTCGCCGACGACCTTCCCCGGGTTGAACAGGTCCAGCGGGTCAAGGGTGTTCTTCACCGCGCGCTGCACCGCGCAGACCTCGGGGCCGAGTTCCTGCCGCATGCCGCCCCGCTTGAGCAGGCCGACGCCGTGCTCCCCGGTGACCGTGCCGCCCGCGGCGACCGCGGCGCCGAGCAGCTCTTCGAACGCGGCCTGCGCCGCGCGGCGCGCCCCGGCGTCGCCCGGCGGGGTGATCAGGAGCGGGTGGAGGTTGCCGTCCCCCGCGTGCGCGATGGTCGCGATCCGCACTCCGTGCCGCTGCCCGATCTCCTCGACGGTGGCGAGCATGGCGGGCACGGCCGAGCGGGGTACGCAGATGTCCTCGGTCAGCACGGGGCCCAGACGTTCGAGGGCCGGGTAGGCGAGCCTGCGGACGTCGAACAGGGCCTCTGCCTCGACGGCGTCGGTGGACTGTTCGGCCCAGAGCGCTCCGGCGTCCGTGAACGCCTCGGCGACCGCCGCCGCCTCCGCCGCGCCCGCGTCGCCCGGCGCGTCGATCCGCGCCAGGAGCAGCGCGGCGGCGCCGGGTTCGATCCCGAGGTGCTTCCAGTCCTCGACCGCCTGCATGCAGTGCCGGTCGAGGAGTTCCAGGGCGGCGGGCTGGAGGCCGCGCCGGGTGCACAGCGCGACGGCGGCGCCCGCTGCGACGAGCCCGTCGAAGGCGCCGACGACGGTGCGGGGTTCGGCGGCGGGCGCGGGACGGAGGCGCAGCGTGATCTCGGTGATCACTCCGAAGGTGCCTTCCGAGCCGACGAACAGGCCGGTCAGGTCGTAGCCGCTGACGCCCTTCGTGGTGCGCCGGCCGAACCGGACGCGGCTGCCGTACTCGCCCGCGGGCCCGCCCATCACGGCTTCGAGGCCGAGGACGTAGTCACGGGTGACGCCGTACTTGAGGCAGCACAGGCCGCCGGCGTTCGTGGAGACGTTGCCGCCGATGGTCGACCAGGGGGCGCTGGCCGGGTCCGGCGGGTACCAGAGGCCGTGCTCGGCGACGGCCGCCTTCAGGTCGTTGTTGACGACGCCGGGCTGTACGACGGCGAGCAGGTTCTCGGTGTCGATCTCCAGGATGCGGTTCATCCGCGAGAGGTCGAGGACCAGGCAGCCGTCGGTGGCGTTCGCGCCGCCCGAGAGCCCGGTGCCGGCGCCACGGGTCACGACGGGTACGGACAGCGCGGCACAGGCGCGCACCACCTGCTGCACTTCGCCGGCGTCCGCCACCCGGACCGCCGCGAGCGCCCGGCCCACCGGCGCCCATTCCGCGTCGTCGTGGCTGAGCCCGGACAGCACGTCGCCGTCCTCGATCAGGGTGAGGCCCGGCAGCGCCTCGGCCAGGTCGTTCAGGAGCTCGCGGTCGGGTGCCGTGTCGATGTCGTCGTCTCCTCGGGCGAGAACCGTTCGATTACGGTCGCAGTCTAAAGACGGCCTTGATCCACTTCCCGACCGGTACCCGCTCCACTATGACCTCGGTGGCGAGGGCGTGGACTATCTCGAGGCCGTGCCCGCCGATGCGCGCGGGGTCCTTGACGAAGAGGCGGGGCACGGCGGCGCTGCTGTCGTAGACGGTGACGGCCACCTCGTCCTTCGATCCCTCGAGATCGAGTACGTACGGACCATGGCTGTGGCGGTCCGCGTTGGTGACGAGCTCGCTGACCAGGAGCAGCAGATCACCGCGGGACCTGGCGTCGATCAGGGCGCACCACTCGGCCCGCAGCTGCTCGAGGAACACCTCGGCGAAGGCGCGCGCGTCTGCGATGCAGCCCGGCTCGCCGGTGTACTGCGTCGCCCGGCGCAGCGGCTCGGCGGGGTCGGCAGCACCGGTCGGCATCAAAGCTCCGTCCAGGTACTCGGTCATGCGGTTCTCTCAATGGGATCGATCGGCACAGTAACTCCCCTGCAGACCTCCTGATACCCAGTGGCGCGTGCGGCAGTCATAACCGGCCGGAACGGGCGGCAGGGAATGCCGCCCGTTCCGGTCCGGCCACGCGGTGCGCGAGGTCAGCAGCTCATTTTCCACGTATGGGAGTCGCCGCTGTCGTTGCCCCAGCTGTCGGAGGCGATCTCCTGCCCCGGGGCGAGGCAGACAGTGCCGAGACCGACGAGGCCCGGGTTCTCGTAGACCTGTACGTGGTCCTTGATGCCGGGGCCCGAAATGCCATGGTTCGCCCAGGAGGAGTCCTGGTCCTGGATGGGGTCCTCCCAGTCGTGGTCGTCGCCCGACCAGTTGGTGCGCTGACCGCCGAAGTTCGCGTCCGTCCAGGCACAGAACTGGCCGCTGGGGCACGAGGCGCCGAAGGCGGAGGACGAAGTGGCGACGGCGCCGCCGAAGGCGAGGGCGACGGCCGCGAGGAGCGCGGCGGAGTTCTTGATGATCACTGCGTCTCTTTCTCTTGCTGCTGAATCGGCTGTTGCTGTTTCTGCTGCTTCTGCTGGGTGAGGAGGTCCCTCGCGCGGTTCAGGGCGCGTTCCCGAAGGCGCTGCCAGTCCGTGACGTCGGCGCGGTGTCCGGCCCGTACCGAGGCGAGGCTGGTCTTGCGGTAGGCCGCTTCCGGCTTGAGGTTGTTGACGACGGTCGAGACCTGGAACCAGCGGCGCTGGTCGCCGTAGAGCGCGCGCTGCGCCGAGGCCAGGCAGCCGTCGGTGTGGGCGCGCACGGAGTATCCGGTCGGCAGCCTCAGGGAGAGTTCCGTGCGCCCGGCGCCGAACAGGGCGTCGGACAGGCGTTCCTCCTGGGCCTGCGTACCGGGCCGCCTGCCGGGGCGCGGCGGCGTGAGTCCCTGCGCGGTGAGGCAGCGGTCGGTCAGGAGCTGGGTGGCGGCCTTGACGGTGTCGTCCGGGGAGAGTGCGGGCCCGGGGTCCGGGGCCGCGCAGCCGGTGACGAGCAGCCCGGCCAGGGACAGCGGGCCGAGCACGGCGAGCGCCAGGAAAGGCCGTGCCCAGGGGCGCGGTCGGTGCGTCATCGGCGGATCAGCCCGCTTCGCATCCCATCTTGTTGTCGCTGACGCCGTCGAGCTTGGTGGCCCACGCCTCCCAGTTCTCGTCGTAGTCGTCCTTGCGGATCTCCCGGTAGAGGCAGCTGTTTCCCGGTCCGTAGCTGATCGCATAGACGGTGCCGTCGACGCGGGAGTCGAAGGAGTAGGCATGGCGCTGGGTACCGTTCTCCGCCTCGGCGTAGCCGGGTGGCGCGTAACACCAGGCCTGGCCGTGCTGGCCCGGCTCGGTCCAGAAGCAGACCTGGCCGGGGCCCGCAGCGCGCGCGGAACCGGCCGGCGCGGTGGCGACGGCGGTCGGGGCGGCGAGGGTCAGCGCGGCGGCGACGCCGGCGAGAGCGGTGGTGAGCAAGGCGGTGCTGCGGTGCATTCGAGCGGCTCCGAAAGTGTGGTGACGGCGCTGTGCTTGACCACACTCCCCCGGCGTTTATGCAGGTAAGCGCGGCGCCACCCGTACCGGCTACTAGTCATATCGGCGCCGCGTCGATCACGGGTGGGGAACGAGCGCGGCCTTGGACGCGCGGGTGCGCTGCATCCGCAGGGCGTCGACCGATTCGGCGAGGAACTCGTATTCCGTGGTGTCGTCGCGAGTGATCAGCCGGACGAGTTTCCCGTCCGCGAGTTCCTCGGCCGCTTGTTCCTGCCGCTCGATATCGCCGCACCAGTCGCGCAGCGCGCCCGGCACATCGGGGACGGTGTCGGCGACCGGGGCAATGGCGTGTTCGGGGAAATGCGGATTGCCGGGGCGCGGATCGAGCCGTTCGGCTATCCAGGAAGCTCGGTCGCGCAGCCACCACATCGCGAGCGGCAGAGTGGGCGCGCGGTACGTTCCGAGCGGTACGCCGACGCGCTGACCGCCGCAGATTCCGTACGCGGTGACATGGCACAGGAATTCCTCGTGCACGTTCTCCCCCGTCGCGTCGTTCGCCGCCCTGCGGGCCTCACTTTCATTCCGTGCGATGTGCGTGATCCGTGCGGGTGCGCCGGGTCGGACCGGCGAAATGATCTATTGGATGGGCATCATTCAACTTCCTCAGAAGACGAGTATCGACTCTTCCGACGCGCTGTCACCATGCCTTTCTGGCCAGTCTCCTGGCATATTCAGGGCGTCGAATGGCCGGAATGGAACGGGTGCGCGGGTGTGAAATCCCCGCCATCGAGGAAGCAGCACGTCATGCACTCCAAGGACGTTCTCACCGACGCGTTCGGACGGATCCACGAAACGGTTCACTCGGTGGTGGAAGATCTTTCCGCCGAGGAACTCAACACCCGGCTCAATGACGACTCGAACTCGATCGCGTGGCTGATCTGGCACCTCACACGCGTGCAGGACGATCACATCTCCGACGCCTTCCACACCGATCAGGTCTGGCTCGCCGACGGCTGGGCCGACCGCCTCGATCTCGCCCTGCCACCCTCCGACACGGGGTACGGCCACAGCGGCAAACAGGTGGCCAAGGTGCAGGTCCCGTCGGCCGATCTGCTGCTCGGCTACTTCGACGCCGTGCACGAGCGCACCCTCGCCCACATGGCAGAACTGACCGACGCGGACCTGGACCAGGTGATCGACGACACCTGGTCGCCGGCGGTCACGCTGGGCGTGCGGCTGGTGAGCGTCATCTCGGACGATCTCCAGCACTCGGGGCAGGCCGCCTATGTGCGCGGGATTCTCGAGCGCCTCTGAGGCCGGGCGCGCGCCCCGTGTGAATCGGGCGCACCCAGTCACTGCGTTCGCACGCTTCCAGCCATCGGAACGACGCAGTCCACTACGAGGGGAACCCCGCACAGGATCGACGGCTCCTGCGCGGAGGGGCTGCCGGCCACTCCCTACCCACGCCCAGGCCGGCGGCCCCGTTCACCCACTCCCCGGCGTCAGCTCCCGAGCCGCTCCTCGAGCCGGATCGTGACGCGGTCCCCCGCCTCCTTGCCGATCGCCTTACGTACGTCGGCCTTGACGGGCAGCTTGTGCCGCCCGTCCCCAAGAGCCATGAACGAGCTCCGGAACGGATGGCCGTCGACCGTGCCCCTGACCTTGACCAGGCCGCGCGTCCCGAAGAAGGCGGCCGATTCGGGCCATACGACATAGGTCCAACCACCTTCGTTCGGACTCCTCTCCAGGACGGCGCCGAACTCCTCGTTCAGGGTGCTGGACGTACTCATCTCTGCCTCCTCGGGGGTTCCCCGTCATCACTGAAGACCTGCCGCGCGCGCGGAACTCATCGCACCCGGAGCGCTCCGCCGGCCCTCCCCGGCGTGGTTGAGGTCTTGACAACTCGATTGGTCTGGACCAGCTTTGGGCCCTACAGCGGTGGCCACCGTTCACTCCCGCCCCCTTCACTCCCCACCGGAGGCAGTAAGTGGACCGTGCACGCAGATGGATCAAGGGCGCACTGGCCGTCACCGCGGCCGCAACGCTCGGCGTCACCGCTCTGGCGACCACGGCGCAGGCCGCCGACATCAACGTCGCGAAGAACGCCGGGTTCGAATCGGACCTGAGCAACTGGACGTGCTCCGCCGGCACCGGTTCCGTGGTCGGCTCCCCCGTGCACGGCGGCGCCAAGGCGCTCAAGGGCACACCGACCGCGCAGGACACCGCCCAGTGTTCCCAGGCCGTCGCGGTCAAGCCCAACTCGACGTACACGCTGAGCTCCTGGGTCCAGGGCAGTTACGTGTACCTCGGCGCGAGCGGCACGGGCACCACCGACGTGTCGACGTGGACACCGGGATCCTCCGGCTGGCAACAGCTGAGCACCACGTTCACGACCGGCGCGAACACGACGTCCGTGACCGTCTACACCCACGGCTGGTACGGGCAGAGCGCGTACTACGCCGACGACGTGAGCGTGCTCGGTCCCGACGGCGGCGGTGGCGGCGGCGATCCCGTCGTCATTCCGGCGGTCCCCGCGGGACTCGCGGCGGGCACCGCGACGTCCTCCTCGGTCGACCTCTCCTGGAACCCGGTCTCCAACGCCACCGGCTACAACGTGTACCGCGACGGCTCGAAGGTCGCCTCCGTCAGCGGCGCGTCCGCCACCGTCACCGGACTCGCCGCCGCCACCTCGTACAGCTTCCAGGTCAGCGCGACCAACTCGGCCGGTGAGTCCGCGAAGTCGGCGGCCGTCACCGCCAGGACCGCGACCTCCGGGAGCGGTGGCGGCGGCACCGTGCCCAAGCACGCGGTGACCGGCTACTGGCAGAACTTCAACAACGGCGCGACCGTACAGAAGCTGCGGGACGTGCCCTCCCAGTACGACATCATCGCGGTGTCCTTCGCCGACGCCACCAGCACGCCGGGCCAGATCTCCTTCACGCTCGACCCCGCCGTCGGATACGCGTCGGCCGCCGACTTCAAGGCCGACATCGCCGTGAAGCAGGCCGCGGGCAAGTCCGTGATCCTCTCGGTCGGCGGCGAGAAGGGCAGCGTGTCCGTCAACAGTGACGCGTCGGCCACCGCGTTCGCCGACAGCGCCTACTCCCTGATGCAGCAGTACGGGTTCGACGGCGTCGACATCGACCTCGAGAACGGCCTCAACTCCACCTATATGTCGAAGGCCCTGCACCAGCTCTCCGCGAAGGCCGGCGCGAAGCTGGTCCTCACGATGGCGCCGCAGACCATCGACATGCAGTCGACGTCCGGCGAGTACTTCAAGACGGCGCTGAACGTGAAGGACATCCTCACGGTCGTCAACATGCAGTACTACAACAGCGGTTCGATGCTCGGCTGCGACGGCAAGGTGTACAGCCAGGGCTCGGTCGACTTCCTGACCGCGCTCGCCTGCATCCAGCTGGAGGGCGGTCTCGACCCGTCGCAGGTCGGCCTCGGCGTCCCGGCGTCGACGCGCGGAGCGGGCAGTGGCTACGTGGACCCGTCGGTCGTCAACAACGCGCTCGACTGCCTGACGCGCGGCACCGGCTGCGGCTCCTTCAAGCCCGCGAGGACCTATCCGGGCCTGCGGGGCGCGATGACCTGGTCCACGAACTGGGACGCGACGGCGGGCAACGCCTGGTCGAACAGCGTTGGCCCCAAGGTGCATTCACTCCCGTAAGCGCCCTGCGGTGTGCACGGCGGCACTCAGTTCAGCAGCTGCCACAGGTGGGCGCAGGCGGCGTCCTCCGTGGGATGCCGCGCGATCGTCTCGTGGGTGCCGCGCTCGTACGCTCCGGTCTCCCACCCTCCGCCGGGGTCCTCGCGCACATAGAGGAAGTCGGTGGGGGTGGGGGACGGTTCGTGGACGCCCTCGATCCAGTAGTGGGTCGGGGGCACGGCGGCCTGCCGCAGAGCGCGCTCCAGTGCGTTCCGGTCCACGAAACCGTCCTCCTGTCCCGATCTCGCTTACGCGGGCTCGAGGTAGTCGTGTTCCAGGAGCCACTTCACGTTGAGGCGCTGGCCCTCACCGGGGTTGAGGAACACCTGGTCGAGCTTGATCTGACGGCCCCCGCCGGGCTGCTCGAACCAGGGAGCGATCGGGCCCTGCCACACGAAGAACGACTTGGCGACCTCGTAGACGTGATAGTCGCACGCGTAGGCGGGCTCACGGGTGTTGAGGTTCTGCGGGGGCAGCGCTCGCTTCTCGTACGCGTCCCCGGCGGGCGCCAGGTAGGAGCCGTACTCCGAGCCGAACCGGTCGAGGGTCTGTCCGGGCCGCAGCTCGGTGGGGCGGCGGTCGACCTGGCCGTTGGTCTCGGTGAATCCGTCGTTCGGCGGGTACTTCCACTTGCCGGAGTCGGCCGCCCCCTCCCAGTACTTCTTCAGGAACGCCTTCGGGCCGAGGGAGCCGGTGCGGTGGTAGGCCTTCAGAAGCGGGCCGACCGGGGCCTGCCACTTCTTGGGCAGGTACTTCGGGCCGAGCCGGGCGTCGCCTTGGAACTCACCCGTGCAGGGCTCGTGCGCGGCGGCCGCGGGCACGGGCTCCGCTGCCGCTGCGGACGGCGGCGCGGTGAGCGCCACCACCGCTCCCAGGGCGGCCAGGACCAGACGTAGGGACTTCACGCGGTCGTCTCCTCGATGCTTCGACGGATCGTCAGGTCCGCATGCGCACAGTGATCACGCGGACACTCAGGGAGACTACGGTGATCTTCGGCTGCAGTGGCGACATCCAGCCACCGCGCTGTTCACCCGTCATGAAGGCGCGACACCTTGCCGCGGAGACGCCACACCCCGCCGCGAAGACTCGCCACCCCGCCACCACGCAGGCGAGTCAGCCCGCCATGAAGACGAGCGTGCCGTCCGGGAGCCGCGCCTCGATCCGGGCGCCGTGTTCCACGGTCCGGCTGACGGTGCAGTACTTCTCGTGGGTCAGACGCACACCGCGGGCGAAGGCGTCGTCCGCCCGCTCGTCGCCCTCGGGCAGCTCCAGTTCGTAGCTGACGCGGACCGCGCCGACGCGGCCGTCGTCCTCGGGGCGTGACACGGACTCCACGACGATGCGCAGTCCGTCGTGTTCGACGGTGCGGGCCGTGCGGTCGGTGACGAGGCCGCCGCAGCCGCCGAGGGCGGCGAGGAGCAGCTCGACCGGGGTGAACGACGGCTGCACGTCAGGGTCTTCGGCGGCGCCGATGCGGACCTCGGCGCCGCGGTCGTTGCGTGCGGTCCAGTCGCGGAAGCCGTTGCGGACGGTCTCGATGCGGTAGTCGGCCATGTCGGGTGGTTCTCCCTCGCTGCGGTCGCCCGGTCCTGCTCGTCCCCGGCACCGTACGGGCGAGGGGGCGCGGGGCGGCGCAGGCCGGACCGTCGGGCGGGCATGAACGCCCGCTCGGTCGCGTCAGGGAGTGGGCAGGCGTCCGCCGCAGCGGGCGCAGTAGGCCGCCGCGGAATCCTCGGAGACCCGGTCGCAGGCGGGACAGATCCGGCCGAGCAGGCAGGCCGGTTCACCGCCCTCGCGGGCCGGGGGCCGCGCGATGGTCAGGCCGGGGCGTCTGCGGTGGGCGGTGAGGTAGGCGAGACCGTCGGCGCCGGCCGTCACGGAGCGTCGTTCACCGCGCGCGATGAACACCAGGGCGCCGGGCGTGAGTTGCTCCTCTTCGTCGGCGCGCCGGAGCGACCCACCGCCTTCGAGGACGACGAGCAGGACGTCGAGGTCCGGCTCGACGTGCTCGGCGACGACGGTGCCCGGCCGCAGCCGGACGAGGTTCGCGTCGAGCTGCCGTGCCGCGCCGTCGAGCTTCCACAGGGCGCCCGTCCGGGACTCGTCCGCGGTGCGCAGCACGTCCGCAAGTGACACTCGGCCCGACGGCATGGCTCTCCTCTTTCGGCGGTTGGTACGTCGTGGACTTCGCAGCCTACGGCGTGCGCGAGGGCATCCCCAACGACTGTCAACTGAAGGTTGACACCCACTGCACTGTCAACCTACGGTTGTCACATGACGGAATCTGCGAAGCCAGTAGGCATGACCACACCTGTACGCCTCGACGACCTGATCGACGCCATCAAGAAGGTCCACACCGACGCACTCGACCAGCTCTCCGACGCCGTGATCGCCGCGGACCACCTCGGCGACGTCGCGGACCATCTGATCGGCCACTTCGTGGACCAGGCACGCCGCTCCGGGGCGTCCTGGACCGACATCGGCAGGAGCATGGGGGTCACCCGGCAGGCCGCCCAGAAGCGGTTCGTGCCCAAGGCCTCCGGCGAGGTCGGTGAACTCGATCCCAGCTCGGGCTTCGGCCGCTACACCCCCCGGGCGCGCAACGTCGTGATGTCCGCACAGAACGAGGCCCAGGCCGCCGGCAACGACGAGATCAGGCCCGAACACCTCGTCCTCGGCCTCCTCGCCGAGCCCGAGGGGCTCGGCGCGCAGGCCATCCGGGCGCAGGGCGTGCTCCTCGACACCGTCCGGCAGAACGCGACGGCCACGCTGCCCCCGGCCGTCTCCGACGTGCCCGGCCTCGTCAAGTTCGACGCGAACGCGAAGAAGGCCCTGGAGCTGACCTTCCGCGAGGCGCTGCGCCTGGGCCACAACTACATCGGTACGGAGCACATCCTGCTGGCCCTGCTGGAGCAGGAGAACGGCTCGGGCACCCTCACCGAGTCGGGTATCGACAAGGCCGCGTCCGAGGCGCACATCGCGGACACGCTGGCCGCGATCGTCAAGGAGCGGGCGAAGCGACAGTCCTGACGGGCCGTCTGCCGATCGGGTGTCCCGGAGTGCTCGCGGCGCTTCGGGACACCTTTGCGGTCCTGCGTCGCGCGCGGCCCTGATGGGAGAATGCCCCCCATGACTGAGCGCGCAGGAACCCAGGCCCGGCCGGAGGACCTCGTCGACATCGATGAACTCGTCGACGCGTATTTCACCAAGGTCCCCGACGTGGACCGACCCGAGCAGCGCGTCGTCTTCGGCACGAGCGGGCACCGAGGCTCCAGCCTGGACGGCGCGTTCAACGAACGGCACATCGCGGCGATCACGCAGGCCATCGTCGAGTACCGCACGGCCGAGGGCATCACGGGCCCGCTGTTCATCGGGCCCGACACCCACGCCCTCTCGCGCCCAGCGCTCGACACGGCACTCGGCGTCCTCGCGGCGAACGGCGTACGCGTCTTCGCCGACGTCCACGACGGCTACGTGCCGACCCCCGCGCTCAGCCACGCCATCCTGCGCTGGAACAGCACCGCGTCCGACGAGCTCGGCCAGGCGGACGGCATCGTCATCACGCCGAGCCACAACCCGCCGCGCGACGGCGGCTTCAAATACAACCCGCCGCACGGCGGCCCCGCCGACTCCACGGCGACGTCCTGGATCGCGCGCCGCGCCAACGAGCTGCTCGCCGACGGCAATCGGGAGGTGCGCACCACGAAGGACGTGGCTCCGGAGACGTACGACTTCCGTGAGCGGTACGTCGAGGAGCTGAGCACCGTCATCGACACCGACGTCATCCGGGCGTCGGGGCTGCGCATCGGCGCGGACCCGCTCGGCGGGGCGAGTGTGCACTACTGGGCACGGATCGCGGAGATGTACGGACTCGACCTGACGGTGGTCAACCCCGAGGTGGACCCGACCTGGCGGTTCATGACGCTCGACTGGGACGGCAAGATCCGGATGGATCCCTCGTCGGCCCCCGCGATGGCGTCCGTCCTCGCGAAGCGGCACGACTACGACCTGCTGACGGGGAACGACGCGGACGCCGACCGGCACGGCATCGTCACGCCCGACGCCGGGCTCATGAACCCGAACCACTATCTGGCCGTCGCGATCCACTACCTGGCGACGCACCGCACCGGCTGGCGGTCCGACGCCGCGATCGGCAAGACGCTGGTGTCGAGCGCCGTCATCGACCGGATCGTCGCGTCGCTCGGCCGCGAGCTGCTCGAAGTCCCTGTCGGGTTCAAGTGGTTCGTGCCGGGGCTCGTCGACGGGTCGGTCGCCTTCGGTGGCGAGGAGAGCGCGGGCGCGAGCTTCGTGCGCAAGGACGGCGGCGTCTGGACGACCGACAAGGACGGCATTCTGCTCGCGCTGCTCGCGGCCGAGATCACCGCGGTGACCGGGAAGACCCCGTCGCAGTACTACGCCGAACTCGCCGCGGAGCACGGCTCGTCCTCGTACGCGCGCGTCGACGCGAAGGCGACCAAGCAGCAGAAGGCCCGTCTCGCCGAGCTCAGCGGCGACGCGATCACCGCGGACACCCTCGCGGGCGAGACCATCACCGGACGGCTCAGCCACGCGCCGGGCAACGGCGCCGCGATCGGCGGCGTGAAGGTCACCACGGAGAACGCCTGGTTCGCCGCGCGGCCGAGCGGCACGGAGGACGTGTACAAGATCTACGCCGAGTCGTTCCGCGGCCCTGACCACCTGGCCCAGGTGCAGACGGAGGCGCAGTCGATCGTGGACGCGGCGCTCGCGGAGGACTGACGGGACGTGGGCGGCAGCGCGCGGGACCCTCGCCCCAGCACTGCCGCCCACGTTCTTCGCCGTCCGACTACTCCGCGGCCGTCGCCTCCACGAGGCCCGGGACCTCGGCGACGCTGTCCAACACGTAGGTGTGCGGGTGCAGTTCGAGCTCTGTGCGCGGGAGCTGGCCGGTGAGCACGCCCACGACGACACCCGCGCCCGCGTGGTGCCCCGCCTGGAGGTCGACCGCGGTGTCGCCCGCGACGAGCACCTTGCGGACGTCCACGACGCCGGTCTTCTCCATCGCCCGGTGGATCATGTACGGGGCGGGGCGGCCGCGGACCACCTCGTCGGCGGTGACGACCGCGTCGAGGTTGCCGCCCTCATCCGTGGACCAGCCGAGCGACGCGAGCAGCGGCAGGGCGACGTCAGCGCTGAAACCGGTGGTCAGGGCGACCTTGATGCCCCGGGCGCGCAGCTCGGCGAGGGCCTTGTCGGCCTGGGCTATGGGCTGCGGCGGGACCTCTTCGTAGCGCTCCTTCAGGAACGTTCGGAAAACCCCGTACTGCCGCTCGACCAGCTCCGCGTCGGGGGTGCCGCCGCCCAGGCGGACCAGCGCGTCGATGGCCTCGCGCTTGTCCGTGCCCATCCACGTCTGGAGGTCCTGCGCGTCGACCGTCACGCCGGTCGACTCGACGGCGTGGCGCAGCGCCTCGTACACCGCGCCGTACTCCTCGATCGTGGTGCCTGCCATGTCGAAGACGGCGAGTTCAATCACTGGGGTTCTCCTCGTCAGTGCGGTACCGGCCGACGACGGTGCGTCCCTCGGCGGTGTTCTCGATGGTGAAGTTGGCGAGTGTGGGCAGATAGCGGTCGTCGGCGTACTCCAGGGGCACGCCGTCCCGCGAGAACGCCAACCGCCTTACGCGCAGCAGGGGTTCACCCGGCTCGATGCCGAGGAGCGCCGAGTCCTGCGTGTCGGCGGCGATGGCGTCGATGGTGTGGCGGGCGTGGTGCAGGTCCACATCGCGCGCGCACAGGGCCTCGTAGATCGAGCCCGCGTCGGGGTCCATGTCGAACAGGTGCCGGCCGACGTGGAGGACGAACGTGGAGCGCTCGACCATGACCGGCACACCGTCCAGGTGGCGCAGCCGGACCAGGTCGACCACGGGTTCGCCCTCGTCGAGGCCGAGCCGCGCGGCGGCCTCCGGGGAGGCCCGGCGGCGGGCCACCTCGACGGTCAGCTGACCGGGTTCGCGGCCGATGGACCTGGCCCACTGGGTGAACGACATGAGCGACGCGAAGGGCTGCGACGGGGCCGCCCTTCTGGCGACGGGCGGCTTGCCCCGGCCGCCCACGAGATGCCCGTCCGACCGCAGTATCGACAAGGCCTGCCTGACCGGCCCCCGGGAGGTCCCGAACTCTTCGCAGAGCTGGGATTCGCTCGGTACCGGCTCGCCCTCCGGCCACTCACCCGACTCGATACGCCGCAGGAACTCGGCGCCGAGCTGCTCATGGAGCGGCACACCCTTACTTGTCTTCACAAGATGACTATCGCAGCTCGACCCATCTCTCCTCAA
Source organism: Streptomyces sp. NPDC055140 (assembly GCF_053607285.1). Classification (NCBI taxonomy): domain Bacteria; kingdom Bacillati; phylum Actinomycetota; class Actinomycetes; order Kitasatosporales; family Streptomycetaceae; genus Streptomyces; species Streptomyces sp. NPDC055140. The sequence goes on along the minus strand of NZ_JBSGTG010000010.1, from coordinate 169,032 downwards.
GGCCCGCACGTGTCCAGCACGGGGCCGCGTGATGACGTTTCGCGGTCGCCCACCCCCGCTCCGGGGCACGGAAGGTAAACAGACGGAAAACTTGTACACACAAGTCTTGCCCCATGCGCCCGAAGCCTCGCACGCTGCAATCCATGAGCATCACAACAGCGCCCTCGTCCGCCCCTTCGCCCGCCGCCGACCTGCCCAGCGGCCGCAGCGACCTGGTCATCGTCGGTGCCGGGGTCGTCGGCCTCGCCCACGCCTTCGAGGCCACCCGACGCGGCCTGACCGTCACGGTCATCGAGCGCGACTGGCAGCCCGTAGGCGCTTCGGTACGCAACTTCGGGCACTGCTGCATCACGGCACAGCGCGGCGACCTGCTGGAACTCGCCTACCGCTCGCGGGCTGGGTGGTTGGAGGCCGCGAAGAGCTCCGGCCTGTGGGCCAAGGAGGCCGGCGCCCTCGTGGTGGCGAGGTCGGAGGCGGAACTGGCGGTCCTGGAGGAGCTGCGCGAGGAGCGCGGCGCGGACACCGTCCGGCTGCGGACCCGCGAGGAGGTCGCGGGAGAACTGGGCCGGGGCGCCGACGCCAGCGACATCGTGGGCGGCGCCTTCCTTCCGGACGACCTGCGCGTCAACCCCCGAGAGGCCGCCCCGGACCTGGCCGCATGGCTGTCCATACAGCCCAACGTCACCGTGGTGTGGGGCACGAACGTCAACGGCGTCGAAGAGGGCACGGTCCACACCAGCAGGGGCCCGGTCCACGGCGACCGGATCCTCGTCTGCGTGGGCCACGACCTGGACCGCCTGTACCCCACGGCGGCGGAGGAGCACGGCATCGAGCGCTGCCGCCTCACCATGGCGCGGGTCACGGCTCCCGATGCCTTCCGTACGGACGCGGCGATCCTGACCGCCACGTCCATGCTGCGCTACGACGCCTTCACGGCCATGCCGTCGGGGCAGAGGCTGCGCGAGGAGGTCATCGGCCACAGCCCCGAGCTGCTCGACGTCGTCGCGAACGTCATGTTCACCCGCCTGCCCGACGGCACGGTCCTGGTCGGGGACTCCCACGCCTACGGGCGGACCACGACCCCGTTCGAGGACGAGCCGACGGCGCGGCTGCTCCTCGACTCGGCGGCCGGGGTCCTCGGCGCCGGTGCTCTGCGGGTCACAGAACGCTGGCAGGGCGTCTACGCGAGCAGCGGCCGCGGCCCGCTCCTGGTCCGCGACATGGCACCCGGCGTACGGGCCATCTCGGTCACCTCGGGCATCGGCATGACGCTCTCGTTCGGCCTCGCCGCCGCCACGTTCGACGAGTCCCTGGCCTCGACGGCCTGACCGCCCGCCGCGGACAAGGTCCCGGCCACCGCCACTCCACCCCGGCACAGAGGGCAGCCCGCGCCGTGAGCACGTCTCGCGGCGCGGGGCCCGGCACTGCGTAGCACTGCGGCACGTCACCCCCCGCACTCATGGCTCACCAGGCACCGAGGACAAGGAGACCACCATGCCCGACGGCACCCGGCCAGGGGTCGCGCCCGACCCGCTCCGGTCCCCCGCGGCAGACCCCGCCTCCGCCCGGCGGTCGCTGCGCTGGCGCTGGCAGATCTTCGCCGTCACCTGGATCGCGTACGCGGGCTTCTACTTCGTCCGGCAGGCGTTCTCGGTCGCCAAGCTCGGCATTCTGGACGACCCCGCGGTCAACCACACCCTCACGTCCCACACGCTCGGACTGATCGACGCCGTGTATCTCGCGGCGTACGCGGTGGGGCAGTTCGCGTGGGGCTCGTGGGCGGACCGGTTCGGGCCGCGGGTCGTCGTGATCGGCGGGATGGCGGGCGCGGTGGTCGCGTCGGCGGTCATCGGCCTGAGCACCTCGCTCGTGGTGTTCGGCATCGCGATGGCCGTGCAGGGGCTCGCACAGTCGACGGGCTGGGCCCCGCTGTGCAAGAACGTGACCAGTTTCGTGCCGGTGAAGGAGCGCGGCCGGATCCTCGGCCTGTGGTGCACGAACTACGCGTTCGGCGGCCTCGCGGCGCCGCCGTTCCTCGGCTGGTGGGCGTACTCGGTCTTCGACAACTGGCACGCGGCGTTCCTGGCCGGGTCGGCGACGCTGGCCGTCGTACTCGCGCTGTTCGTCGTCTTCCAGCGCAACGAGCCTGCGGACGTGGGTCTCCCCAGGCCGGACGCCCAGGAGACGACGGCCGAGTCCGGCGCCGCGCCCGAGCCGACCGAGGCGCCGCCCACCTCGCGCGAGATCTACCGCGAGATCCTGCGCGACCGGATGGTCCTGACGCTGAGCGCCGCGTACTTCCTGCTCAAGCCCGCCCGGTACGCGCTCCTGTTGTGGGGCCCGGTGATCGTCAGTGAACGGCTGCCCGGGGTGGGCAAGTTGGAGGCCACGCTGATCCCGGTGGCGTTCGGCGTGGCCGGCGTGCTCGCGCCGATGACGGTCGGCTGGATCTCGGATCGCCTGTTCTCCTCCCGGCGTGTGCCGCCGTGCGTCCTCTCGCTCGGTCTGCTGATGGTGACGCTCGCGGCGTTCGTGCCCCTCACCGCGACCGGCAGTACCGGGACGATGGTCGCCGTCCTGGCCGTGATCGGTTTCGGCCTCTACGCCGCCGACGCCCTGATCGCGGGCGTGGCGGCCGTCGACTCGGGAGGCACGGCCGGTGCGGGCACCGCCACCGGTTTCGTCAACGGCTGCGGCTCCGTCGGCGCGATCCTCGGCGGCCTGCTCCCGGGCTTCCTCTCGACCACCGTGCTCTTCTACGGCTTCGCCGCCGCCGCGGCACTCGCGGGAGTGGTCATGCTGCCGCACTGGAACCGGACGGCCGTGACGGCCTGAGGACCGCGGGGTCCGGCCCGGGGTTGATCAAGTTTTTGCCCTTGGCCGGATCCCGCCCGTCCGGCCCGCCCGCATTCCGGCAATGACCGGCGCGCCGTCGCGATTTGCGATGGGGACCGTTCCGCCCTGTCAAGCAAGGAGCGGCCGAAACCGTCGGGTCACCGGCCTCCACCGGGTTGCCGGCGCGTTGACCGTACACAGCGCCATGTCACACGCTCGACATATAGGTGCTGGATACAACTGATTCGGCGCCGGAACGGCATGCAGGAGGAACGTATGTGTGGCATCACCGGCTGGGTCTCCTTCGATCGCGACCTGCGCGCGTCGGCCGACACATTGGATGCGATGACGCAGACGATGGAGTGCCGCGGCCCGGACGACCGCGGCACGTGGACCGAGGGGCCCGCGGCGCTCGGCCACCGCAGGCTCGCGATCATCGACCTGCCAGGCGGGCGCCAGCCGATGACCGCCGAGACGCCGCGCGGCACCGTCGCGCTCGTGTACTCCGGCGAGACGTACAACTACACGGAACTCCGCAGCGAACTGACCGGACGCGGGCACAGGTTCACCACCGACTCCGACACCGAGGTCGTGCTGCGCGGCTACCTGGAGTGGGGCGAGGCGCTGGCCGAGCGCCTGAACGGCATGTACGCGTTCGCCGTCTGGGACGGCCGCGAGAACAAGCTCGTGATGATCAGGGACCGCATGGGCATCAAGCCGTTCTATTTCTACGAGACTCCGGACGGCGTCCTGTTCGGGTCCGAGCCCAAGGCGATCCTCGCCAATCCGCTCGTGAAGTCGCGGGTGACGCTCGACGGTCTGCGGGAGCTCTTCACCATCGTGAAGACGCCGGGTCACGCCGTCTGGGACGGGATGCACGAGGTGGAGCCGGGCACCATCGTGACCGTCGACCGCGGCGGACTGCGGCAGCGGGCGTACTGGACACTGGAGACCCGCCCGCACACCGACGACCGCGACACGTCGATCGCGACCGTGCGCTCGCTCCTCGACGACATCGTGCGGCGCCAGCTCGTCTCCGACGTGCCGCGCTGCACGCTCCTGTCCGGTGGCCTCGACTCGTCCGCCATGACGGCGATCGCCGCGCGGCAGCTCGGTGAACAGGGCGAGACCGTACGCAGCTTCGCCGTGGACTTCGTCGGCCAGACGGAGAACTTCGTCGCCGACGAGATGCGCGGCACGCCCGACACCCCGTACGTGCACGACGTGGCAAAGGCCGCCGGCACCGACCACCGCGACATCGTCCTCGACTCGAACGAGCTGGCCGACCCGGAGGTCCGGGCCCGGGTGATCCGGGCCCGTGACATCCCCGCGGGCTTCGGCGACATGGACGCGTCGCTCTATCTGCTGTTCCGGGCGATCAGGGAGCACTCGACGGTCGCCCTGTCGGGCGAGTCCGCCGACGAGGTGTTCGGCGGCTACCTCCAGTTCTTCGACGAGGAGGCGCGCAGTGCCGACACGTTCCCGTGGCTGGTGCGCATGTCCCAGCACTTCGGCGACGACTCCGACGTCCTGCGCGGCGACCTGGCCGGCGCCCTCGACCTGGACGGATACGTCCGCCGCAGCTACGCCGGTGCCGTGCGCGGCATCCAACGCCTGGACGGCGAGAGCGACTTCGAGTACCGGATGCGCAGGATGTGCCATCTGCACCTGACCCGGTTCGTGCGGGTCCTGCTCGACCGCAAGGACCGCGCGAGCATGGCCGTCGGCCTGGAGGTGCGGGTCCCGTTCTGCGACCACCGCCTCGTCGAGTACGTGTACAACACGCCCTGGTCGCTGAAGTCGTTCGACGGCCGGGAGAAGAGCCTGCTGCGCGAGGCGACCGCGGACGTGCTGCCGAAGTCGGTGTACGACCGGGTGAAGAGCCCGTATCCGTCGACGCAGGACCCGAAGTACGCCGTCGCGCTCCAGAACCACGCGAAGGATCTGCTCGCCAGGCCCTCGCACCGGGTGTTCGACCTGGTCGACCGGGAGCGGGTCTCGCGGGCCGCGCACCGTGAGGCACCGCAGATCACGCAGGCGTCCCGGCGCGGGCTCGAACGCACGCTGGACCTCGCGCTCTGGCTCGACCTGTACAGCCCGGAGCTGACCCTTTCCTGAACCCGGTCCGCCCCGGCGGCAGCGTGCGGCGTCGGCCGTACGCTGCCGCCGGGGCGCGGCGCCCTATGCGCGGAGTCCTCAGCCCGCGTAGACGTCCTCCACGTACAGTCCGTCAGCGATCAGACCGGCCAGCCAGCGCTCCGCTTCGGCGTCGTCGGCTCCCGGCGTGCGGTCGCGGAACAGGGCGCGGAACGCGTCACGGACGCCGGGCGCCATCCGGGCACCGTCACCGCAGACGTAGACGCGCGCCCCGGACCCGAGCAGCGCCCACAGTTCGTCGGCCTCGGCGGCCACCCGGTGCTGGACGAAGGCGTGGCCCGTCTCGGGTGCCTCGCTGAAGACGGGGCGCAGGGAGACGACGCCCGCGGCCTCGGCGGCGCGCAGTTCGTCGGCGTGCAGGAAGTCACCGCGGGGGTGGTCGCAGCCGAAATAGCACAGGGCGGGCGCGAGCGGGGTACCGGCGGCGAGCAGGGCGCCGCGGTCGGCGATGGCGCCGCGGAACGGCGCGAGACCCGTCCCCGCGGCGATCATGACGACCGGGGTCTCGGAGTCGTTCGGGACGCGGAAGATCTCGCGGCAGGGCTGGACGCGGGCGAGCACCGTGTCACCGGGCCGGAGCCCGGCCAGGTACGTCGATCCGGTGCCGCGGAACCGGCCGCGGCCCGAGCGGGCGGGGGCGTCGAGGACGGACACCATGAGGTCGGCGTGTGTGGGGCTCCACTCGGCGCTCGACGAGATCGAGTAGTGCCGGGGCTTCAGCGGCGGCAGCAGGTCGAGGAGCTGCGGCCAGGTCAGGGCGCCGTGCAGCGCGGGGTGGTCCTCCACGAGTTCGACGAGCGTGCGCGGGTCGTCGGTGAGGGCCCCCAGCGCTGCCTTCTCGGGAGGGCAGGGGTTGGCCTCGGCGAGCAGCGCCACCTGGTCCGGGGTGGGGATCTGCCCCAACTCGACGTGGGACGTGAGTAGTTCACGGATCGTCAGCGGACGGTCGAGCGCGAACCCGTCGCGGCGCGGGCGGCGGGCCCTGATGTCGAGGACCGTGTCCAGGCCGATTCCGAAAGCGGCGGCCGCCCGTTCGACAAGCGCGGGATCCTGCGCGGGCAGCACGGTGAGATGGTCCCCCGTGCGGTACGTGACGCTCTCCGGCAGCACGAGACGTACGAAGCGCTTGGTGCGCGGGTGGTCGGGCGCGGTGAGGGAGCTTGCCTCGGTGACGGTGAACGGGACGAGCCCGTGCCGGGCGGCCGCGGCATCGAGGGGCCCACCACCGATCTCCCGGATCTCGTACGCATCCTCGGGCTCAGCGGTGTCGGCGGCGTCGGGGTCCCCGTACTGCGTGAGGAGCGCGGCGCGCAGTCCCGTCGTGAAGGTGCGGACGGTCGCGTTGAGGTCGCCGGAGGCGTCGGCCGCGGCGCGCTCGCACAGTCGGCTGCCGCCGAGTGCGTCGAGCCGTTCGTCGATGCGGGTCGGGACGTGCTGGTAGGTGGCGGCCCAGTTGCGGTCGCCCACGCCGAGGACCGCGTAGGTGACGTCGCTCGCGGCGCCGTCCGGCGCACCGTCGAGCCAGGTGGCGAACTCGGCCGCGTCGTCGGTGGGCCGGCCGTTGTAGGAGGCCGCGACCACGACGACGGGACGGTCGGTGGGCAGCGCTCCCGCATGGGTGTCGAGCGGCGCGACGGCCGTGTCGCAGCCCAGCGCGGCGACATCGTCGGCGAGCTGCTCGGCGAGGCCGCGGCAGGTCCCGTAGTTGCTGCCGTGCAGGAACAGCACCCCGGTGCCGGGCCGCACCCGCGCGGGCAGCTTGTCCGGTGCGGCCGTCCGCTCCTCGACCGGCGCGTGGCCGGGCAGGGCCGGGTGGTTCCGGTCGGCGGAGGTGCGCGGGACGAGCGTGAGGGTGAAGCCCTCCGGCTTGAGCGTCAGCGTCTCCTTGACCGTGAGATCGTAGTCGGCGTGGTCGATGAGCCGGTAACGGTGCACCAGGAGCGCGAGCAGCATCGTCGCCTCGTGGAGCGCGAACTGCCGTCCGATGCAGGCGCGTTCACCGGTGCCGAACGGCTTGAAGGCGTGCGGTGAGCGTGCGGCCTCCGCCTCGGGCGTGAACCGGGAGGGGTCGAACAGCTCCGGGTTGTCGCCCCACACCGGCTGCCGGTGCAGCATCGGCGCGAGGACAGTGACGGCCTGCCCGGCGCGCAGCGGGATGCGTCCGCCGAGGAGCGTGTCCTCGCGCGCGTGGCGGCTGAACGCGGCCGCGGTCGGCCACAGACGCAAAGCCTCGTTCAGCACCTGTCGTGTGTACGTGAGCCGGCCGACCTCGTCGAAGGTGGGCTCGGGGTCGGCCGCGTCCCCGAACAGGGCGTCGGCCTCCCGGCGTACGAGGTCGAGCACGGCCGGGTGCTTGGCCAGGTAGTAGAGGGCGAAGGACATCGCGCCCGAGGTGGTCTCGTGGCCCGCGATGAGGAAGGTGATGACCTGGTTGCGGATGTTCGCCGTGTCGAGCGCGGAGCCGTCGGGGTGGCGGGCGGTGAGCATCAGACCGAGCAGGTCGTCGCCTTCGGGTGCGTCGGCGCGCGCCGCGATGACCTCGTCGACCACCTGTGCCAGATAGTCCGCGTCGGCCTTGAACGCGGCGTCGGCGGCCGAGTGGTCGGAGCCGGGCGTGCGGGCGAGACGCTTCATCGACCATTCGAGGCAGCGGACCATGGCCTCCACGAAGGGGTGCGGCTCGGAGCCCTCGAAGGATCCGAAGTCGTAGCCGAAGCCCGCGAGTCCGATGGTGTCGAGGGTCATGCGCGTCATGTCGCCCGGCACGTCCACGGGGCTGCCCGAGTGCGCGGCGTGGTCCCAGGACTCGATGAGACGGCGGGACACCTGGTACATGACGGGGTGGTAGGTCCGCATGGAGCCCAGAGCGAAGGCGGGCATGAGGATGTCGTGGGCGCGGGCCCAGTTCGGTTCGTCGTTGTAGGCGGTGAAGAGGCCGTCGGCTGTGAAGGCGCGGACGTTCTCCAGGGCGGGGCCCACGTGCTTGGCGAAGCGGGTCTCGTCGGCGAGTTCGGTGACGAGGTCGAGGTCGCTGACGAAGAGTGCGTCGCGGCCGTGCAGCCTTCGCACGAGCGCGGGGCCGTGGCGGCGGGACAGCTCCATGGCCTGCTGGAGGGGCGCGGGTCCGGGACCCGTGGCGGAGATGTCGATGAGCGGAAGGCCGTCGGTGGGGGCCGGCGGGAGCAGCGCGGAGTCGGGCATGGGGGCGGCAACTGCCTTTCGCGGTACGGAGTTCGGTGCCTGTCCAGCTTGATCCCGTGGCCCCGCCGGGCCGGGCCGCCGCACTACATGATTGTGTAGTGGCCTGCGGCGCGCCGCGCTTGCGCTCGCCCGGCGGACGTGACAAAGGACCGGCCTGGCGTCGGCCCGGCCGTGCCGTAGGACCGGCCGCGACATGAGACCGGACGTGACATGCGAAAGGGGTACGCGATGGACGGGGTGCTGTGGCGCAATCGCGCGATGCTGCTCTTCGACCGGATCCCGATGCCCGTCGCGGTGTGCGGACCACGCGGGACGATCATGCTGGCGAACGCGGCGATGGCCGCCGAGTGCGACACCACCCCCGGCCGTCTGAAGGGCCGGGACATCCTGCGTCTGTTCCGCCCTCGGGACGAGTCGCAGCTCCACCGGATCGCCGAGGCGCTGCGTCTGCGGCGGCGCTCCCGCTATCAGGTCTCGGTCACCTGGAAGACGCCGGACGGGGCGCTCCGGGAGGGGGAACTGACGGTGGACCCGGTCAGCGACACCGTCGACCGGACGCCGGATCTGCTCGTCATGCTGCGGGTCGACGGCGAGCGCCCGGCCGCTCCCGACCGGCCGAAGGCGACGGCAGGGGCGGCCGAGTCGCGCATCCTTGAGCTGCTCGCCGCCGGTGCCACCACGGCGCAGGCGGCCCGCGATACGGGCCTGACCACGGACGGCGTCAACTACCACCTGCGGCGGCTGTCCCGGCGGTGGGGCGCGACGAACCGTACGGAACTGGTCGCGCGCGCCTACGCGTCGGGCGTGCTGGCGCCCGGGGTGTGGCCACCGCGCGCCGCGGCACCGGGCGGCTGACGGCTGACGGCTGACGGCTGACGGCTGACGGCTGACGGCTCTCCGTAAGGGACGGGGTTATGCCTCGTCCATGCCCGGGACCGGCGCGCCCGAAGGCAATCCGGCCTCGACGTAGGCGTCGTAGCGGACCTTCCACGGGGCGAGCGTCCCCGCGTGCGGGCCGTCGACGCTCTCGCCGCGGTCGGCCGCGTCCAGGGCGTCGAGGCAGACCTCCCAGCCCGCGGCGTTACGGGCCGCGGTGTCGGCGGCCTCCAGGACATTGGTCAGGGTGAAACGGGTGTGCCCCTCGTCGAGCGTCTCCAGGTCGAAGCGGAGTTCGTCGCCGCCCCAGCTGAAGGAGAGGTGGCGCGGCGCGTCCACGGCGAGGACGCGGCCGGTCGACTCCGGCATGTTCGGGTCGCCGTGGAAACGGATCACGCCACCCGCGCGCAGCTCGATCTCGACCTGGGAGGGGAACCAGTGCGCGAGTTCGGCGGGGTCGGTGACGTATCGCCAGACCCGCTCGATCGCGTGGTCGTACGTGCGGGTGAAGCGGACGGCGGGGCGGCCGTCGTCGAGCGGGGCGTAGCTGCCGGTGGAGCCGGGGTGCGGGGTCGTCATGGCCTTCAGTCCTTCGCTGGTTCGTCGTCCTCGGGGGCGTGGGCGTCGAGGCGGCGCCCGAGCGCGTCGAGGCGGTCGTTCCACAGGCGCCGGTAGGGCTCGAGCCAGGCGTCGAGCTCGGCGACCGGCCCCGGGTCGAGCCGGTAGACGCGGCGCTGGGCTTCCTGTTCGACGTCGACCAGGCCCGCCTCGCGCAGAACCCGCAGGTGCTTCGAGGTGCTGGGCTGGCTCAGGCCGCACGCCTCGACGATCTCACCGACGGGCCGCGGACGCTCGAGCAGCAGCGCGACGATGGCGCGGCGGTGCGGGTCGGCGAGTGCGGTCCAGACGGCGGGCGCGGGCATGGATCCAATATGCCTCATCGGTTATATGCCGGTCAAGGAATGTAAGCGTCCTGCACCCACCGTGCCAGCGGTGACGACCCCCTCGGCCGCGGCAGCTCCCGGATAGTGTTCGAAGGTTGAAGCAGCACAGCTCTCGCCACCCGGACCCGGAGCCGCCATGTCCCAGCCGTCCCGCCCGTACGTCCTGCTGTCCGCCGCCGTCTCGCTCGACGGCTGCCTGGACGACACGGGGCCCGAGCGCCTGCTCCTGTCCAACGCCGAGGACTTCGACCGGGTCGACGCAGTGCGCGCGTCGTGCGACGCGATCCTCGTGGGGGCGGGCACTCTGCGGGCCGACCGGCCGCGGCTCCTGGTCAAGTCGGCGCAGCGGCGCGCCGACCGGGTGGCCGCCGGGCTGCCCGCGTATCCGCTGAAGGTGGCGGTGACCGCTTCGGGCGACCTGGACGCGGGGGACCCGTTCTGGACGACGGGCGGCGACAAGGTCGTGTACACCACCGACGCCGGGGCGGTCCTCGCGCGGGAGCGGCTCGGCGCGCTCGCCGAGGTGGTCACCCTCGGGGACACCGTCGACTGGGCGAGGGTGCTCGACGACCTGGCCTCGGCGCACGGCGTACGGCGCCTGATGGTGGAGGGGGGCGCCCGGGTCCACACCCAACTGCTCCAGCTCGGCCTGGCCGACGAGGTGCAGCTGGCCCTGGCGCCGCTCGTCGTGGGCGAACCGGAAGCGCCCCGGCTCTTCGGCCCCGGCGCGTACCCCGGCGGCAGCCTGCACCGGATGCGGCTCCTGGAGACCCGCCCGGTCGGCGACGTGGTGCTGATGCGGTACGCGCCCTGCGCGCCGGGCACCGACGGCTCCCCCACCGCGGCCGACCGGCACTGGCTCGCCCTCGCCTGCGCCCTCGCCGCGGACTGCCCGCCCTCCGAGACGGCATTCAGCGTCGGTGCGGTGATCGTCGCGAGTGACGGCACGGAGCTGGCACGGGGGCACTCTCGGGAGGGCGGCGATCCGGTCGTGCACGCGGAGGAGGCGGCGCTCACCAAGATCGACCCGGCGGACCCCCGGCTGCGTACCGCCACCGTCTACAGCAGCCTCGAACCGTGCGCCCGACGCGCGTCACGGCCCAAGCCCTGCGCGCGGCTCATCCTCGACGCGGGCGCGCGGCGCGTGGTGACGGCCTGGCGGGAGCCCGACACCTTCGTGGCGGGCGCCGACGGCATCGGAATCCTGGAGGACGCGGGCGTGGCCGTCGCGGAGATCCCGGACCTAGCCGAGGCGGCAATTCGCCCCAATCGGCACCTCATTCCGGCCACAAGTACACATAAGGAATAAATAAGCGCAGAATGAGGGTGCGTGGCAATCCGCCGCGCGACACGGTCAGACTTCGAAACCTAAGGAGTCGATTCTCATGGCCGACGTTCACCACAGGCCTGACCTCTCCAGTCACCCTGATGTCTCGGAAATGCGGGACCGGTACGCGCGCGTACTCGGTGGCCGCGATGTGGCGCTCATGGACGCACCGGTCTTCCTGATCGGTCTCTACTGCGCCATCTCCCCCTTCGTGGTCCACTACAGTGCCACCCAGCCCCAGCTCGCGACCCATAACCTGATCATGGGCATCGCGATCGGAGTCCTGGCCGTCGGGTTCGCCGTCACCCCGACCCGGATGTACGGCCTCAGCTGGGCCATGTGCGCCATGGGCGCCTGGATGATCATCGCGCCGTGGATCGTGGGATCCAGCCCCGACCTGGGAGTCATCCTCAACAACGTGATCATCGGTGGTCTCATCGTCGTGCTCGGGCTCTTGTGCGCGACCCTGTCGATGAAGAACAGCCGGGCAACGCAGTAGGCGACGCCGCCCCACAAGAGTCGGCAGATCCAACGGAATCGGGAGTCACGGACGGCCCGGGAGCGCTCACACCGCTCCCGGGCCGTCGCCGCTCCAGGGTGACAAGGGCGATGCCCGCGCACGCGGCGGCGAGCAGCGCGGCCTCGGTGGCTCCCGGAGCACCCTCCGTGCCCAGAGCCCAGTCGCCTGTCCGCACCGTGAACGGCACGGCGAGCTGGACGGCGGCGGTGAACACGGGCCCCTTGAGCAGGATCAGCCGGTGCTGCACCAGATAAGCGGGGGCGTACACGGCGCCCCCGAGCAGCGCGATCCCCGCCCACTGCGCCGGCGACGGGGGATGCGCGAGGAGCCCCGGCAGGGCGAGGGGCAGCAGCATCACGGTGGCGACGGCGAGGAGCACCGGCAGTACGGCCAGTGGTGGCAGACCGGCGAGGGTGCGCCGGTAGAGGAACCCGTACACCGCGAACCCGAGCATCCCGGCGAGCGCGAGGAGCAGGCCCGGTGCGTCGAGGGTGCCGTGGCCGCCGAGTGCCGCGTAGGCGCCGGTCGCCGCCGTCGCGAGGAGGGCGCCCGCCACGGAGCGTGCGCTCGCACGCTCGCCGAACCAGAGCGCGCCGATCGCCACGCCCGCGCACGGCATGAGGGCGACGACGAGGTTCGTGAGGGAGGTGCCGACGCGCGGGATGGCGAGGAGGGTGCCCGCCGCGTATCCGGCGAAGCCGAGCAGGGCCAACAGGGAGACCAGCCAAGGGCATTGGACCACTTGACGCAGTTGCGCGCGCCCCGAGGAGCGGGCGGCCGCGAAGGCGGTGAGGACGACGCAGCACACTGCGGTGCGCCCCATGGCGACCGTCAGGGGCCCGGCGGCTTCGACGAGGGCACCGGACATGAGCCAGGTCCCGGCGAGCAGCGCGACGAGTACCGTCGCGAGCAGCGGCACGAGCGCGCGCCCGGCCGCCGGGAGACGCCTCTTCTCGGTCACGCCCTTACGCATGCTCTCGCTTCCCCTGAGTCACGGTCACGCGTCCGTCGAGTCTGTCACCGTCGGCAGCCAAGTCGCGGAAAGATCAATGGATTTGGGGAGACGATGGCTCGTCCTGGACATGGTGGAGGCCGAGCAGTCGCGGATGGGGTGGAGTGCAGATGAACGAGTTCGATCCCGGATCGGCGTCCGGAACGGGCGCCGGGGGCCCTTGGGAAACGGGCGCCGCAGGCGTGCTGCTTCTGCCCTCCGGACGGACGGTTCGCGGGCGCGGCCTGCGCCGCCCGCTCCCGCCGGGCCCTTCACCCTCGTACGCGGTCCATCTCCTCGGCCGGCGGCCGCCCGACGTCGCGTGGGAGTCGCGGTGGCTGCGGTGGCCCGACTTCTGGCTGCCGAGCAACCGTGCAAAGGCCCGGGAGGTGTTCACGGAGGCGTGGGAGCGGGCCGCCGGGGAGCGGGTCGAGTTCGCGTGCGGCGGTGGCCGCGGGCGGACCGGGACGGCGCTGGCCTGCCTGGCCGTCCTGGACGGCGTACCGGCCGAGCGCGCCGTGGAGTTCGTGCGCGGGAACTACGACGCGCATGCGGTGGAGACGCCCTGGCAGAAGCGGTACGTGCGGCAGTTCTCGGGCTGACACCACTTGCCGGAACCGGACAGCGCCGGGCGCCGGCGCCGGAAAATGAGTTGCGCCGGTCCGGCCGTCGCCCCGCATCATGGTCGGGCCACGCCCCCGACAGCCCTGGAGCACGGAATGCGTCATTCCTTCGAAGCAGTTCAGCGCCCTGACCGGACGAACTCTTTCGAGGACTCGACCTTCCATGCATACCCAGCCCCCGCGGCACACCCTGAACATCGGCATCCTCGCCCACGTCGACGCCGGTAAGACCAGCCTCACCGAGCGCCTCCTCTTCGACACCGGCGCGATCACCCGCCTCGGCAGCGTCGACGCGGGCGACACCCGTACCGACACGGGCGAGATCGAGCGGCAGCGCGGCATCACGATCCGCTCGGCCGTCGCCGCGTTCACCGTCGGCGACGTCCAGATCAACCTGATCGACACCCCTGGGCACTCCGACTTCATCGCCGAGGTCGAGCGCGCCCTCGAAGTCCTCGACGGCGCCGTGCTCCTGCTGTCCGCCGTGGAGGGTGTCCAGGCCCAGACGCGTGTCCTCCTGAGGACGCTGCGCCGGCTGCGGCTGCCCACGCTCGTCTTCGTCAACAAGATCGACCGGGCGGGCGCGCGGGACGAGGCGCTGCTCGACGAGGTCCGCCGCCGTCTGACCCCGCACGTCGTGCCGCTCACGGAGGTCCACGACGCGGGCACCCCGCACGCCCGGACAGACCCGCGGCGCCTCACCGACCCGGCCGTACGGGCCGCTGTCGCGGAAGCGCTCGCCGAGGTCGACGACTCGGTGCTCGCAGGCCTCGTCGACGGCCCCGAACCGACCACCGCCGACCTGCGCCGCGCCCTGGCGGCCCGCACCGCGGACGGCTCCGTGCACCCCGTCCTGTTCGGCTCGGCCCTCGGCGGTCAGGGCGTCGCCCAACTCGTCCAGGAGATCCCCCGGTTGATCCCGGCCCCTCCCGCGGTACGGGCCTCCGAAGCCGCACCGCGCGGCACCGTCTTCGCGGTACGACGCGGCCCGACTGGCGGGCGAGTGGCCTATCTCCGCCTGTACGAAGGGGAGGTGACGGAACGTCAGCGAGTGACGTTCCTGCGGGACACGTCCGACGGCTCTGTCACCGAGATCCCCGGACGGGCCACCGGCCTCGACGTGGTGGGGCGAACGACCCACACCCTCACGGCCGGGAACATCGGTGAGCTGCGGGGAGTGCCGGACGTCCGGGTCGGCGACCGGCTCGGCCCGCGCGACGGCCCCGGCCGGGCGCCGGGTTTCGCGCCGCCCACGCTGGAGACCCTGGTACGCGCGGTGCGCCCCGGCCGCTCGGCGGCCCTGCGGAGCGCGCTCCTCGACATCGCGGGGCAGGATCCGCTCATCCACGCGGAGGCCGCGCCCGACGGAAGCACCGCCCTGCTGCTCTACGGCGAGGTGCAGAAGGAGGTCCTGGCCGCGACCCTCGTCCAGGACTACGGCATCGAGGCCGTCTTCGAGCCGAGCCGCATCCGTTGCGTCGAGCGACCCGCCGGCACCGTCGAGGTGTACGAGGACATCACGAACAGTCGCGAGACGGGATTCTGTGCGACGGTCGGGCTGCGCGTGGAGCCGGGGCCACGGGGATCCGGGCGGGTCTTCGCGTACGAGACGGAGCTGGGCGCGCTGCCCCGCGCGTTCCACCAGGCCGTCGAGGACACGGTGCACGCGACGCTCGCCGAAGGGCCGCGCGGGTGGCCCGTGACGGACTGCCGGGTCACGCTCGTCCGCTCCGGGTTCTGTTCGCCGATCAGTGTCGCCGGGGACTTCCGGGGACTGACGCGGCTCGTCCTGCGCCGCGCTCTGGAGCGGGCGGGGACGACGGTGCACGAGCCGGTGCACTCGTTCGAGGCGGAGATCCCGCTGGACGCCCTCGCCGCTGTGACCGCCCGGCTCTCCGCCGCGGAGGCCGAGTTCGGTGACACGACGGGCGGCACCACGTCCTGGGTGGTCACGGGCACGCTTCCGGCCCGCAAGGTCCGGGAGGCCGAGCTCGCTCTGCCGGGGCTGACGCGCGGGGAGGGCGTGTGGTGGTCCCGGGTGTCCGGCGACCGACTCGTGCGTACGCCGGAGCATGCGGCGTAGGCAACGGTTCCGCCCGCGCCATGCCCCCGCGCCCCGGGACTCCCGCGTGTCGCGGCGCACGCGGGGGTGAGCCACGCTGGAGGGAAGCGGGACGCGACGCGTGAGCGGGAGGTGGCGCAGGCCATGGCGATGGAGCCCGTCGAGGCGCTGGAGCGGGTCGCCTTCCTCCTGGAGCGCACGCTCGCGCCCCCGTATCGGGCCGGAGCCTTCCGTACCGCCGCCCAGGTGCTCGGTGCGCTGCCGGACGGGGAGGTGGCCGAGCGCGTCGCGGCCGGGACGCTCGAATCGCTCAAGGGGGTCGGGCCCAAGACGGCGCAGGTGGTGCGGGAGGCGCTGGCGGGCGAGGTGCCGGACTATCTGGAGCGCCTGGAGAGCGAGGGTGCGGCGGCGCCGCTCACCGAGGGCGGTGAGCGGCTGCGCGCGCTGCTGCGCGGCGACTGCCATCTGCACTCCGACTGGTCGGACGGCGGCAGCACCATCGAGGAGATGGGCCGCGCGGCGATCGCCCTCGGGCACGATTGGGCGGTGTTGACCGACCATTCTCCGCGCCTGACGGTGGCGCGCGGCCTGTCGCCGGAGCGGTTACGTGAACAGCTGGCCGTAGTGGCGGAGTTGAACGAGCGCTGGGCGCCCTTCCGGCTGCTCACCGGCATCGAGTGCGACATCCTCGCCGACGGGTCCCTCGACCAGGAACCCGAACTCCTCGACCAGCTCGACGTGGTCGTCGTGTCGGTCCACTCCAAGCTGCGTATGGACGCTCCGGCGATGACGCGCCGGATGGTGGCCGCGGTGACGAACCCGCTCGCCGACGTGCTCGGACACTGCACGGGACGGCTCGTGACGGGAAGGAACAGGGTGGGGCGGGGCCGCCCCGAGTCGCAGTTCGACGCGGAGGCCGTGTTCGCGGCGTGCACGGAGTCGGGCACCGCGGTCGAGATCAACAGCCGCCCCGAACGCCTCGACCCGCCCCGCCGGCTGCTGCGCGAGGCCGTGGCGGCGGGCACGCTGTTCTCCGTCGACACGGACGCGCACGCCCCGGGCCAGCTCGACTGGCAGCCCCTCGGCTGCGCCCGCGCCGAGGAGTGCGAGGTACCGGCCGACCGCGTGGTGAACACGTGGCCGGCCGACGAACTCCTCGAGTGGACACGAACGCGCCGGGTACCGAGCCGGGCGGGGTAGGTGCGGGGCGCAGGGTGTGACGCCCCCCGCGCAGGCTCCCTACCTCTCCCCCGCCGCACCCCGCTTCGTCCCGATGACCACGGTGGCGTACAGGTCGTCGTCCGTCACCACCCGGGCCGACAGACCGCTGCGGGTGACCGCCGCGACGGCCTCGGCGGCCTGCTGTTCGCTGGTCTCCACGAAGAGGTGTCCGCCCGGGGCGAGCCACTGAGGGGCCCCGGCCGCGACGCGGCGCATGATGTCGAGCCCGTCGGCGCCTCCGTCGAGCGCCATGCGCCGCTCGTGGACACGGGCCTCGGGCGGGAGCAGGGCGACGTCTCCGGTGGGGACGTAAGGGCCGTTGGCGGCCAGGATGTCGACGCGGCCCCTGAGTGCCGCGGGCAGGGGCCCGTACAGGTCGCCCTCGTGGACCTCGCCGCCGAAACGCGACACGTTCCGGTGGGCGCAGCGCACGGCTGCCGGGTCCAGATCGGCCGCGTGGAGTTCGGCGGGGTCGGCGTGGGTGGCGAGCGCGGCGGCCACGGCACCGCTGCCGCAGCACAGATCGAGCACGACGGCCCCGGCGGGTGCGAGGGCGGCCGCCTGGCGGGCGAGGAACTCGGTGCGGCGCCGCGGTACGAAGACACCTGGTTCGAGCGTGATGCGCAGACCGCAGAACTCCGCCCAGCCGACGACGTGTTCGAGGGGCAGGCCCTCCACGCGGCGCTCGACCATAGCGGCGAGTTCGTCCGGCGTACTGGCCGTCGACAGGAGGATGTCCGCCTCTTCCTCGGCGAAGACGCAGCCCGCTGCTCGCAGTGTGGCGACGACGGCGGGGTGGTGTGACGGGGGTGACGGGTGAACCGACATGTATGAAGCATGACCTTTCGGGATGCCGATGGGGCTCCCGACGACCTGCGGCCACCTACGTCCGGTGGACCGCCGGGGTCTGCGAAGGGAGCACCCGACCTGACACAGCGGTAATGGGGCTCACCTCCTCGGCCGAAGCGCTGCTGGGAGCGGTAACACTACCCCAGTCGTCGCCGTGGCCCGGCCGGGAGTTGGGGCCGCCGGCGGGTTGCCGACCGGCCGCCGAAGTGCCCGTTCCTTGTGCGCCGGGAGGCGGGGGGCAATCACTCCGCGTGACCGTCGACCACTCCTCGCCTTATCGAACATTTCGGGCATATCGTTGATTAGGCACACCAGCCTGCCTCCGCACACCGCGCCGGCTCACCCACCCCGAGCCGGCCTCCGCACATCGAGCCGGACGACTCAAGGACAGGGGGTCGCCATGCTGGCGGAACTGCTCACGGCCGTGGCCGCGACCGCTTCGGTCTGCGCTGTCTACGCCGCCGCGGCGGCCCGTGTCGTCAAGCAGTACGAGCGGGGCGTGGTGTTCCGCCTCGGCAGGCTGCACGGGAACATCCGCGGACCGGGGTTCACCACCGTCATTCCCGGTATCGACCGGCTGCACAAGGTCAACATGCAGATCGTCACGATGCCGGTGCCCGGGCAGGACGGCATCACCCGGGACAACGTCACGGTGCGGGTCGACGCCGTCATCTACTTCAAGGTCGTCGACGCCGCCAACGCGATCGTGCAGGTCGAGGACTATCGGTTTGCGGTCTCGCAGATGGCGCAGACGTCGCTGCGGTCCATCATCGGCAAGAGCGACCTCGACGACCTGCTCTCGAACCGCGAAAAGCTGAACCAGGGCCTTGAGCTGATGATCGACAGCCCGGCCATCGGCTGGGGCGTGCAGATCGACCGGGTCGAGATCAAGGACGTGTCGCTGCCCGAGACCATGAAGCGGTCCATGGCGCGGCAGGCCGAGGCCGACCGCGAGCGGCGCGCCCGCATCATCAACGCGGACGCCGAACTCCAGGCCTCCAAGAAACTCGCCGAGGCGGCGGCCCAGATGTCCGAACAGCCCGCAGCGCTCCAACTCCGGCTCCTGCAGACCGTGGTGGCCGTCGCCGCCGAGAAGAACTCGACCCTCGTACTGCCCTTCCCGGTAGAGCTCCTGCGGTTCCTTGAACGGGCCCAGCAGCCCGCTCCCCCACCGCCCGCCGTCGAGGAGGGCGGACACGAGAAGCCGGCGAGCCCCGAGGAATGACGGCGCCACACAAGCGCGTTCGCACCGGCATGGACACAGCTGACGCGGCACGGCGGTTCGTCGGGACCTGGGAGCGGGGGTGGGCGCGGCACGACGTCCCGGCGCTCCTCGCCCTCTACGCGGAGGACTGCGTGCACCGCTCGATGCCGTTCAGGGAGCCGCACCGGGGGCGGGCGGCGCTCGCCGACTATCTGCGCTGGTCGTTCGAGGACGAGCGCCCGCTCGACGTGCGGTTCGGACCGCCGGTGGTCGGCCCGGACGGACTGGCCGTCGCCGAGTTCCGGGTGGTGGCGGAGGAGGGCGGCGAGGTCTCGACGCTGGCGGGCTGCGTGTTCGTACGGTTCCGTGGTGACGGCCTCGCCGTCGAGACGCGGGACTACTGGCACCAGAGCGGCGGTCGGCAGGAACCCGAGGGCGGACTGTTCCTCGGGGAAGCGGACAGCCCGACACGTTGAGGGGTGCGTTCCTCGTCCGTCCGACCCGGGACATCTGATGTCCGATGCCTTGGTAGCGTAGAAACGGCCCGGGCGGCGGGTCCAGGTGCGTCCAGAGGTGGGGAGACCGCTCATGCCCGGTGCCAGGCCGGTCCGGCCACTGCTCCGGCAGGAAGTCGCCGACGGCATCAAGCGGTACATCCTCGAGAACCGGCTGCACCCCGGCGATCCGCTGCCCACGGAGACGGAGCTGTGCGAGGCGCTCGGCGCGAGCCGGTCCAGCGTCCGCGAGGCGGTCAAGATCCTGCACGCGCTCGACATCGTCGAGGTCAGGCACGGCCACGGCACGTACGTGGGGCACCTGAGCCTGTCCGCCCTTGTCGAGAGCCTGACGTTCCGGGGGCTGCTGAGCCCTGACGACGACGTGCAGGTGCTCGCCGACCTCGTCGATGTGCGTGAGCTGTTCGAGCGCGGCATGGCCGAGCGGATCGTCGCGTCGCTCAGCGGCGAGCAACTCGACGCGCTGGAACGTCTGGTGACCCGGATGAGCGACGCCGGTGTCAGCGGTGACAGCCAGGGGCTCATCGAGGCCGACCGCGCATTCCACGCCCTGCTCGTCGCACCGCTCGGCAATGACCTGATGGGCCAGCTCTCGATGGCGTTCTGGGATGTGTACGCCATCGTGGCTCCGCAGATCGACGGCTTCACGCACACCGAGCAGGCGGAGACCGTCGCCGCGCACCACAGCATCGTGACGGCGGCCCGCGCGGGCGACGCGGCGGCGTTCGTCCAGGCCATCGGTGAGCACTACGCGCCGGTCCGACGGCGCATCTCCGAGGCCCGCACGCGCTCTTGACGGTCCCCTGCGGCGCCCGTAGGACGATCCCGACCTCCTCACGCCGACCACAGCTACTCGGACGACGACGGCGCGACCTGGCACCGCCGCATCACATCGATGGTCAAGAACCCCGCGTGGGGCGGCCCGTTCGCCGCGTCCGGTGAGGGCATCCAGCTGCGCCACGGCCCGCACAAGCAGGCGGCCGGTGCGGGCGCCGGTGACGCCCGCGTGACCACACAATCCCTGCGGCCGGGTGACCGCCGTGGGAATGTGACCTCTACCGTTCCTAGAGACTGAGCGGGAGTGAGTCCTGTTGCCAGAACCCATGCTCAGTCGTGTGCCCCGAACGGCGACTGCCCGGTTTGCCTCCACGCGGTCTCGCCATTCCTGGCCGCGATGCGGAAACCGCACCTTTGCAGCGAGCAGGTACCGGCCGTGCTTGCTGTTGGCGTACGAGGCGAGCGGGGCCGGGAGTTTGATGGACACTTCGCCGTCGGGGCAGACGCGGATCGTCTCGTTCCCGTACCGCTTGCCCGACTCGCCGTCCGCCTGCAGGAACCAGCGCTCCGCCTCCCACCGCTGCCGCCACTCCTGCTCGCTGAGCTGGGCCGTGGCCAGGTGGTGGCGGTTGTTCATCAGACGCTTGCCGCCGCGTACTACGTGCACCCACCCGGCCTCCCGGTCGGCCCGCACCGACGCGAGACGGTGCTCCAGTGCTGCAAGGCGGCGGGATTTGGCGTGCCACTCTCTCCGGGACCGGTAACCACCCGGAGCCCGCTTGCTGCCACTCTCCCCGACCGGCAGCAACAGGCGGTGCGCGATGGTCCTGATTCCGGCTTCGAGGTTCTGGATGTGTGCCATCTGTCCGCGCCGGGACAGCGCCCACTGATCATGTGTGGCCTTCGTGAGCGCACCCGCCCACCTGGACGACGACTGCGCCGTCAGCTCCCGCTTCCTCGCCGCCCACGTCTGCGCCGAATGCTGCAGACCATCCCGGCAACGTGACATGAGATCCCGTGACGCGAGCGCGCCCAGGTGCACGCCGACCAACGTGAGGACCTGCTCATCCGCGGCCGTGAGGTGCTTGAGACGGTCACGTACCGCCACACCAGAAGGCCCTGGCGCGACGAACGGGCGGGCGGGCGGGCGGGCACACGCAGCC
This sequence comes from Streptomyces sp. NPDC055140, assembly GCF_053607285.1. Classification (NCBI taxonomy): domain Bacteria; kingdom Bacillati; phylum Actinomycetota; class Actinomycetes; order Kitasatosporales; family Streptomycetaceae; genus Streptomyces; species Streptomyces sp. NPDC055140. The sequence goes on along the minus strand of NZ_JBSGTG010000010.1, from coordinate 147,767 downwards.
CCGAAACTGACCGCCCCGTCCTCCCGCGCACCCCACCCACCCCGCTCCACCCTCTGACCCGCTTGCCATACCGGACAACGAACCACGCGGAGGGAGGTCACGCGTTCCCCTCTCGAACGTCCAGGCAACTCACTTGGTGTCACCGAGTAGATCGGGATGCACTCGCATATATGCGCTTGTGCTCTGTAATGAGTTGAAAATCAAAAACAGTTGAATACCCCTTGACCGCCCCCGCGGGGTGCGACTTAAGGTGACGCCAGGACGTAGGACGTCTTACGTCTGATGCCCTACCCCCTCTGAACCGAAGAGAACCCGGAGCGCCGCCATGCCCCTGACCGCACCCCTGCGCGGGGTCGTCCCGCCCGTCTGCACCCCCCTCGACGAGACGGGTGAGGTGGACACCGCCTCCCTCGCCCGTCTCGTCGAGCACCTCGTCGCGGGCGGCGTGCACGGACTGTTCGCCCTCGGCTCGACCAGCGAGGTCGCGTATCTGACCGACGAGCAGCGTGCCGTCACCCTTCGTACCGTCGTGGAGGCGGCGGCGGGCCGGGTCCCCGTGCTCGCCGGTGTCATCGACACGACGACCGCGCGCGTCATCGCCCACGCGCGCGTGGCCGCCGAGCTCGGCGCCGACGCCCTGGTCGCCACCGCGCCCTTCTACACGCGCACCCACCCCAAGGAGATCGCGGGCCACTTCCGCACCCTGCACGCGAGCGTGGACCTGCCGCTGTTCGCGTACGACATCCCGGTCGCCGTCCACAGCAAGCTCCCGGCGTCGCTGGTGCGGGAGCTCGCCGAGGACGGCACGCTCGCCGGTCTCAAGGACAGCAGCGGCGACGAGGGCGGGCTGCGCCGGCTGCTCGTCGAGCTCGGCGGCCGCGACGGCCGCACGGGCGGGCCCGCCCCGCACTTCTCCGTCCTGACCGGAGCCGAACTCACCGTGGATTGCGCCCTGTTGGCAGGCGCGGACGGCGTCGTACCCGGCATCGGCAACGTCGACCCCGCCGGATACGTGCGCCTCTACGACGCCGCACTGGCCGGTGACTGGGCGCTCGCCGCCAAGGAGCAGGAGCGTCTCGTGGCGCTGTTCGGCATGGTCGACGTGGGCCCCGAGGCCGACATGGGGCGCAGCTCGTCCGCGCTCGGCTCGTTCAAGGCGGCCCTGCGGCTCCTCGGGGTCATCGAGTGCGGCGACACGGCGTTCCCGCAGATCCAGCTCGGTGAGGAGTCCGTCGCCGAGGTCGCGCGGCACCTGCGGGCCGCCGGGCTCGCGCCGGTCCGATGACGGTCACGGGTCCGGCGATCGGCCTCGACCTCGGAGGCACGAAGATCGCCGCCGCGCTCGTCGCCCCGGACGGCACGGTCCTCGCCCGGCACACGCGGGCCACGCCCGCGTCCGACGGACCCGACGCCGTGCTCGACGCGCTCGCCGCCGCGGCCCGTTCGGTCGACGGCGGCACCGGCCCCGGCGTCCTCGGGGTCGCCGCGGCCGGGGTGATCGACCCGGTGACGGGCACCGTCACCAGCGCCACGGACTCGATCCGCGGCTGGGCCGGCACGGCACTGGCCGCCGGTCTCGCGGCCCGTACGGGCCTCCCGGTCGCGTGCGACAACGACGTACGCGCGACGGCGGCCCCCGAACTGGCCGCCGCCGGCGCGGGCGCGTCCCTCGTCTACGCGGCAATCGGCACGGGTGTCGGCGGCGCGGTGGCCGTGGGCGGGCGCATGGTGCACGGAATCGCGGGCATCGCCGGCCATCTCGGCCATGTGCCGAGCCCCGAAGCGGCGGGGCTGCCCTGCACCTGCGGCGGCACAGGGCATCTGGAGGCCGTCGCCTCGGGACCGGGGATCGCCGCGCTGTACGGGCGGCTCACGGGCCGCCCCGTGAGCCGCCTGGAGACCGTGGCCGAGCGGGCCTCGTCGGGTGAGGAACCGGCCGCGCGTGCCATCGTGACCGGCGCGGTCGCCGCGGGCCGGGTCCTGGGCGGGCTCGCCAACACGCTCGGGCCCGACCGGGTCGTCGTCGGCGGCGGAGTGCCGCGCATCGGGCCGCTCTACTGGGACACGCTGACCGAGGCGTTCGCCGCCGAACTCATGCCGCCCCTGGCCCGGCTACGGCCCTCAAGGCCCCTCTTCGGGGCCGACGCCGCCGTCATCGGCGCCGCGCGGCTGCCCTCCCAAGTGCCGCTGCACGCGCCGCCGTCCTGAACATCCCCTCCCTGGAGACCTCGATGAACGACCCCGCGCCCTCGTCCCACGTCGCCGACCTGCTCAACGGCAGGCTGATCGTCTCCTGTCAGGCGCCGCCCGGAGATCCCATGCGCGACACCGGCACCCTCGTACGGCTGGCCCGGGCCGCCACGGCCGGCGGGGCGGCCGGGATCCGGGCCAACGAACCCGAGGTCATCGCCGCGATCTCCGCCGCCGTCGACCTGCCGCTCATCGGACTGTGGAAGGACGGGGACACCGGCGTCCACATCACGCCGACCGTCCGGCACGCGCTGGCCGTCGCCGAGGCGGGCGCCCACGTCGTCGCCGCCGACGCGACCGCGCGCCCCCGGCCCGACGGCGGTACGTTCGCCGACATCGTGGCGGCGGTGCACGCCGCCGGGGCCCTGGTGATGGCCGATGTGGCGTCCTTCGACGAGGGCGTCGCCGCGGCCGCCGCCGGCGCGGACTTCGTGTCGACGACGCTGTCCGGCTACGTGCCCGGCTCCCCGCGCCAGGACGGTCCCGACCTCGATCTGGTGGCCGCGCTCTCCGCCGCGCTGGCCGTCCCGGTCGTCGCAGAAGGCCGTATCAGCACCCCCGAAGAGGCCGCGCTGGCGCTCGCTCGGGGTGCGCACAGCGTCGTCGTCGGCACCGCGATCACCGCACCCACCGCGCTGACCTCGCGTTTCGTGACCTCGCTCCCCCGTAAGTAGTTCCCGCTCAACCCCCACTCAGGCCGTACCGCACCCCACACCGCAGACGGGACTCGACGGCGAGTCCTTCCGGCATCCTGGAGTAATCGTGCACACCGCAGCCAAGCCACCGCTCCCCTGGTACCGCGAGGTGAGCCGCACCCAGTGGAAGGCGTTCTTCGCCGCCTGGATCGGCTACGTCCTCGACGGGTTCGACTTCGTCCTGATCACCCTCGTGCTGACCGAGATCAGCTCGGACTTCGGCCTGAGCACCGTTCAGGCCGCGAGTCTGATCTCCGGCGCGTTCATCACGCGCTGGCTCGGCGGAGCGGTCCTGGGCGCGCTCGGCGACCGGTACGGCCGCAAGCTCTCGATGGTCCTCAGCATCCTGCTGTACTCCCTGGGCACCTTCGCGTGCGGCTTCGCGTGGGACTACACGAGCCTGTTCGTGGCACGCCTGGCGATCGGGATGGGCATGGCCGGCGAGTACAGCGCCAGCGCCACGTATGTCATGGAGAGCTGGCCCACACGCGTGCGCAACCGGGCCAGCGGCTTCCTGATCTCGGGTTTCTCGATGGGCTCGGTGCTCGCCGCTCAGGTCTACAACTGGGTCGTGCCCACAATGGGCTGGCGCTGGATGTTCTATGTGGGCCTCCTCCCGATCGCCGTCGCCCTGTGGATGCGGCGGGCGCTGCCGGAGGCGGCGGACTGGAACGAGTCGGTCGGCAAGCAGGCCGAGAAGGAGCGGCCGAACCCGTTCCGGCCGCTGTTCGCGACCCCCGCCAGGGCGACGGTGAACGTCGTCCTCGCCGTGGCGGCCACCGTCTCGCTGTTCGCCGTCTTCACGCCTGTCGGCGACGGGCTCGTGCCCGTGCTGTCCTTCGTGGCCGCGGCCGCGCTCATCGCGTTCGCCGTGCAGCTGGGCGGGCGCAGGAGCTGGCTGCTCTACGTGTCGATGATCGTGACGATCTTCTTCGCGTTCCTGTACTCGTGGCCGATCCAGGCGCTGCTGCCGACGTACCTCAAGACCGAGCTGGGCTACTCGCCGGAACAGGTCACCGACGCGCTGTACTTCGCGGGCTTCGGCACGATGGCGGGCTGCTGGCTCGCGGGCTTCGCCGGGGACTGGATGGGCACGAAGAAGGCGTACGCGCTGACGCTGCTCGCCTCGCTGGTCTTCGTCTTCCCGGTGTTCGCGGTGCGCGACAGCCTTCTCCTGCTCGGCGCCCTGCTCTTCGTGCTCCAGGCGACCAGCTTCGGCATCTCCGGGCTGCTGCCCCGGTACATCGGCGGCCACTTCCCCACCGAGAACCGCGCCGCCGCGCTGGGGTTCACCTACAACGTGGGCGCGCTCGGCGGGGCCGTTGCGCCGGTGCTCGGCGCGCATCTCGCCGCGGGCATGGACCTGGGGCGTGCCCTGGCCGTGCTGACCTTCGCGGGGACGGTGATCGTGGTCCTGCTGGTCGGCTTCGACGTACCGGGACGCCTGAACCGCCTCACCGACCCGGACGGCACCGTCGACCACCTCGCGGAAGCGACACCGCAGACCGCGTCGTCGGCGTCCTCCGATGCGGTCCCCGCGGCGTCCCGCTGACACACGGGCCCCGCCACCGTCAGCCCTCTGTCCAGGGGCGAAGCTTCTCCGGGTTGCGTACGGCCCAGATGTGGGTGATCCGGTCGCCGGAGACGCGGAACGCGAACACGGTGACGGTGACGCCGTCCTGCTGGGCGACCAGGCCGGGCCGGCCGTTGACCGTGCGCTCCAGGAGAGTCAGGTCGGGCGCGAGGCGGGCGACGTTGAGATAGGCGTGGGCGACCCGCTCGCGACCCGTGATCGGCCGCCGCAGGGCGCCGACCAGGCCCCCGCCGTCGGCGATCACGGTGGCGTCGGGGTCGAGGAGGCCCACGAGGGCGCCCACGTCCTTCGCCGCCCAGGCCTGTTTGAACTCCCGGACGATGCCGGCCTGCGCGGTCGTCGGCCCGGCGGGGGCCTGCGAGTCACGGATGCGGCGGCGGGCCGAGGAGGCCAGTTGGCGGCAGGCCGCCGGTGTGCGGCCGACGATCTCGGCCACCTCGGCGAACGCGTAACGGAAGACGTCGTGCAGGATGAAGGCGACGCGTTCGGCCGGCGTCATGGATTCCAGTACGACGAGGAAGGCCATGTCGACCGACTCGTCGAGGGTGATCCGGTCCGCCGGGTCCGCCGCGGCGCCGTCGGTCCACTCCCGGCGCTCGGGAAGCGGCTCGGGGATCCACTCGCCCACGTACCGCTCCCTGCGCGCACGGGCGGAGCCGAGCAGATTGAGGCAGATGCGGCTCGCGACCGTCGTCAGCCAGGCGCCGGGGGATTCGATGGCATCCCGTTGCGGCCGGTCCATGCCGTACCACCGGACGTACGTCTCCTGCACGACGTCCTCGGCGTCGGCCAGCGAGCCGAGGAGCCGGTACGCCAGATTGATCAGCTGGCGCCGCTCGCTCATGATCGCGTCCAGGCCCGGATCGGGCGGATGACCGTGTGCCGTCTCGGATCGGTTGGTCATGGTGTCGCGCACTCCCTTGCCTCGGCCTCGTACATGCCCTCCATCTCTTCGACGGGACAGGCCTTCGGAATGTGACGTCGTTCCCGTCGCCTCACATTCCGGAGGGCTGCGTTGTCGTCACAGGCATACGGAACGGAGGAAGCCGATGACCGACTTTCAAGCGATTGCCGATCGCGTAGAGATCGAGGCGCTGCGCGGTGAGTTCACCGACGCGGTGATGATGCGCGACCGCGCCCGCCTCGCGTCCCTGTTCACGGAGGACGGCGTGCTGCGGATGCCCGACGCCTCCATCGAGATGACCGGCCGGGAGGAGATCCGCACCGGGGGCGAGCGGCTCCAGGCCCAGTGGGACTTCTTCGTGCAGAACACGCATCCGGGCGTGATCCGGATCGACGGCGACACCGCGACCGGCCGCGCCTACATGCAGGAGATCGCGCGCTTGCAGAGCGGTTTCCAGGGCCTCAACTACGCGATCTACCACGACCGTTACCGCCGCACCGACGAAGGCTGGAGGTTCGCCGAGCGGGTCTACGAGATCAGGTACCTCGACACCACCCCGCTGACGGGCTCGGCGCCGGCCGGGAACCCCCACGCGATCCAGGAGGCACGATGACCGTCTCGACTCCCACCGCACAGTTCACCGACCCCGCGTCCGCGGACCGCTTGGAGCGGGCGGCCGCCGCGCTGGCGGCGCACCGCTTCACCGTCGAGATCCTCGATGACGCCGCCGCCGCGCGGACCCGGGTCGAGGAGCTGATCCCGGAGGACGCCAGTGTGTTCACCGCGGCCAGCGAGACGCTGCGGCTGGCCGGCATCGACGACGACATCAACACCAGCGGCCGGTACCGGGCTGCCGTCAAGCCCCGCGCGGTGACCATGGACCGGGTCACCGAGGCGGACGACATCCGGCGCCTCGTCGCCGTCCCCGACGTCGTCGTGGGCAGCGTCGCCGCGCTCACCGAGACCGGCTCCCTCGTGGTGGCCTCGGCCAGCGGAAGCCAGCTGCCCGCGTACGCCGGTGGCGCCGGGCGCGCGATCTGGATCGTCGGGGCGCAGAAGGTGGTGCCCGACCTGGACACCGCGCTGCGCCGCCTCGAGGAACACGCCCTCCCGCTCGAAACCGCCCGCGCCCTGGAGGTGTACGGACAGCCCAGCTCCGTCAACCAACTCCTGGTCCTCAACGCGCAACCCCTCACGGGCCAGGGAATCGTCCTGCTGCTCCGCGAGGCGATCGGGTTCTGAACCGACGCTTGACGCAGCCTCCCCCAGCTGACGCCGGGGGAGGCTCAAGGCGCGTGTGGCTGTCAGGCCGTGACGTCGATGTACGTCGAGGGGCCGTAGCTGGATCCGCTGACCGGCGTGACGTACATGCGGACGGTCCTGCCCTCGGTGAGGTCTCCGCCCTTCCACGGGCTGCAGTAACCGGCGGTGTGGCCACGGGTGTCGACGCGCCGGTCCATGATGCCGTCATAGTTGTAGTCGAGCGCGGTCTCGATGCCCCAGCCGTCCGACTTGGTGTCGCACGCGCGGATCGCGTCGCCGGGGGTCGAGCCGTCCGGGTCGGCGTTCCACGTGGCGCTGCCGGCACCGCTGGGCGCGTAGATGGTGACCGTCCCGGCCCAGGCCTGGCCCTGCAGGCCGGCCACGAGACCGATCGCGCAGGCACCGGTGGCGAGCGCTCTGATCACGGTGCTTCGGGTCTTCATGATGTTCCCTCCCCTTGCCGGCGGGCCGGTGCCCGCCGACGCTCGGGAGGAGAATGCCATACGTAGATCAACTCCGGGAGACGGGACGCCCGTTCCCCGTACCGCTCACTTCTCCACCAGCCGCTCCATGAGCGCGGTGGCCTCGGCGAGCGTGCGCAGTTCGGCCTCGTCGAGCTCGCCGGCCAGGGCCTGGACGAGCCAGCCGTGCTTGGCCGCGCGGACCGAGGCAAGGGTGCTCCGGCCGCTCTCCGTGATGGCGACGACGGACTGGCGGCCGTCGTCCGGGTCGGGCGTGCGCGCCACGAAGTCCCGTTCCTCCAGGGCGGCGAGGGTGAGCCGCATCGACTGAGGCCGCACGTACTCGGCGCGCGCGAGCGCGGCCGTGGTGGCGGGGCCCTCTCCGTCGAGGCGGGCCAGTACGGTCCGTTGCGTCGGGGTGAGGAGGCTGTCGGGCGACGCGGTGCGCAGTCGTCTGAGCAGCCGTCCGACGACGGTGGAGAGATCGGCGGCCACCTGTTCGGCGAGCGGCTCGTCCGCGGGTTCTCGCTGCATGGCCCCACCGTAGAAGGCCGACAGGCAGCCTTGCAATTTCGCCCGTTTTCGCCTGACGGGCCGACGCGCGGAAACCATCGGCCGCCGCCCCTCTTCCCGCTGGTCCGACCAGTCGGTATGTTCACCTCCTGCGGACCCGTTCCAACTCGTCCTCCCTCACCGCTTCGGCCCACGGAGACCCCATGACCCAGCACGCGCCCGGCATCCAAGGACACTGCGACGCACGCTTCGACGCCGTTCGCGCCGCCTTCGAGGAGAACTTCGAGGAGCGCGAGGAGCTGGGCGCGGCCGTCACCGTCCTGATCGACGGCGCGCCCGTCGTCGACCTGTGGGGCGGCTGGGCCGACGCGGCCCGCACGCGCGCGTGGGAACGCGACACGGTCGTCAACGTGTGGTCGACGACGAAGGGCCCGACGGCTCTGTGCGCCCACATCCTCATCGACCGCGGCCTGCTCGACCCGGACGCGCCGGTCGCCACGTACTGGCCCGAGTTCGCCGCGGCCGGCAAGGAAGGCGTACTCGTACGTCATCTGCTGTCGCACCGGGCCGGGCTCGCCGGGCTGCGCGAGTCGCACTCCCTGGAGCAGCTCTTCGACTGGGAGCTCACCACGTCCCGGCTCGCGGCGCAGGAGCCCTGGTGGGAGCCCGGCTCGGTCTCCGGCTACCACGCGCTGACGTACGGGTTCCTGGTCGGCGAGGTCGTCCGGCGCGTCAGCGGTCTGCTGCCAGGTGCGTTCCTGGAGCGCGAGGTGACGGGCCCGCTCGGCATCGACTTCACGATCGGACTGCCGGACAAGGAGGCGGGCCGCGCGGCGGAACTGGTGCACCCGCGCGCGCAGGCCACCAGCGAACAGGCCGCGATCTTCTCCCAGTTGGCGCCCGCCGCCCTCGCCGCACTGACCAACCCGATCGCCGGCGCGTCGGAGGCGAACACCGCGGCATGGCGCGCCGCCGAGATCCCGGCCGCCAACGGTCACGGCACGGCGCGCGCCGTCGCCGCGCTGTACGCGATCGTCGCGGGCAAGGGCCGCTCCGGCGACCGGCAGATCCTGTCGCCGGAGGGCGCCGAGCGGATCCGCGAGGGTCAGGGCAGCTGCCGCGACCTGGTCCTGGGGGCCGGATTCACGCACGAGACGGAGCTGGGTCTCGGGCTCTGGCTGAGCGGACCGAACGGCTCGTACGGGCCCAACCCGCGCGCGGTCGGACACGACGGCTTCGGCGGCTCGTTCGGATCGGCCGACCCCGAGTCGGGTGTCGCGATGGGCTATGTGATGAACCGGATGGGCCCTCATATCGCCGACGACCCGCGCAAGATGGCCCTGATCAGCGCGGTGTACGACGCTCTCGGCTGAGATCCGACCGCCGGAAACCGGCCACCACGCGCCGTCCTGCGCCCCCTTACCGCCGCGCAACCTTACGGTAACCACATGGGCAGTTCGCCAGGCTAATCTGCTGACCGCCCAGGAAGATCACGAGGCGACGCGACCAGGGGGCCGACCGGATGGCACGGGGCACGACGACAGCGAGGGCCTGCCTGATGGCCCTCACCGTCGGCATGCTCGTCCTCCAACTCCTGGTCAAGGGCGCCCCGTCCGCGTCCGCACACCAGCCGGTGACGCACACCGGCGGCCCGGTCGCCACCTGCGACGCCACCGAGCTGCCCCGGAGTTCGTCCCACCACTACCTGCCCCGTGACCGGTACCGCGCGGAGGAGTACGTGCCCGACGGCATCGTGCGCGGGGCCGCGTGCCCGTGGCAGGTCCAGGCCGGGGACCCGGGTGTCGCGCCGACGGCGGGCGCCGGGGAAAGGTCCCCGCACCGCCAGCCGAGACGGGCGGCCGACTCCCTCCCCGTCATACTCCAGGTCTTCCGCTGCTGAGAGCGCCCGAGGGCAGGAGCAGTTTCCCCGCGTCTTCGGCGCACCCTCCTGCCCGCCTTCCGTGACACTCCGCACGTGTAGGACTACGCGCCCCGTACGGGGGCGCGCTGGAGGTATGCGCTCGTGAAGCGTTTGGTACCGCGGCAGGACTTCGCCGCGTCTCTCGTCGTGTTCCTGGTCGCCCTGCCGCTGTGCGTGGGCGTGGCCGTGGCGTCCGGCGTCCCGGCCGAACTGGGCCTCGTCACCGGCATCGTGGGCGGTCTGGTGGCCGGTTCCATGCCCGGCAGCAGTCTGCAGGTGAGCGGGCCCGCGGCCGGGCTCACCGTGCTCGTGTACGAGGCCGTGCAGGCGTACGGCCTGCCGGTGCTCGGCGTCATCGTGCTCGCTGCGGGGCTGCTCCAGCTCCTCATGGGCAGCCTGCGCCTGGGCCGCTGGTTCCGGGCGATCTCCGTAGCGGTCGTCGAGGGCATGCTCGCCGGGATCGGCCTCGTCCTGATCGCCGGGCAGCTCTACGCGATGGCCGACACACCGGCGCCCGCGTCGGGTATCGACAAACTCGCCGGACTGCCCGGGCTGTTGATCGACTCGGCCATCTCACCGAACGCGCTCACCGCGCTCGCCATCGGCGTGGGCACGGTCGTCGTGCTGCTCGGCTGGAAGCGGCTGCCCAAGGCGGCCCAGGTGGTGCCTGCGCCGCTCGCCGCGGTAGGGCTCGCGACACTCGCGGCCGCCGGGTTCGGGCTGCCGGTCGCGCGGGTCGAGGTACAGGGTCTGATGGAGTCCGTACAGCCGCCCGGCGCCGACGCGTTCGGACAGCTCGCGAGCGTCGGGGTCGTCGGCACCGTCCTCGCGTTCACCCTCATCGCCTCCGCCGAGAGCCTGTTCAGCGCGGCCGCCGTCGACCGGATGCACGACGGGCCGCGCACCTCGTACGACAAGGAACTCATCGCGCAGGGCGCCGGCAACACGGTGTGTGGGCTGCTCGGCGCGCTGCCGATGACGGCGGTGATCGTGCGCAGCGCCGCCAACGTCCAGGCGGGCGCCCGCACCAAGGCCTCCCGGGTCCTGCACGGTGTGTGGCTGCTGCTGTTCGCGGCGCTGCTGCCCGCCGCGCTCGGCGTGATCCCGGTCGCCGCGCTCGCGGCCGTCCTGGTCCACGCGGGCGGCAAACTGATCCCCGTACGGCAGATCGCGGGGCTGTGGCGTGACCACCGGGGTGAGGCGCTGGTGCTGGTCGTCACGGCGGTGTCGATCGTCGCGGTCAGCATGTTCGAGGGCGTGCTCGTCGGCCTCGCTCTCGCGGTGGCCAAGACGGCGTGGGAGGCCTCGCACGTGCGGCTCGACGTCATAGACAAGGGGGCCGGGCCGATCCAGGTGTATCTGACGGGCAACGCGACGTTCCTGCGGCTACCGAAGATCCTCGACAGCCTGGAGGCGCTGCCGCAGGACCGGCCCGTCGTGCTCGACCTGTCCGGTCTTCACCACCTCGACCACGCCTTCGGGACGGCGCTGCGGAACTGGGCGGACCGGCACAGCGGCGCCGGCACGGAGCCCGTCAAGGTCACCCCGGGCCAGGCCACTCCGGGGGGCTGAGACCGGCCTTCGCGGCGCGCTACGGCGTGATCGCCCCGAGCAGGGCCCGCGCGCACAGGTCGCGCACCTGATCCCGTGACAGCTCCGGCTCGTCGAGCCACTCGAGGCACACGGCCACCAAGAAGGCCAGCCAGCCGCGTACGGCGAGCCGGAGCACGGGGGATTCGCCGTCGATATGGGACCGGTCGGGGTCGGCGGCGAGCGCCTCGACGATCTGGCGCTCCTGCGCGGCCAGGCCCTGCCGGTACACCTCGCGCACGGCCGGGTCACCCGCGGCCTCGGCCCGGTGGAAGGCACGGAAGCCCTCGCCGTGTGCCTCCACATAGCCGAGGAACGTCTCCAGGCCCACGGTGATCTGGTCGCGCACGGGGATCCCGGGAACGGCCGCTGTCAGGCGCAGCATCCGCTCGCTCTCGCGCTGGACGACGGCGGCGAAGAAGTCCCGTTTCGTCGGGAAGTAGTGGTAGAGGAGCCCGCGCGAGACGCCGGCGATCTCGGCGACCTGCTCGATCCAGACATCGTCGTACGTGCTCTGTGCGAACAGCCGCGCGCCCACGCTGAGCAGCTGCTCGCGGCGCTCCTCGGTGCTCAGCCTGCGGCGCGTGCGCTCCTGCTCCCTGGCGGCCATGGCAGCACCTTACTCGCATTACTTGACGTGAATTCAATAGCGGGACCACACTGGGGAGCGTATTGAACCGACGTATAACAACGGTCGGGTACAGGCACTCTCTACGTCCAACAGGTGGGGATCATGGCTCAGTTGACGCGGCCGGCGACGGACTCGACACCGCCGAAGGGCTTTCGCAGTGCCGAGCTCGGCTGGCCCGGACTCGACCGGATTCCGCACCCGCCGCGACGCGTTCCCCTCGTCGGCGACATCCTCGGCGCGAACGTGCGCACGCCGGTGCAGGATTCGATGCGGATCGGCAAGGAACTCGGGCCGGTCTTCCGCCGCAAGGCCTTCGGGAACGAGATCGTGTTCGTCTGGGGCGCGCGGTTCGCCGCCGACATGGCCGACGAGTCCCGCTTCGCCAAGCATGTCGGCCTGGGCGTCGCCAATCTGCGGCCGGTGGCCGGTGACGGCCTCTTCACCGCGTACAACCACGAGCCCAACTGGCAGCTGGCGCACGACGTGCTCGCTCCCGGTTTCGGCCGCGACGCCATGGAGGGCTACCACCCGCTGATGCTGGACGTCGCGGGACGCCTGACGGCGGCCTGGGACGCCCGGGAGGCGGCGGGCCTGGCCGTGGACGTGCCCGGCGACATGACGAAGCTGACCCTGGAGACGATCGCGCGGACCGGATTCGGCCATGACTTCGGGTCGTTCGAGCGCGAGCGGCCGCATCGGTTCGTGACCGCGATGGTCGGCACGCTGTCGTTCGCGCAGCGCCGCAACGTGGTGCCGCCGTCGCTCGCTCCTCTGCTCCTGCGGGGCGCGGAGCGGCGCAACGCCGCGGACATGGCGTATCTCAACCGGACCGTGGACGACGTCGTCGCCGCGCGGCGGGCCGCGTCCGGATCGCCCTCCGCCGGGCAGGGCGACCTGCTCGACCGCATGCTGGAGGTCGCCCACCCCGACACCGGGGAGCGCCTCTCCCCCGAGAACATCCGGCGCCAGGTCATCACGTTCCTCGTCGCAGGGCACGAGACGACATCGGGCGCACTGTCGTTCGCGCTGCACTATCTGGCGCACCACCCCGACGTCCTCGCGAAGGCGCGCGAAGAGGTGGAGCGCGTATGGGGCGACGCGGACGAGCCCGCGTACGAGCAGGTGGCCAAGCTCCGCTATCTGCGCCGCGTTCTCGACGAGTCCCTGCGGCTGTGGCCGACGGCTCCGGCGTTCGCCCGCGAGGCCACCGTCGACACGACGCTCGGCGGCACCCACCCGATGCGCAGGGGCGCTTGGGCGCTGGTCCTGACATCGCTCCTGCACCGCGACCCGGAGGCGTGGGGCGACGACCCGGAGGCCTTCGACCCGGACCGCTTCGCTCCGGCAGCGGTGCGCTCGCGCGCCCCGCATGTCTTCAAGCCGTTCGGCACCGGGGCCCGTGCGTGCATCGGCCGCCAATTCGCCCTGCACGAGGCGACGTTGGTACTCGGCCTGCTGCTGCGCCGCTACGACCTGCACCCCGAACCGGACTACCGGCTGCGCGTCGCGGAGCGCCTGACGCTGATGCCGGAAGGCCTGCGGCTCAACTTGGGACGCCGCGCGAAGGTCCGTACGGACTGAGTTCGATCGACCGAGTTCGGCGACCGAGCACCCCTTCTCAGCCCTCGCGTCGAAGGCGAATTGTCAGACCCGTGCGCAAGAGTGGAGGCACATGTCTCCACATTCACGTCTTCGCCGAGCTGAGGGGCCCATCGACATGAACGCGACCAGGAATGCCGAACTCGCCGCGGCCCAGGCCTGCCTGCGCCTGCTGCACACCGCGCGCGCCGCACTGACCGGATGCGAGCCGGCGACCGCCGCCTCGCTGCTCGCCCTGCCGATCGCGGAGGCCGACGAGGCCCTGGACAGGGCGGGACTCATGGGAAACGAGGCCTGGCTGCTCGAGAAGCTGTACGACTTGGGAACGGAGACGCGTGTTCATACGTGAGGTAGGTGTACTCGTCCGTAGGTGAGGCACGTGCGTTCGTCCGTACGTGGCGTGCGTGCGTCTGATTCCCGCGTTCCCGCGTTCCCGCGACCGTTCAGGAGAGCTCCGTTGACGATCCCACCCGTGGTCCCGCACCGTATCGACCCGGCCGGTGGCTGCCCGCACGCGGCGAACGCGCGACTGCTCGACCGGGGCGCCGTCGCTCCGGTCGTGCTGCCCGGTGACGTCGAGGGCATGGTGGTCCTCGGCCACGACGCCCTCAAGGACTTCCTCGCGCACCCCGATGTCGCCAAGAGCGCCCGGCACTTCACCGCGCTGGGCGAGGGCCGCATACCCGACGGCTGGCCGCTCATGACGTTCGCGACCGTGCAGGGCATGACGACCGCGGACGACGAGGACCACCGGCGGCTGCGGTCGCTGGTGAGCCGGGCGTTCACCACGCGCCGCGTCGAGGCCTTGCGGCCGCGCGTCGAGGAGCTGACCGGCGAGCTGCTCGACGGGCTGGAGGCGGCCGCCACGGAGGGCGAGGACATCGTGGAGCTGCGGCGGCGGTTCGCGCTGCCGCTCCCGATGAGCGTGATCTGTGAACTGCTCGGTGTGGACGAGGAGTTCAGGGGCCGACTGCACCATCTGTCGGGCCAGGTCGTGGCCACCGACATCGGCCCGCGCGAGGCGGTGGCCGCCAACCGTGAGCTGGTCTCCGTGCTCGCGGCGGTCGCCGCGTCCCGGACGAGCCGGCCGGGCGACGACCTGACGAGCGCGCTGATCGCAGCGCGCGAGGAGGACGGCGACCGGCTGAGCGAGCAGGAGCTGATCGGCACCCTGCTCCTCATGATCATCGCCGGGCACGAGACGACGCTGAACCTGATCACGAACGCCGTGCGCGCCCTGTGCGCCCACCGCGACCAGCTCGACCTCGTCCTGTCGGGCGAGGCGTCCTGGTCCGACGTGGTGGAGGAGACGCTGCGCTGGGACAGCCCCGTCAGCTACTTCCCGTTCCGCTACCCGAAGCGCGATGTGACGGTGGACGGCACGGTGATCCCCCGGGGCACCCCGGTGCTCGCGGGCTACTCGGCGGCGGGGCGTGACCGGAGCGCGCACGGCCCGGACGCGGACCGCTTCGACGTCACGCGCGCCTCGGCCGCCCGCCATCTCTCACTGGGCCACGGCCCGCACTACTGCCTGGGGGCACCGCTGGCCCGTCTGGAGGCCACCGTCGCCCTGGAGCGCCTGTTCACCCGTTTCCCCGACCTCGATCTGGCCGCGCCCGACGCGGAGCTCGCGCGTAAGGCGGGCTTCGTGGGCAACAGCGTCGACCAACTCCCGGTGCGCCTGCGGCCGGTGGCCGGGCCGGCCTGACGGACGGCTCCTCAGGGTTCCTGGTCCGCTGGTCCTAGGCCGCGCGACCTGGGCCGATACAGTCCCTCCGCCCGTGGCCCAGGTCCGCCCGGCCCTCCAGACTGGCCCTATGGACGCCTCACGCACCGACGCCTATCTCCGCCGCATCGCGACACCGCGCCCCGCGGCGCCGACCGCAGAAGCGCTGCGCACCCTGCACCTCGCGCACCAGCGGGCGGTCCCGTTCGAGAACCTCTCGATCCACCTGGGCGAGGGCATCTCCATCGACGAGGACGCGATCGTCACCAAGCTCGTGGACCGCCGCCGCGGCGGCTTCTGCTACGAGCTCAACGGCGGGTTCGCGGCGCTGCTCACCGCGCTGGGCTTCGAGGTGTCCCTGCTCCAGGCCCGGGTGTACGGCAAGGAGGGACACCTCGGCATCCCGTACGACCATCTCGCCCTCCGCGTCCGCACCGTCGACGGGGCCGCTCTGCTCGCGGACGTCGGTTTCGGGGCGCACAGCCACTTCCCGCTCGACCTCGGTGAGCGCGGGGAGCAACGGGATCCTGGTGGCATCTTCCGGATCGCCGAGACGAAGGACGGCGACCTGCGCGTGTCCAAGGACAGGGTGCCGGAGTACCTCCTCGAGCAACGCCCGCGGGAGCTGGGCGACTTCGAGGTCGGCTGCTGGTACAACTCCACGTCGCCGCAGTCCACGTTCACGCGGTCGCTGGTCTGCTCGCTGGTCACGGACGAGGGCCGGCTGACCCTGAGCGGCCGCACGCTGAAGACGACGGCCGGCGGCGAGCGCCACAGCACGGAGCTCACGTCCGACCGGGAGGTGCTCGACACGTACCGCGAATCGTTCGGCATCGATCTCGACCGGCTGCCGACGGATCCGACCGCCTGAATCCGGCCCTCCGGCTCGGCAGCTCTCCGGCTCGGCGTCTCTCCGGTACTCCGGCTCTCAGCCGTCGGCGGTGTGTGCGGCGACGGTGCGGTCGAGCGCGGGGGCCAGCCAGCCGAGGGTCAGCTCCGCCCGCCGCGCGAGCCACTCGGGGTCGGTGTCGGCCGGGCCGCCCTTGTACCGTCGGCGTTCGATGTCCGCCACGACGTCGGCGGGTGCGCCGAGTTCGGTGAGGACGGCGAGTGCCTCGGCCTTGCTGATGAGGGTGCCGTCGCGCAGGGTGACCGTCGCCCGGGCCAGGACCATCAGTCCCAGGTCGACCCAGACGTTCTCCAGCCACAGCTCGGGGCGTCCGGTCCTGGGCCGCCAGTAGCCGGCCAGGTCGGCGAGGATGTACTCCCTGAGCGTGCGGTCGTCCACCGGCGGCAGAGTGCCCGCGATCGGGTCCCCGTGGAGCACGCGGCCGAATGTGTGGAGTTCGCGCCGGGTGATGGGCGTGACCGTGCGGGCGTAGGCATCCCGGTGGGCCCAGGTGAAGTGCGTACGGTCAGGGTCGCCGAGGTCGCCGTGCGGCATGTAGGAGCAGTGGAGGTGTGCCGCGAGGGGCAGTTCGGCGTCGATTCCCTCGTGCAGCGTGGTGAGCCGTGTCTGCTCGTCCGGCTTGAGCGGGTGCGGGACGACCGCGACGAGGTCGAGGTCGCTGCGCCCTTCCTGGTAGTCCCCGCCGGCGAGCGACCCGTGCGCCCACAGCGAGAACGGGGCGAGCAGCGCCTCGCGGAGCCCGGTCAGAAAGCGGGCGAGCAGGTCGGACGTGGCCGCCGGATGTTCCTCCGCTGTGGTCATCCGGTCAGTGTGCCAGGAGTCAACTGGGCCTGCACGGCTGATCCGTAGCGTTCGGTGATCTCTTCGATGGGCGCGGAGCGCACATGGGGACCGCGCGCGATGCCGTACATGACGCCGAGGCCGAGGAGCAGGGAGACGGCGAGTTCGGCGCGCAGGCCCGCGTCCGGTCCGCGCAGGCGCTCGGCGAGGCGGTCGCTTACCTGGGTACGGAAGTTGGCGCGGAGGATGTCGCCCTGTTCCCCGTGGAGCGGGGCGAACACGATGCGCAGGATGGGATCGGCGCCGTGCTCGGACTGGCCGGTGAGGAGGTGGCGCACCATGTGCCGGCCGAGGTCTTCCAGGGGCGCGTCGAGGAAGACCTCCACGTCCGCCTCGAAGTTCATGACCTGGGAGAACAGGGCGTCCTTGTTGCCGAAGTACTTGAGGATCAGCGGGGCGCTGACCCCGGCGCGCTCGGCGACGGCCTTGAGGGTGATGTCGGTGTGCGCGTGCCGGGCGAGGAGGTGGCGGCACGCGCGGATGATGGCGGCCTTGGTCGCCTCGGCGTCGCGGCGTGCCGGCTCCGAACGGTGGTCGCCGGTCACGCCGGAGGCGGACTGCGCCTCGGCGGATGCCGTCGGGGCCGGGCTCGTCACGGGGTCACGCTCCTTCGAGGGCCTTGTCCGTCCGCGCGGTCGTGCCGCTGACGGACCCGCGCCCTCCATTGTCCGCCGCGTCGGCGGGGACGGTGAACGCCGCCGCTATGACCACGAGGGCGACCGCACCCGCCATGACGAAGGCCATCTGATACCCGCGCAGCGAGGGGAAGCCGGCGCCGGTCGCATGGTGGACGAGGATCGCGGCGACCGCTGCGCTGGAGACGGCCTGGCCGATGGTCCGCATCAGGACGTTCACGCCGTTCGCCGACGCGGTCTGGCCCGCGGGCACGGCCCGCAGGATGAGGGTGGGCAGCGCCGAGTACGCGAACGTGGTGCCGGTCGACACGATGGCGGCGCCCAGGACGATCACCCACAGGTCGCGGCTGTCGGCGATGCGGACGACATAGCCGAGCGCCATCGCGGCGCCGCCGATGGCGAGGCTCACGCGGGGGCCGCGCGCGGCGGAGACGCGGGCCGACACCGGCGAGAGGAGCAGCATGATCACGCCGTTGGGCAGCAGGCACAGACCGGTCTGCACGATGGAGAGGCCGAGCCCGTAGCCGCTGGACCTGGGCGCCTGGACGAGCTGCGCCGTGACGAGCGAGTTGGCGTAGAAGGCGAATCCGGCGATCAGGGCGGCGAGGTGCGGCAGGCCGACGCGGCGGCCGACGGCGAGCCGGAGGTCCACCAGCGGACGTTCGGCCCGCAGCTGCTGCCACGACCACAGCGCCAGGATCACGACGGCTCCGGCGAACAGGCCGACCACGCGGGCGCTGCCCCAGCCCCACTGGCCGCCCTGCGACACGGCGAGCAGCAGACAGACCAGGCCGCCGGCGATCCCGGCCGCGCCGAGTGTGTCGAACCGGCCCGGTTCGCGTACGGGCGACTCGCGCACGGCCCAGCAGGCGAGGGCGAGGCCGAGCGCGCCGAGGGCGCTGGTCGCCCAGAACATGACGTGCCAGTTCGCGTACTGGATGATCAGGGCCGCCAGCGGCAGGCCGAGCGCGGCGCCGATGCCCACGGTCGAGCTCATGAGGGCGACCGCGGATCCCGTGCGGTGGGGCGGGAGTTCGTCGCGCAGGATGCTGATGGAGAGCGGGACGACCGCGGCGGCCGCGCCCTGGAGCGCGCGGGCCGCGATCAGGACGCGGATGTCGGAGGTGAGCGCGCACAGCACCGACCCGCCGGTCATCAGGCCCAGCGCGAGCAGCAGGACGCGCCGCTTGCCGTACATGTCGCCCGCCCTGCCGAGCACGGGGGTGAGGACGGCGCCGGCGAGGAGGGTCGCGGTGACCGTCCAGGAGACCGCCCCGGGTGAGGCTCCGGTCAGCCGGGGCAGGTCGGGGAGCAGCGGGACCACGACGGTCTGCATGACGGCCATGAGGATGCCGCCGAAGGCGAGGACCGGGATCGTGAGCCGGCCGCGCAGGCCAGGCAGCGGGGCTGTTTCGGGGCGTATGTCGGGGCTTATCGCGGGCTCCATGAGCGCTCCGGTGGACGCCTCGAGGGCGGGGGAGGGAGGTGGGGTGAATTTCTATTCACCTACGTGGTGAATCAGTATTCACCAGAGCGCTCGCATCTGACCAGAACGCACGGACAAAGTCCCGCACACCCGGCACAAGCCCCGGCATCTCCGCCCACACCCTCAGCTCAGCCCTCGAAACCCCGGTCCTCAGCCCGTCGCAGCCTCCCGCACCGCCTCGACGAACCCTTGGAGGGCGGGCTGCGTGGGGGCCGTGTCGCGGGTGGCCGCACAGATCACCCGGATCGGCTCCGGTTTGCGGACCTTGCGCAGGACGATGTCGGGGTGCCGGTTCCTGAGGCCCATCAGAGGCATGAGGCCGATACCCATTCCGGCGGCGACAAAGCCCTGGGCAGTCGCGTAGTCCTGGCTCGCGACCGAGAAGTCAGGGCTGAATCCGGCGGCGGCACAGGCGTCGCGGACGATCTCGTGACAGGGGCCCGCGACGCCCTCGGTGTCGACCCAGGGTTCGTCGGCGAGTTCGGCGAGGTCGATGACGCGCCGCTCGGCGAGCGGATGGTTCTTGGGCAGGACGGCACGGTAGGGGTCGTCGGCCAGGTGGCCCATGCGGATCCCGGTGGGCGGCACATCGCGCGTGCGCACCACGACGGCCACGTCGGCCCGCCCCTGCCGCACCTCGGGCAGCGGATCCTCGGGGTCGGTCACTCTCAGGTCGACGCGCACGCCGGGGTGCCGCTCGCGCAGGCGCGCCACGGCGGGCGCCACGAGCGCGGCTCCGGCGGTGGCGAAGTAGCGCACGGCGAGTGTGCCGGTGCGGCCGTCGCGCAGGTCGGCGAGTGCGGTCTCGGCCTCGGCGACCTGGCGGCTGATGGCGTCCGCGTACTGCGTGAGCAGCCGCCCCGCCTCTGTGGCCTGCACTCCTCTGCCGACGCGTTCGAGCAGCGCCGTGCCCGCCTGTTTCTCCAGGGCGGCGACCTGCTGGCTGATGGCGGACGGCGTGTAGCCGAGGTTCGCCGCCGCGGCGGTGACCGAGCCGCTGGTGACCACGGCGCGCAGGACCTGCATACGTCGCACATCGAGCATGTAGGAGAGGTTAACAGTAGGTCCAGGACTTTTCACTTGTCCTGTTGAGTCAGGTGAGGGAGCGTACGAAGCCAGGACGACGACGAACGGGAGGTGCGTGGTGTTCGGTGGACGCGGCGCGGCGGTGCGGATGGGGGTGCTCGCGCTCCTGTGGGGCTCCGGGTTCCTGTGGATCAAGTTGGCGCTTCAGCACGGGTTCTCGCCGGTGCACATCGTCGTGGTGCGGTGCGCGCTCGGCGCGGGCGTCCTGTTCGCGCTGAGCCGGGCGACCGGGCAGCGGCTGCCCCGCGACCACCGCACGTGGGGCCGCCTCGTGGTCGCCGCGTTCTTCTGCAACGCGGTCCCGTTCGCCCTCTTCGGCTTCGGCGAGCAGACCGTCGACTCGGGCGTCGCCGGCGTACTCAACGCCACAACTCCCTTGTGGTCACTACTGATCGGCGTCGCCCTCGGGTCGGAGCGCGGTCTGCGACCGCTGCGGCTGACGGGTCTGCTGCTCGGCTTCGCCGGTACGTCGCTGATCTTCGCGCCGTGGCAGCGAGCGGGCCTCGCGAGCTGGGGCGCGCTCGCCCTGCTCGCGGCCGCGGCGAGCTACGCGGTGGCGTTCGCGTACATGGGGCGCAAGCTCACCGGGCCCGGTGTCCAGCCGATCGCCCTGTCCTCGGCGCAGTTGACGACCGCGACGGCACTCAGCGTGCTGGCGCTGCCCTTCGGCGATTCGCCCTCCTCCGATGTCGACCTGACGGGCGTCGTCGCGGTGGCGGTCCTCGGGATCTTCGGCACGGGCGTGACGTTCTACCTCAACTACCGTCTGATCGCGGACGAGGGCCCGACGAGTGCGGCGACGGTCGGCTACCTCCTGCCGGTCGTCTCGGTGGCGCTGGGCTCCGTCGTGCTCGGCGAGGACCTGTCGGCGCGGGTGGTGGCGGGGATGGCGGTCGTGCTGGGCGGCGTCGGGATGACGCGAATGGCCTCGGCCCGAAAGGGAACGCGTGAGGCCTCCGGCACGGCGGCCGTTCCTGTTCCCTCCGCCACACGCCAGCCATACTGCCGACCATGACTTCTGCAGCCACCACCCTTCGCGTCGGGCTCGTCGGCACCGGCACCTGGGCCTCGAAGACGCACGCCGCCGCTCTGCGCGCCCACCCGGAGACGGATCTCGTGGGCGTCTGGGGGCGCAGGCCCGAGGCCGCGGCCGAGGTCGCCGCCGCCCATGGGACGCGGGTCTTCGAGGACGTCGACGCGCTGTTCGCGGCGTGCGACGCGGTGGCGTTCGCGGTGCCGCCGGACGTGCAGGCACCGCTCGCCGCACGGGCCGCCGCCGCGGGCTGTCATCTCCTCCTCGACAAGCCGCTGGCCACGTCGGTGCCCGCGGCCAGGGAGGTCGTGGACGCCGTACGAGCCGCGGGGGTCGCGTCCGTCGTGTTCTTCACGCTGCGCTTCGCGACCGTCACATCGGACTGGCTGGCCCAACAGGCCGCCGAGGGAGACTGGTTCACGGGCCGGGCCGACTGGTACGGGTCCCTGTACACCCCCGGCGACACGTCGGAGCTGACCGCGTCCCCGTGGCGGGTCGGGCGCGGCGCCCTGTGGGACGTCGGCCCGCATGCTCTGTCCGTACTGCTTCCGGTGCTCGGGGACGTCACGTCCGTGACGGCCGCGCGGGGCCCGGCGGACACCGTGCATCTGGTCCTTGCGCATGCGTCGGGCGCGTCCGCCACGGCCGCGTTGAGTCTGACGACTCCGGCGAAGGCGGCGGGCGTCGACGTGGAGCTGCGGGGGGAGTCCGGCATCGTGGCGATGCCGACGGGCGGTGCGTCGGTCGACGCGTTCGGCGTGGCGGTCGACGCGCTCCTGGAGTCCGTGCGCACGGGCCGGCCGCACGCCTGCGACGCCGCTTTCGCGCTGCGCGTCACGGAGATCCTCGCGGCGGCGGAGGCCCGCCTCGCGTCATCCGGCGGCGAACCAGGCCCCGGCGAGTGAGTCGAACGTCGCCTCCGGCGGCGCGGGCAGTTCCCGCAGGTACCAGGGCAGATCGCTGTACACGTGCAGAAGTGTGTACGCCGTCACGGTGCGGGCCGCGAAAGCGCGGCCGTACGCCTCGGTGAAGCGGGTCATCAGGCGCGGGTCGGCCCGGGTGACGAACAGGCCGACGGCCACGAAGTCGTAGGCCGGGTCTCCGATCATGGCGGGCTCGAAGTCGAGGAGTCCGGTCAGAGTGCGGTTCCGGGGGCCGACGACGAGGTGCTGACGCATGAACTCCGTGTGCAGCAGAGCGCGTTCGGGCCCGGACGGCAGCGTGACGGAGTCGAGGAAGGCGGGGATCTGCTCCAACCAGCCCTCCGTGAGACCGTGTTCGCGCTGCTGCTGTACGGCGCCCGCGCGCTGCTCGCCCACAAACGTGTCCCAGTCCCCCGGGCCCACCGCTCCGGCGAGGGGCGTGGGGTCGAGGGCGTGCAGCGCGGCGAGGCACGCTCCGGCCTCCGTGACGATGCGATCCTGGTCGGCGCGCGGGATGTCGGGCCAGGCCACTGCCAGGTCCTCGCCGGGCAGCCGGGACATGAGGATGTAGTGCCACCCGTTCTCGTACGCGCCCGCGGAGCGGACCTCGGGGGTGGGCACGGGGAGCCTGCCCTCGAGGTGGGCGAGGACCCGGGCCTCGGTGACGCCGTCCTCCGCCGAGGCCGCCGGGAACAGCTTCAGGACATGCTCGTCACCGACGGCGTAGACGGGCCGGGAGCCCGCTTCGTAGCGCGTGAGCGGGAGGCCGGCGAGGCCGAGCCGGGCGCAGAGGTCGTCCGCTCCCCGCCGCATGACCGCTTCGTCGGGGACCACGGCGTCCCATTGCTCGTCGGTTTCCACGAGGGGCAGCATGGTCCGCACCCTAGGACCGGGCCCGGCGGGCCTCAACGGGGTTTCGGCGCCCGGCGGAAAGACCCTAGTGGCCCCGCGTCAGCATCGGCAGCAGCAGGGCGGCCGACCAGCTGAAGTTGGGCGAGTTGAGCGGGGCTCCTGTCGTCGGGTCGTAGTTCTCCATGATCGGACCGTTGCCGGTGAGGCCCGAGGCATGGGTGAGGAGCCGGTCCGTCAGGGCGTCCGCGTCCTTGTCGTAGCCGTACCGGCGCAGGCCGCCCAGGGCGAAGTAGGCCTGATCGAACCAGACGGGGCCGCGCCAGTAGGCGGTCGGCGAGAAGTAGGGGGAGCTCTTCGACACGGTCGGGAACGGGACGGCCGTCGCGAACTCCTCCGGGTCCGTGAGCTTGTCGCGCACGGCGCGGGCCTGCGCCTTGGAGGCGGTGCCGGTCCACAGCGGGACCGCGCCCTCGATGCCGCGGCCGCGGGCCGTGAGGGGGGCGCCGGTGCCGAGTGCCGTGTCGTGGAACCAGCCGTCGGCGGGGTCGTACATCGTCGTGCGGACGGCGGTGGCGGTCGTCGCGGACCGGCGCTTCCACCGCCCGGCGTCGGACCCGTGGCCGAGCGCACCCGCGATGCGCGCCAAATAGCCCTGGTCCGCGGCGAGATAGGAGTTCAGGTCGACGGACTCCTGTGTGAGGGAGTATCCGAGGAGTGTTCCGTCGGCCGCGTGGTTGGCGACGACGTCGGTGCCCAGGGCCGCGTCGAAGCGCGGCGCGTTGTCCATGCCGCTCTCCCAGGCCGCGGCGAGGCGTCGTTCCTCGGGCGAGTTGTTGGCGGCGTCGACGGTGGCGCCGTACTCGGCGAGGCCGTTGTGGTCGTGGTCGCGGTTGCGGTACCACCACGCCTGGTAGGCGGCGAGCTTCGGGTACATCTCCCGCAGGAAGTCCTTGTCGCCCGTCTTCGCGTACACCTCCCACACGGCCCAGGCGGCCAGTGGCGGCTTGGAGTTGCGTTCGTTCCAGTTGCCGCCGCCGCGCGCGGGGTCGTTGTAGAAGATGACGTCGGGGATCATCCCCGCGTCCTGGGGGCGGGTCGTGGAGTCGGCCCTGATCTGCCGGTCGAACATGGAGCGGATCTGCGACTCGGCGAGATCGGGCGCGAAGCGGGCGGTGCCGACGGCCTGTTTCCAGGTGTCCCAGGCCCAGATGCCGCCGGTGAACCACTTGTAGGAGATCGACGGCGTGATCCCGTCGTGCTTGATCTGCCCCGCCGCGCCGCGCCAGTTGGTGACGAGGGTCTCCAGGGACTTCACGGCTGTGCGCCGCCGGTCGGCGGGAACGCCCCGGGTCACGCCGGCGATGTAGCCGCGCCAGCGAGCGTCGCCTGCCGAGACGACGGCCGCCGGACGGTCGAGGACGTCGCGAACCTTCGCCTGCTCGCGGGTCCGCTCGGCAGTGGTGAAGGTGTAGGACTCGGTCCAGTCGAAGCTGTGCGACCGGCCCGGCGCGAGCGTCACCGGCTCGGTGGCCTCCGTACGGTAGGTGTCGCCGTCCACGGTGGTCCGGACGCGGTCCTTGTGCGTGACCTCGAAGCGCTCCGTGCCGTCGGTGAGGTAGTCCCAGGTCTCGCGGACCTTGGCGAAGTCGACGCCGACGCCCGAGCGGGTCGCGGTCAGCGAGGGCGCATCGCGCATCGGCCTGTCGGCCGGCCGCAGCAGGCTGCCCGTCCAGTCGGCGCCCAGGGTGCGGGGCACCGTGCCGGTGTTGCGGATCCGGGCGCGCACCAGGGCGCTGCGGTCGGTGGCGAAGCGGAGTTCGAGGCTGAGGGTGAGTCCGCGGCCGAGGTCGTACGTCTGGAGGAGCCGGCCGGGCAGCGATGTGAACCGCGGTGTGCCGCCGCCGGACAGGTCGAGGGTGCGGCCGTGTTCGGTGAGGCGGATGCGGCTGAAGGACTTGCTGAGCCACCAGGGGTATTCCTGGGCGATGTAGAGGGGCCCGGAGAAGCCGCCGTAGGCGTCCTTGTCCCCGGCCTTCGGCAGCGCGTAGGCGTGCCACGCCCCTCGATCGGCGAAGACCGTGATGGGGTTGTTGTCCTCGTCGTCGCCGGGCAGGGCGGCGGCCGGGGTGCCGTGCAGGTCGAGGACGTCGGCGTACGGGGGCGGCGGCGCCGGGTGCTGACGGGCGGAGGCCGCTTGCGGTGCGGCGAGGGCGCCGCCGGCGAGGAGGAGTGCGGTCAGCGCGCTCAGGTGCCGGTGTCTGATCACTTCTGGTTCTCTCCCGGGGTGTGGGTGGCGATGCGCAGAACTGCGGCGCCGAGCGGGCCGAGCGTGATGTGGCCGTGGACGGTGGCGCCGGTGAGCAGATCGGTGCCGCCCGCGTGGAAGGCGCCGGTCAGCGGCGTCCGAGTGTCGTGGTCGGTGTGGTTGAGGACGAAGAGGTACGTGGCGTGCTCGCCGGTGCGGACGGTTGCCTCGACCCCTTCGGGGACGTCGAGCACGGGTCGTACGCCGGCGGCCCTCAGCGCGTTGTCGAGGACCGCGCCGATGCCGTCGCCGAGGTGCGCGCTGACGTACCACGCGGTTCCGCTTCCGTAGGGGTGACGAGTGACGGCGGGACGGCCGGTGAGCTCTCCGGTCGCGTACGAGTCGACGACCTCTGTGTCGGGGCCTTCCGTCTCGAGCCACTCGCTCCAGAGGGTGGCCTCGGCGCCGGAGGCCAGGCGCACGGTCTCCCCGTCGGGGACAGGCCAGAACTCGTCGACGCACATGCCGAGTACGTCGCGCAGCGGTCCGGGCGCGCCCCCGTCGTGGATGTGGTCGTGACCGTCGACGACACCGCTGAAGGGGCCGCACACCAGGTGGCCGCCGCCGTGGACGTACGCGGCGATGCGTTCGGCGTTCTCCGGCCGCAGCAGGTGGAGGTTGGGGGCGAGGACCGCCCGGTAGCCGGTGAGGTCCGCGTGCGGGGGTACGAACTCGGCGGTGACGGCGCGGGTGTGGAGCGCCGCGTACCAGGGGCGCAGGAGGTCGGGCCAGCGCATGCGGGCCGAAGGGTGGTCGTCGGCTTCGAGGGCCCACCAGGAGTCCCAGTCGAGGACGATCGCCACGTCCGCCGGGGTGATGGCGCCGGTGACCTCGCCCAGCCGGGCGAGTTCGGCGCCGAAGCGGACGGTCTCGCGCCAGCCCCGGGAGGTGGTGCCTCGGTGCGGGAGCAGCGCGCTGTGGTACTTCTCGGCGCCCGCGCGGGAGGCGCGCCACTGGAAGTACATGATGCCGTCGGCGCCGCGGGCCAGGGCCTGGAGGGACCAGAGGCGTTGCAGGCCGGGCTTCTTGGGGACGTTGACCGGGCGCCAGCTGACCGCGGACGGTGCTTGCTCCAGGAGCAGCCAGGGCTTGCCACCCTTGAGGGAGCGCATCAGGTCGTAGTTGAGGGCGGCGTTGATGTGGGCGCGCGGGTCGGCGGGGTCCGGGTACGCGTCGTCGGAGACGAGGTCCTCGTGCTCGGCCCATTTCCAGTAGTCGAGGGCCTTGAACATCGACATGAAGTTGGTGGTCGCCGGGGTGTCCGGGCTCAGCTCGCGCAGCGCCTCGCGCTCGGCTCGGTGGCAGTCCAGGAGGGCGTCGGAGCAGAAGCGGCGCCAGTCGAGGAGCTGCGTCGGGTTGACCGGTCCCGGTGCGGTACGCGGTGGTTCGATCTCGTCGTAGGTGCCGTACCGCTGGGACCAAAAGGCTGTGCCCCAGGCGTGGTTGAGGGCATCGATCGTTCCGTAGCGGTCGGTGAGCCAGGTGCGGAAGTGGCCGGCGGAGCGGGCGCAGAAGCATTCGGTGACGTGGTCGCCGTACTCGTTGTGGATGTGCCACAGGGCGAGCGCCGGGTGGTGTGCGTAGCGTTCGGCGAGGGAGCGGGTCAGACGGAGGGCGGCGGCGCGGTACTCGGGGGAGGACGGGCAGTAGTGCTGGCGCGAGCCGAATTCGAGGCGTACGCCGTCGGCGGTGACCGGAAGGATCCCGGGGTGGGCGCGCACGAGCCAGGCCGGTGGTGACGCGGTGGCGGTGGCCAGGTCGACGGCGACGCCGTGGGCGTGCAGCAGGTCGAGGAGCCGGTCGAACCAGGCGAAGTCCCAGGTGTCCGGGCTGGGTTGGAGCCTGGCCCAGGAGAACACCCCGACGGTCACCATGGTGACGCCGGCCTCGCGCATCAGTTTCGCGTCCTCGGCCCAGATGTCCTCGGGCCACTGCTCGGGGTTGTAGTCACCGCCGTACAGGACCCCCGGGACCCGGGTGAGACGGCTCATCCCTTCACCGCCCCGCCGAGGAGTCCGGCCACGAACTGCCGCTGGAAGAGCAGGAAGAGGGCCATGAGCGGCAGCGTCGCGAGCAGCGAGCCGAGCATCAGGCCCGAGTAGTCGACGTGGGAGAGCCCCGTGAGGGTGTTGAGCGCGACGGGCACGGTGTACCTGTCCTCCGAGTTGAGCATGAGCAGGGGCCAGATGAAGCTGTTCCACTGCGCCATGAACGTGAAGATGACCAGGGCGCCGAGTTGAGGGCGCACGCACGGCAGGACGACCTGGTAGAAGGTGCGCAGCTCGCCGGAGCCGTCGATGCGGGCCGATTCGAGGAGTTCGTCGGGGAAGTCGACGAAGCCCTGGCGCATGAGAAGGATGCCGAAGGAGTTGGCCAGGAACGGCAGGATCACGGCCTGGTAGGAGTCGATCCAGCCGACGCTCGCCATCATCTGGAACAGCGGGACGAGCAGCACCTGGAACGGGATCATCATGGTGGCGAGCACGGCGCCGAGCAGCAGGCCCCGGCCGCGGAAACGGTACTTGGCGAGTCCGTAGCCGCACATGGCGGAGATCAGCGAGCTGAGCGTGGTGTGGACGACGGCGATGCCGAGGCTGTTCAACAGGACGCGGCCGAAGCCGATGGTGTCCTGGAGCCGCGCGAGGTTGTCGAGCAGGCGTCCGCCGGGCAGGAGCGGCGGCGGCGAGTGGAACAGGTCGGAGGTGGAGTGCGTCGCGGCGATCGCCATCCAGAGGAACGGCACGAGGCTGACGACGGCGCCGGCCGCGAGGAACAGCCGCACGGCGAGGCGGCCGAGGCGCCGGGCCGGGTGGACGCGTACGGGGGCCTGCTGGAGGGCGGTCACCGGCGGCGCTCCCTTCCGAAGGCGACGTACTGGAGGGCGGAGATCGCTGCGATGAGGGCCACGACGACCCAGGCGATGGCGGCGGCATAGCCGAAGTCGAGCTGCTGGAAACCGACTTTGTAGAGGTAGACGACCGGGGTGAGCGTCGCGTCGTCCGGGCCGCCGCGGGTGAGGACGTAGTTCTCGTCGAAGAGCTGGAGCGTGCCGATGGTGGAGGTGACCACGCAGAACAGGACGACGGGGCGCAGCTGCGGCAGGATCACCCGCGTGTACGTGGACAGGGTGCCCGAGCCGTCGATGGCGGCGGCCTCGTACTGCTCCTTGCCGATGGCCTGGAGTCCGGCGAGCAGGATGACCGCGTTGTATCCGGTCCAGCGCCAGGTCAGGGACGCGATCAGCGAAATGCGGGCCCAGGTGGGGCTGTTGAGCCAGTCGACCGGGCCGATGCCGACCGCGGCGAGCACCTGGTTGGCGAGTCCTCCGTCGGTCTTGAGGAGGACCTGGAAGACGACGGCGTACGCGACGAGTGTGGTGACGGCGGGCAGGAAGTGGACGGCGCGCCACGTGCCGCGGAAGCGCAGCCAGGACTGGTTGAGGAGGACGGCGAGGACGAGGGCGAGACCGATCATCACCGGGACCTGGACGACGAGGATGAGCCCCGTGTTGAGCAGGGACTCGACGAAGGCGGGGTCGTGGATCATGCGCCGGTACTGGTCGAGGCCGACCCAGCGGGTGGCGCCCGCGTCCTCGGTGGTGAAGCTCTGCAGGAGGCTCGCGCCGAGCGGATAGGCGAAGAAGAGCGCGAAGAGCGCGGCGGCCGGTCCGGCGAAGATCCAGGCGACGCGGCGCGGGCGCCTGCGGCGGGGGGCGGCAGGGGCGCGGGCGGGCGCGACCGGCCGGTCGTAGGTGGTCTGGACGGCCATCGGGCTACTTCACCCTCTCGCGTCCGGTGGCGGCGGCGATCTGGCCGGCCGCCGAACTCAGGGTGGCGCGGGGGTCCTTGCCGCGCAGCATCACGCCGTTGACGGCCGAGATCATGATGTCGGAGGCCTTCGCGTCGTCCTTGTTGTTCTCGACGGGCGGGATGCTGCGGGCGAGCCGGGCGAACACGTCGAGGGCCGCCTGCCCGCCGAAGTACTCCTGTTTCGCACTCAGATACGGGTCGTCGAGCGCCGGAAGATACGCCGGGAACAGGCCCTCCCGCTTCAGCATCGAGACCTGGTTCGCCTTGCCGGTGAGCAGGAACTCGATGAACGCCCAGGCCAGGCGAGGGTTCTTGCTCTGCGCGGGGACGCTGAGAGTGGAGCCGCCGATGTTCGACGTGCGGATGCCGTCGGCGGTGAATCCGGGCAGGGGGACTACGCCGAACTTCCCCTTCAGTTCGGGCATCTCCTCGGTGAGTGTGCCCGTCCACCAGGCGGCGGTGGGTGTGGTGCCGGCCTTGCCCTCCTTGGTGCCGGTGACGAGCCCGTCCCAGCCTTTCTCGTAGTCGACGAGCCCCTTGTCGTGCAGGGTCTTCATCAGCGTCATGGCCCGCACGGCCTCGGGTGTGTCGACGGCGACCCGGCCACCCTTGAAGTACGACTGCCCCTGCTGCTGGAGCAGCATCGGCAGGATGCCCGCGTCGGTGGAGTCCAGGATGAGCAGCTTGCGGCCGGTGGCCTTCTTGATCCGTACCCCCGCCGCCACATAGTCGTCCCAGGTCAGCAGGGATTTGGGGTCGACTCCCGCGGCACGGAAGTGGTCCGTGCGGTAGTAGAGCGCGCAGGGGCCGATGTCCCAGGGAAGGGCGAGGACGGCGCCTGCCTTGCCGGTGACGGTGCGCCACGCGGCGCGGTCGAAGTCGCCTCCGTAGCGGCCGCCGAGGCTCGTCAGGTCGTAGAACCCGCTCGGGAAGTTGGCTGTGTAGCGCGGCATGTAGCTGCCTTCGACCGTGAGGACGTCGGCGAGGCCCGAGCCGCCACGCAGGCCGACGGTGATCTTGTCGTAGGCGTTGTCGTAGCCGATGTCGACGACATCGACGGTGGTGCCGGGGTGGCGCTCCTCGAAGGTGCGGGCGAGGCGCTTCATGGCCTTGGCTGCAACGTCCCACGACCAGACGGTGATCTCTCCGCTGACCTCGTCCTTCCCGTCCCCCTCCTTGCCGCTGATGTCGCGGGTGCCTCCGCCGCCCGCGCCTCCCATGGCGCATCCGCCGACCAGGGACGTCGCCGCGGTCGCCAGACCTGTGACCAGAACTGCCCGTCGGGTGGGTCTCGTTGACACTCTTGCCTCCTGGAGCCTGAATGCCTAATGCTGTATTCAGAACACTGAATGACAGAGCTCGCCGTCAAGAGGTGTACACCCAAAGACTTTTGCTGCTGTGGTTCATGACTGACATGACTGCCATGACTGAGTCGGCTCACGCGAAAGGCGCGGCATGACGTCACCCCAGGACTCCGCCCCCACGTACGTCCACCCCTACATCCCGAACGCGGTCCCCGCCGTACGGCAGGCGATGCTCGAGGAGATCGGCGCGGCGAGCGTCGAGGACTTCTACGCCGACATCCCGGACGCCATCCGGCTGCACCGCCCCCTGGACCTGCCGGCCCCGCTGCGCTCGGAGGCCGAACTCACCCGCCACATGGAGGAGTTGCTCAGCCGCAACACCTCGACCCGCCAGGCGCTCAGCTTCCTCGGCTCCGGCTGCTACCAGCATCACGTGCCCGCGGTCGTGGACGAGGTGGTCAACCGCAGCGAGTTCCTCACGGCCTACGCGGGCGAGCCCTACGAGGACCACGGCCGGTTCCAGGCGCTGTGGGAGTACCAGTCGATGATGGCCGAGCTGCTCGATGTCGAGGTCGTCAACGTCCCGGTGTACGACGGCTTCCAGGCCTCGGGGACCGCGCTGCGCATGGCCGGCCGGATCACGGGCCGCCGCCGCCTGGTCGTCGCCACGGCCGTCGATGCCGACAAGCTCTCCCGGATACGCGACTACGTGCGCCCCGACCACGACGTGACCGTCGTCCCTGTCGACCCGGACACCGGCTGCGCCGACCTCGACGCCGTACACGCGGCGCTCCGTGCCGGCGACGTGGCCGCCGTGTACGCGGACGCTCCCTCGGCGCTCGGCATCGTCGACGAGGCACTGCCACGGCTTGCCGAACTCGCCCACGCAGCAGGGGCGTTGTACGTCGTGGGCTGCAACCCGCTCACACTCGGCGTACTCGCGCCGCCGTCCGCGTACGGCGCCGACATCGCATGCGGCGACATCCAGCCGCTCGGCCTCCACCAGAGCTTCGGTGGCGGCAACGCGGGCTTCATCGCCACGCGGGACGAGGAGCCACTGGTCGCCGAATATCCGTCCCGCCTGTTCGGTCTCGTACCGACGACTGTCGAGGGCGAGTACGGCTTCGGAGATGTCGCCTACGAGCGGACCTCGTTCGCGCTGCGCGAGGAGGGCAAGGAGTGGGTCGGCACGGCCGCCGCGCTCCACGGGATCGGCGCCGGGGTCTATCTCGCGCTGATGGGACCGCAGGGCATGCGGGAGATCGGCGACACGATCCTCTCGCTCACCGCCTACGCCCGCCGGCGCCTCGCCGAGGTGCCCTGTGTCGAGGTCCCGTACGGCGACGCCCTGCACTTCGCCGACTTCACCGTCCGCTACACGGGCGGCAGGACCTCCGCCGAGATCCGCACCGACCTCAAGGAGCGGGGCATCTTCGGCGGCACCCCGACCGGCCCACGCGAAGCCGCGTACTGCGTCACCGAAGTCCACACCAAGGCCGACATCGACCGGCTCGCCGCGACCCTCGAGGAGATCGTCAAGTGACCGCCGTGCACACGCCCGTGTCCGTCTCACCCGAGGAGGCGCGCGTCGCCGACAAGCCGCGCCTGCGCCGCTTCCAGCAGGCGTCCTGGGACGAGAGGCTGATCTTCGAGCTGGGCTCGCCGGGCGAGCGGGGCGTCCTCGTGCCCGCCGCCGATCCGTCCGTCGGCCAGGTCGGGATACCCGCCGCCCTGCGGCGCGCCGCACCGCCCGCCCTGCCCGAGATGTCCCAACAGCAGGTCCTTCGCCACTACTTGCGCCTGTCGCAGGAGAACCTCGGCGCCGACCTCAACATCGATGTCGGCCAGGGCACCTGCACCATGAAGTACAGCCCCAAGGTCAACGATCAGTTCGTGCGCGACCCGCGGATCGCCGCGCTGCACCCGCTGCAGGACGAGGACACCGTGCAGGGCGTTCTCGGCATCATGCACAGCCTGGAACAGCTCCTCAAAGAGATCTCCGGCATGGACCGGGTCTCGCTCCAGCCGGGCGCGGGCTCCGCCGCGATCTACACGAACGTGGCCATGATCCGCGCCTACTTCGCCGCGCGCGGCGAGCTGGAGCAGCGTGACGAGGTGATCACGACGATCTTCTCCCACCCGTCGAACGCGGCCTGCGCGAAGACCGCCGGCTTCAAGGTCATCACCCTCCACCCGGACGCCGACGGCTACCCGGACATCGATGCCCTCAAGGCCGCGGTCGGCCCCCGCACGGCCGCCCTCCTCATCACGAACCCAGAGGACACGGGCATCTACAACCCGCGCATCGAGGAGTTCGTCCGGATCGTGCACGAGGCGGGCGGCCTGTGCTCGTACGACCAGGCCAACGCGAACGGCGTCCTCGGCATCACGCGCGCACGGGACGCGGGCTTCGACCTGTGCCACTTCAATCTGCACAAGACGTTCTCGACCCCGCACGCGTGCGGTGGTCCCGCGGCCGGCGCATGCGCGGTCACCCGGGACCTCGCCCCCTATCTGCCGCGCCCGACGGTCGAGTTCGACCCGAAGACGGGCGCATACGGCCTGGACGACGACCGGCCGGAGTCGGTCGGCAAGATGCGGCCGTTCCACGGGGTCGTTCCGAACCTCGTCCGCGCCTACGCCTGGATCATGTCACTCGGCGCGGAGGGCCTGCGTGCCGCCGCCGAGACGGCCGTCCTCAACAACAACTACCTCCTGCACAAGGTCCGGCAGATCCCCGGCGTCTCGATCCCCTACGCGGCCGGGCGCCCGCGCGTCGAGCAGGTCCGCTACAGCTGGGAGAAGCTCCACGAGGACACCGGGCTGCACTCCGAGGACATCGGCCTGCGCGCCGCGGACTTCGGCACGCACTACTGGACCAGCCACCACCCGTACGTCGTGCCGGAACCCATGACACTGGAGCCGACCGAGTCCTACACGCGTGCCGACCTCGACGAGTACGCGGCGATCCTCGCGGAGATCGCGCGCGAGGCCTACGAGGACCCGGAGACCGTGCGCACGGCCCCGCACCGCTCGACCATCCACCGGGTACGCCCCGAGGCCCTGGACGACCCGGCGACGTGGGCGGTCTCGTGGCGCGCGTACCGCCGCAAGGTGCTCGGTGAGGCGACCCGTTGAACGCGGCTCCGGCGCGCCGAGCGACCCCGACGCAGGGGACCCGGCCGCCCAGGATCGGCCTGGTGGTCAACCCGGTCGCCGGGCTCGGGGGCCGGGTGGGCCTCGGCGGCACGGACACCCCTGACCGGCCCCGCCTGGCGCTCTCGCTGGGGGCACGCCCTCAGGCCGGGACGCGCGCGGCGGCCGCGATGAGTGAACTCGCCCTGAGATTGAGCGAGTTGGCGGGTGCGGGGCGACCACGGCGGGGGGTGGCTCCGAGCTTGGGGTCGACCTTGGACGTGGCGTCGGGCTCGGACGTGGCGTCGGGCTCGGGGTCGGGATCGGGCTCAGGCGTCCTCGTCGTGACGGCCGACGGTTTCCTGGGCGCCGATGCCGTCGCGTCCGCCGGGCTTCCCACGCGGGTCGTGTACGCGGCCGGGCACGGACGGGACACCTCGGCCGCGGACACGGCCGCCGCGGTGCGCGCCGTCGTCGCCGAGGGCGTCGATCTGCTGCTCTTCGCCGGTGGCGACGGCACCGCGCGGGACGTGCTCGCCGCTCTGGGGGACGAGCCCTGCCCCGTGCTCGGCGTCCCGACCGGCGTGAAGATGCACTCGGCCGTCTTCGCCGTCAGCCCGCGCGCCGCGGGCGAGGTCGCCGCCGCGTGGCTGGCCCGCAAGGGAGCCGTACGCCTGCGGGACGCCGAGGTGATGGACCGCGACGAGGACGCCCTGAACGAGGGCCGCGTCACGTCCCGGCTCTTCGGCTGGCTCCGCGTCCCCGACCTGCCCGTCCGCGTGCAGCAGCGCAAGACCGGCAGCACCGCCACCGCGCCGGAGGCGGTCGGCGGCATCGCGGCCGACGTCGCCGAGCGCGTCGGCGACGGTCTGCTCGTACTCGGCCCCGGCAGCACCACCCGCGCCGTCGCGGCCGCGCTCGGCGCGGACGTCTCCCTCACCGGCGTCGACGTGCTGCGCCTCCATCCCGTCCGGCCGCCGCGCGTCGTGGCCCGCGACGCCACCGAGGACACCCTCCTCGGGCTCGGTCCCGCGTGGATCGCGCTGTCCCCCATCGGCGGCCAGGGCTTCCTCCTCGGCCGCGGCAACCAGCAGATCTCGCCCCGGGTCCTGCGCGCGGCAGGCGGCCGCGGCTGTCTGCTCGTGGTGTGCGGCGAACAGAAACTGGCCGCGCTCGCCGGCCGCCCCCTCCTCCTCGACACCGGCGACGACGCGCTGGACGCGGAGCTCGCCGGCCACCTCCCCGTGATCACCGGCAGGCGGCGTACGTCGCTGTACCGGCTCGCCACATGACCACCCAGCCCTCCCCGACAGCGGACACAAGGAGCCCAAGATGATCTCCCTTGACGGCAAGCGCGCCATCGTCACCGGCGGCGGAGCCGGTATCGGCCGCGCCACCGCCCAGGTCCTCGCCGAGCTCGGCGCCCGCGTGGTGATCGCCGACATCGACACGGAGGCCGGCGAGCAGACGGCGAAGGACGCCGGAGGGACGTTCGTGCGCTGCGACGTGTCCCGGCGCGAGGACTGCGAGTCCGTGGTGAACACGGCGCAGGAGCGGTTCGGCGGCGTGGACGTGCTCTTCAACAACGCCGGCATCATCCGCCGTTCGACGGTCTGCGAGATCACCGAGGACGACTGGGACCTGGTGATGGCCGTGAACATCCGCTCGGTGCTGCTGATGAGCCGCCTGGTGATCCCGGGGATGGCGGCGCGGGGCGGCGGCTCCATCGTCAACACCGGCTCGGGCTGGGGCATCCGGGCGGCGGCCGGGCCGTGTCGTACTGCGCCTCGAAGGGCGCCGTCGTCAACATGACCCGCGCGATGGCCATCGACCACGGCCCCGACAACATCCGCGTGAACTGCGTCTGTCCCGGCGACACCGCGACCGGCATGCTCGCGGAGGAGGCCCGCCAGCTCGGCGAGAGCTCCGACGCGTTCTACGCCGATGCGGCCGACCGTCCACTCGGCCGCATCGGGCAGCCCCGCGACATCGCGCAGACCGTGGCGTTCCTCGCCTCGGACGCCTCGGCGTTCCTGAGCGGGGCGATCATCCCGGTCGACGGCGCCGGTACCGCGTAACCCGCCGGTAGCGGATAATCGACCGGACCGAAGGGGAGGGCAGCCTCACATGCCAATCGAAAACCGCCCGCTGCGCGAACAGGTCAAGGAGGAACTGATCAAGCGCCTCGGGCGCGGCACGATCGCGACCAACGAGCCGATCAACGAGGGGCAGCTCGCCACCGAGCTCGGCGTCAGCCGTACTCCGCTGCGCGAGGCCCTGATCACGCTGGAGCGCGAGGGCGTCATCACCAGCGAGCGCGGCAAGGGCTTCCGCTTCACCGCGCTCAGCGCGCAGGAGTTCCGTGACCTGTCCGCGATCGTCGCGACGCTGGAGGCGCTGGCCCTTGAGTCCAGCGACCCCGAGCATCTGGCGGCGACGGCTCCCCGGCTGCTGGAGGAGGCGCGCGCGTTCTCGGCTCCGCAGGCGCCGCACGACGTCATAGAGCGGTACGACGACGCGTGGCACGACCTGCTTCTGTCGGGCTGCACGAACGATCGCCTGATGAAGCTGATCACCTCCCTGAAGGTGACGATGCACCGCTACGAGCGGGTGGCCCTGGGCGACCAGGACATCCTGGAGCGTTCCGCCGTGGAGCACGAGCGGATCGCCGAGTGCCTCCAGCGCGGCGACCTCGACGCGGCGGTCGTGGCGCTCAAGGAGAACTGGAACAGCGGCATGCACCGGATCCTGGAACACCTCAAGGACTGAGCCCGAGTCCGGGGCGGCGTGGGGCAGGCCCCCCGCGAAGCCCTGGGGCCGGTCCGCCACCGGTCTTGACCCGCGCCGCCCCTTCGGGGTCCGATCACTCCGGACCCGCCGTGCGACCCAGGGACTGTGACCGCATGACTTTGCAGATCAGCGCCACCAACCCCGAACATCCGGCCCTCCTCCTCGAACTCCCCTGGCATGTCCCCTTGGAGGAGTGGCCGGACAAATACCTGGTGCCGCTCCCCCGTGGCATCTCGCGCCACGTCGTCCGATACGCCCGTGCGGGCAGCGAGGTCGTGGCCGTGAAGGAACTCGCCGAGCGGCCCGCGCTGCGCGAGTACGAACTCCTGCGCACCCTCGACCGTCTCGCGATACCCGCGGTCGACCCCCTCGCCGTGGTCACCGGCCGCACGGACGCCGACGGAGCGCCTCTCGAACCCGTCCTCATCACACGCCACTTGGGCGGCTCGCTCCCCTACCGCTCCATGTTCGAGACGACGATGCGCCCCGGCACCGTGCACCGTCTGATGGACGCCCTGGCCGTCCTCCTCGTGCGGCTGCATCTGGCGGGATTCGCGTGGGGGGACTGCTCGCTGTCCAACACCCTGTTCCGGCGGGACGCGGGCGCGTACGCCGCCTACCTCGTGGACGCCGAGACCGGGGAGCTGCACCCCCGGCTCAGCGACGGGCAGCGCGCGTACGACATCGAGCTCGCCCGGGTCAACATCAGCGGCGAGATGCTCGA
Organism: Streptomyces sp. NPDC055140; assembly: GCF_053607285.1. Classification (NCBI taxonomy): domain Bacteria; kingdom Bacillati; phylum Actinomycetota; class Actinomycetes; order Kitasatosporales; family Streptomycetaceae; genus Streptomyces; species Streptomyces sp. NPDC055140. Next base: position 110,788 of record NZ_JBSGTG010000010.1, on the reverse strand, counting down.
CCTCGAGGCGTCCGGGGCCCTGCACCCGTCCATCGACCCGATCGCGTTCGGCACGGAGATCGGGGAGCGCTACGACGCGCTCTGGACGGAGCTGACGCGTACCTCCGTCTACCCGGCGGGCAAGCACCACTACATGGAGCGCCGCATCCGCCGCCTCAACGATCTGGGCTTCGACGTCGCGGAGATGCAGATCTCGCACGCGGACCGGGGGGACACCGTCACGTTCGTGCCGAAGGTCGTGGACGCGGGCCACCACCAGCGCCAACTCCTGCGCCTCACCGGCATGGACGCCGAGGAGAACCAGGCGCGACGGCTCCTGAACGACCTGGAGAGCTGGATGGCCACGCAGGAGGACTACGCTCCGGGCGACCCCCTGGGAGCGCGCGCCGAGGTCCTCGCTCACCGATGGGTGCGCGACGTGTTCCGGCCGACCGTGCGCGCGGTACGCGACCACGTGCCGGACCGGACGGACGCGGCCGAGCTCTACCACGAACTGCTCGAACACCGCTGGTACCTGTCCGAGCGGGCGCAGCACGACATCGGTCTCGACGCGGCGGTCGAGGACTACGTCAGGAACATTGCCGGCCGGTCGCGGCCCTGACCGCGCCCGCAACGAAGATCGTCAAGGACGGAACCGGTGGCGCGGACCCGTCGTGGTAGCACCGAGGAAGACGCGCGACGAGGGGAGACGATCATGACCGGGAGTGTGCGGGTCGACGGGAACAGCCTGGTGCTGCCGGGCGGTGCGCGGGTGCGGTTCGTACGCACGCTGCGGCTGCCGGAAACCGGAACGCATCCGCTGCCGCCGGGGCTCGGCGAGTTCCCGGTGCGCCGGGTCGAGGACTACGCCGGCTCGGTGCCGCCTCAGTGGCGGGCGCGCGGCGGCGTGATGCTGCCGATGTACCTGCGCGAGGCCATGTGGCTGAGCTTCGCGGGGACGGCCGAACCGGCCGCGCTCCAGGTGGGTGCGGGCAAGGTGTGCGCCATCTCGGGTCTGCCGTGGAGCAGCCGGCTGTCCCGGGATCCGCAGAACTACGTGGTGCTGCCACGCCAGCCGTGGCTCGACGGCATCAAGTCCGGGAAGGGCACGGTACGTCAGTTCGTGGCGCTGCCCCTGGGGCTCGGCGCCACGGTCGAGGGCCAGGTCACCGGCGAGGAGACCTGGGGCGGGATCCAGCTCCAGGCCTTCGCTCTGACCGAGCCGGCGCTGGGGGCCTGGCGCGCGGAGGAGGCTCGCAAGCGGGAGGCGGCCGCGCGGGCGGTGCCGCCGGCTCCCGGCGGCATGGAGTGGATGGGGTCGTCCGGCGGTTACGGGGCGGCACCGATGCCGGCCGCGCCGGGTGCGGCACCGCAGGCTCAGGCGGCGCGTTCGATGGGGCTCGGCGCGGGCGGCACGATGCGCCAGCAGGTGTTCCGGGACGACCGGCCCGGGTCCGACTGGGCCGAAGCGGCCGCGGGCCGCGTGTTCGTGCACCTGGTGACGCCGCCGGACTGGCGCCGTATCACGGGCGAGGAGCCGCCGCCGTCGCCGGTGGACCGGGCCGCGTACACGAGGGCGGGGCTGCCCTGGTTCGACTACTACGACGAGGGCGCCGAGGATCTCGCGCCGACGGACACACTCGGGGCGGTGAAGCCGGCGGGTGACTGGCTCGGCGACGACCACGAGCCGTGGCAGGCGCCCGGCGCGCACCAGGTCAAGCCCCTGGGGGACGCGGGCAAGCCCGTGGCGGACGGCGACTGGTGAGTGCGCGGTGCGGCGGGGTCGGTTCGCCGGCCCCGCCCTGCGGCCTGCCCGCGTGCGCGACGGCGCATGCGCGGGCGGCCGGTACCGTGGCCGCTACGTAATGGCGAGTGACGGCACCGGCCGCAGCCAGTGAGCCCTCGATCTGCCCGGGAGAAGTGCCCGAACTGGGCCAAGCGATGCACTTTCCGGTCACATGGATCGGAATATGACAACTGGCCTTGCACTGTTCCCGAAACAGATCCGAGGGTTCGACGGATACCCAACACCGGGAAATTCAGCCATTTTCGAGCGTCCCGGTCCAGGTGTCCCATCGGCGTGGCCGCGCGGCCCCTGGCGTTCAAACCAGCAGGTCGCCGACCCCACGGGCTCCATCATGACGCACCGGCTGATCGTTTTCTTCGGGCAATGTTTATTACCAAAGGTGATGGGAGTAATTAGACTGCACTCGCTCAACTCGGCGTGGACCTCAAGGGATTACCCACCATGAACAAGACGGCGCTCCGCGCCCTGCTCCGTGAACGGCGCGCCCTGATAGCCCCCGAATCCCACGGCTTCATCCGCCCCACAGGCCAGGGCCGGCGCGCCCCCGGCCTCTCCCAGCACCAGGTGGACCAGCTGCTCCACCGGACCCTGGGGACGTACCACCGGCTGGAATCGGGCAGTTACCCCAACCCGCCCGCGGAACTGCTGCACGACGTCGCACAGCTCTTCGGCCTCAACGAGCAGGAGTGGGTGCTTCTCTGCCGGTACGCACTGCGCCGGGACCCACCGGGTCCGCTCCACCCCTCGTCCGGGAAGGAGGTGCCCGGGGTGTGGCAGGAGGCGGTCGAAGGTATCGGACACATGGCGTACGTGACCGACGCATCCTGGGATCTCCTCGCCTGGAACCAGCCCTTCCGCGCCCTCTTCCCCGGCAGTCGCATGCCGGGGAACACGATGCGCTGGATGCTCCTGGATCCCGACGGCCGCAAGTCCTTGACGAACTGGCATACGGCCTGGGCCCCGTTGGTGATGCCACAGCTTCGGGCGGCCCTCGCCTCCAGGCCGCGCGACGACACGTTGCGCCAGATCGAGAAGGAAGTCCTCGCGGACCCCGAGGCCGCGCCCATCTACGAGTCGGGCGGCGCCTCCATCCACCCCGACGGGGACGAACGCCCCCTGATGCACGCGGTGCACGGTCCCGGCTGGGTGACGATGTGCGCCGCGCAGCCTATGACTGCTCCGGGCGCACGCCTGATCATCCTTGTCTTCCATCCCGGCACACGTCGCTCCCACACGCGTACGCCGATGCTCCGGGGCGGATGGAGGTGATCAAGGTCCGTCCACTGGGGACGGGCGAAACGCGGTGAAGTACGTTGAGCGGCACCCCCCACATCCCGACCCAGCCCTGTGGGAGACACCGTGCCCGCTTTCGTCTCGATGCCACGAACCGTCCTCGGAGCCCACAAGGTCACCACGGAGGACATAACCGACGACATCCGCAACCGTCACCCGGATCACCCCAGACTCGCAGTGATCCTGCGCGTCCTCGCCAATTGCGGAGTGCGCACGCGGTACTTCACCCGCCCCCTGGACTCCCCCACGGTCTCGGGTTCGGCCGGAGTACGCGAGCGCGCCGAGGCCGCCTTCAGTGATGCCCTCGGCATGGCGGAACAGGCCGCGCTGACCGCACTCGACAGCACGGGAGTGCCGCTCGGAGACATCGACGCGATCGTCACCACCCACTCCACGGGCTGGTCCGTGCCCAACCTCGACGCCCATCTCGTCGCCCGGCTCGGGCTACGGCCGACCGTACGGCGAGTGGCACTCACGACACTGGCCTGCGCGGGTGGCACCCAAGCCCTCATCCGGGCGACCGACCTCGTCGCGGCACGCCCCGGAAGCAAGGTCCTGGTGGTGGCCTCGGAGACGATCTCCAGCGTGTACAACCACAACGACACCAGCATCGAATCGATGATCTACAAGTCGTTGTTCGGCGACTCGGCCGCCGCGACGATCGTCAGCGGCGAGCCGCTCGCGCCCGGTCTCGCGATCGACGACAGTTTTGAGCATGTCCTGCCGGACAGTCTCGACCGGTACAGCGGCCGGATCGACACCGACGGGCTGCACTTCGAATCCACCAAGAGGGCCCTCGCGGCCACGGACGACGTACTGCCCGCACTCCTGGACTGGGTCGGCACGCGCGCTCCGGGTTTCGTCGTCATCCACCCCGGTAGTCCACGCATCATCGCCGGCACAGCCACTGCCCTGGGCCTCACCCCCGAGGCCGCCCGGCACTCCACGGACACCCTCTCCGAGGAGGGCAACCTCGGCGGCGTCAGCATTCTCCGGGTCCTGGAGCGCACCCACACCGCGCCTCCCGCCGCCGGAACCGAAGGCGTCGCCGTCGCCTACGGGCCCGGCTTCACCACCGCCGCCCTCCACGGCCACTGGCACGCCTGACACACCGCTTCCCTCATGTCCCATCGAGACACATGTCCCATTGGGACATCATGGGTGTACGCTCGAAGACATGAAGGCGAAGGACCCCGCTCCCCTCACAGAACCCGTCGAGGACCGTCGGCAGCGCAAGGCCCGGCAGACCCGGGAAGCGCTCGCCGCCGCGGCCGTCGGGCTCGTGCTGGAGCGGGGTCTGGGCGCCGTCACCGTAGAGGCCATCGCCGACCGCGCCGACGTCACGCGCCGCACCTTCAGCCGCCATTTCGGGGGCAAGGAGGACGCCGCCCTCGACTTCACCCGCACCGACGCCGACCGGATCAACGCGGCCCTGCGCGCCCGCCCCGCGAGCGAGCCCCCGATGCTCGCCTACCGCAGGGCCGTCGAGCAGTGGCTGGCGGAACCGTCCGCCCCGCACCGCAGGCCGCACATGCGCGCCCTGCTCGCGGCCCTCGACACGGAACCGGCGCTCTTCGCCGCGTACGAACGCCTCCGGGTGGACGCCCAGGACGAGTCCGTGCGCATCATCGCCGACCGGCTCGGCACCGACCGGGACCGGGATCTGCGCCCGGCCGTCGTCGTCGGCGCCGCGGCCGGCGTGCTCACCGCCGCCCTGCGCCAGTGGGCCCGCGGCGGCGGGCACGACACAGATCTCGCAGACCTGGTGGGGCAGGCCTACGACGCCCTGACCGGGGAGGCCGTCCTCGCGTCGGCCCCCCACATCGCAACCAGAGAGTGAACAGCACCATGAGCACCACGAACACCCCGGCACCCGTCAGCGACTACGCGACCGAGTTCGCCGGCAGGACCGCCCTCGTCACCGGCTCCGCCTCCGGTATCGGCCTCGCCACCGCCCGCCGCCTGGGCCGTGGCGGCGCGAACATCGTGATCGCCGACTACAACGCCGACGGCGCCGAGAAGGCCGCCGCCGAGCTGACGGCCGAGGGCATCACCGCCGCGGCCGTCGCCGTGGACGTCACGAAGCCGGAGTCGGTCGAGGCCGCGGTGAAATTCTCCGTCGACACCTTCGGCGGCCTCGAACTGGCCGTCAACAACGCCGGGATCGGCGGCGAGAGCGCCCCCACCGGCGCGTACGACATCGATGTCTGGAACCGCGTCGTCCGCACGAACCTCGACGGCGTCTTCTACTCGATGCGCCACGAGCTGCCCGCCATCGAGGCGTCCGGCAAGGGTGGCGCCATCGTGAACGTCGCGTCGATCCTCGGCTCGGTCGGCTTCGCCGGCTCCCCCGCCTACGTCGCCGCGAAGCACGGCGTCGTCGGCCTGACGAAGACCGCGGCCACCGAGTACGCGGCGAAGGGCATCCGCGTGAACGCGGTCGGCCCCGGCTTCATCGACACCCCGCTGCTGCGGCAGATGGACCAGGAAGCGTACGACGCGCTGACGGCGCTGCACCCGGCGGGCCGCCTCGGTCACGCCGAGGAGGTCGCCGAACTGATCGCGTTCCTGCTCTCCGACCGCGCCTCCTTCGTGCACGGCAGCTACCACCTCGTGGACGGCGCCTACACCGCGCGCTGAGGTGCGATCAGCTCTCCCCGGCTCATGACAAACCGCAGGTCCGTGAGCGCCTCGAGGCCCGCGCGCGGGTCGCCGGACACGGCGATCAGGTCGGCCGGACGCCCGGGGGCGAGCAGTCCCGCGCGGCCGCCGGCGCCCAGCGCGTCGGCGGCCTCCGTGGTGTCGAGGACGCGCGGCGCCGGCAGCGCGATGCGCTCGTCCCGCTTGTCCCGCTCGTCCGCCAGGGCCTCGACCTCGGTGCGTCTCCCTACCGCGACGACGGTGTCCCCGTCCGTGAGGACAGCGCCGTCCTCGACACAACGGCTGTCGGGACCGGTCACCACACGCGCCGCCGTGATCAGCTTCCTGCTGCTCATCCCGAACTTCCGAAGGGTCGGAAAAAAGGGCACCCGGGAGTGTGTCATGAAACGGGCCCTATCGGGCAGGGCACCAAGGGTCATGTACCGCGAGGGGCTCAAGGGGAACGATGGACAGGCGGCACGGACCGGGCACACAGGGAGCACGGGACCCGTACTTCGACAACGCGAAATACCTGACGATCGTGCTCGTGGCGTGCGGGCACGCGTGGGAACCACTGACGTACGGGAGCCGCACGGTGACGGCCGTGTATCTCGGCGTGTACGCCTTCCACATGCCGGCGTTCGCCCTCATCTCCGGCTATTTCTCACGGAGTTTCGACATGGCGCCGGGCCGGCTGCGCCGCCTCGTCGGCGGGGTCGTGGTGCCGTACGTGCTGTTCGAGATCGCGTACACGCTGTTCTACCGGTGGGCGCAGGACGATCCGGGGTATCCGATCAGCCTGCTCGACCCCTGGTATCTGATGTGGTTCCTGGTCGCGTTGTTCATCTGGCGGCTCACTACTCCCCTCTGGCTGCAACTACGACACCCTGTGCCGGTCGCCCTGGCGTTGGCGGCGCTCGCGTCGACGGCGCCGGACGCGGGAGGTGACCTGGCACTCCAACGGGTGGTGGGTTTCCTGCCGTTCTTCGTCCTGGGACTGACGCTGCGGCCCGAGCACTTCGAGCGGCTGCGCACGCGGCGGGCCCGGCTGTGGGCGTTGCCCGTGGCCGCCGGGGCGCTGGTCGCCGCGTACGCGGTGGCTCCCTGGTTCGACGCGGGCTGGTTCTACCACCGGGGCAGCGTCACCGGCCTCGGCGCCCCCGCCTGGGCGGGACTGGTCACGACACCGGCCCTGTTCGCCCTCGCCGTCGTCCTCAGCGCCTGTTTCCTGGCCTGGGTGCCGGGACGCACGACACTGTTCACGACGCTGGGCACGGGGACGCTGTACGCGTACCTGCTGCACGGCTTCCTCATCAAGTCGTCGCGCTTCTGGGGCTGGTACGACCACCCGTGGCTGCACACCCCGGCGGGTGAACTGGCGGTGACGGCCGTGGCGGTCGGCGTCATCACCCTTCTGTGTACGTCTCCTGTGCGGCGGGGCTTCCGGTTCGCCGTGGAGCCGCGCGTCCCGTGGGCGTTCCGGCGTACCGATCCGGTTCGGGAGGCCGAACCGCCGGTGTCCGGCGTCCCCGGCGAGCGGGTCCTGCACCCCTAGCCTGTGCCCGTTCGTCGGGCCTACAGCCGGACCCACCCCGGGCCTCCCCCGGACCTTCAGAAGGGCACTCCCGTGATCCGCACCCGTTTCCTCCGCTCCCGGCTCCTGCTGCCCGCCGCGCTGCTCCTCGCCTCCGTGCCCGTGCTCGGCGGGACGGCGCACGCGGGCGGCACGTGTTTCGCCACGCACGAGGACGCCCCGATCTACGCGGGCAACAACCCGTGGACGGACATCGTCGGCCATCTGGACCCGGGTGTCCCGGTCAACGGCACACGGCAGGGCGCGGACGAGCTGTGGCAGATCTCGCGTACGGACAACGGCGCGCCGCTCGGTTTCATGCGCGCCGCGGACCTCACCTGCGACGGCGGCTGATCGCCTGCGCCGAGGAAAGCAGGGCGTGCATCCGCTCGTTCAGCTGCCCCAGGTCATCGGCGGGCGCGTGGAACGGGAGGCGTACATCGGCCTGGCCGCGGACGCGTTCGAGCCGGAGGGTGAGCCCGTGCCGGTCGACAGTCAGGGGCTGGACCCGCACGACGCCGTGGAGGCTGTCCACGTCGACGAGCCGGGTGAGCTGTTCGACGGCTTCGGGGTGGCAGTCGGCGAGATGGGTGAGCAGGCGGGGTTCGGCCGCGGTGAGGGGATCGGGTGCGGTCTCGGCGAGTTCGTCGAGTTCGATGCCGACGCGGCCGGTACGTGTCTGGAGCACGACGCGGATCGGCCTCAGCACGAACTGTTCGCCGTCGGGTTCGAGTGACCCGGAAAGCCATAGGCGCGCCCGGATCCGGTCTCTGACGGGCACCGGCGCGGCGTCCGCGAACTCGATGAGCGCGGTCGGTTCGCCGCGGGGCGCGCAGAGCACGGCGGCGGACAGAAGGCTGTCGGCCGGGGGCTGGATCCGTACCTCGCCCTCGTCGGTGACGCGATGGGATCCGACGAGGTCCTCCCGCCCGATGTCCGTCGTCACCTCGCACGACCAGGCGGTGGCCAGAATTGATCGCGCGCGTGCCGCCGCGGTGGGAGCGGCGGTACTGATCTGTCGGACACCCATCCGAACCTCCTTAGGTAAGCCTTGCCTAACTTATCGGAGATTCGCGGAGGGGGCCAGTACGCGCGAGGGCGGCGAACGCCACGCGATCGGGCGGTGAATATGCCATACGCCCGCGCGCGTCGGTCGGGAGCGGCATCATGCGGCCATGGACGGTACTGCCCTTCTGCGGGACCTCTTCACACCGGACGAGTACGACGCGGTCCGCTCGCACGCGGACCACTTGGGCGTGACGGTGGTCGAGTACGTACGTCAGACAGCTGCCGAACGCGCCCTGGAACGACTGCACTTGGCGCAGGCCCTGGAGACGCAGGACCTGCGCCTGGGGAAGCTGTCGATACCGCACGTCGACCGTAGCCGCTGCGGCGAAGGACCTCCCGCGCTGCGACGGTTCCTCGACTCCCTGGCGCATCCGCCGGAGACGAAGACCTGACGCGAAGAAGCCCGAGCCGGAATGGCCGGGGCGCGCCGGGGCAACCGGCCCCCATGACCCCACAGACTGCGGCACGTCGGCGAAAGGGCCAGGAGCGTAAGGGCCAGAAGCGTAAGGGCGAGGCATGGAAGCGGGTGACAGGGAAGCGCGCGCCGCGAAAGCCGGCAGCACGGAAAACGGCGACACGTAAGCCGGCGACACGTAAGCCGGTGTCGTGGGGGCGGATCGTCGCCCGGGCGCTCATCGCCGGCTGCGCGTTCGTGGCCCTCGTGGCGTTCTCCGCGGTCCTCGCCCGGCTGACCCTGACACCGTCCCCGGCGTCGGCGGACGTCGCCGGGTCCAACATGCGGCCCGGACATTCCCTGCGCCAGTACGCCGAGTCGTACACGTTCCTCGGCGCGTGCAAGCAGATCGGCGGGAATTTGCTGCTCGGCGCGCCGTTCGGGCTGCTGCTGCCGGTGCTTGTGGCGCGCAAGGGCCGCATGATGCGGGTGCTCGCGGTGACGGTCCTCGTGATGGCGCTCGTGGAGCTGGCGCAGGGCGCGATCGTCGAGGGGCGCGCCTTCGACGTGGACGACGTGATCCTGAACACGACGGGCGCCCTGATCGCCTACTTCCTGCTCGGGCGCCGCATCGGACACAACTACCACGCCCTCGCACGGCCGTCGGGCCGTAACCGCTTGGCGATCAGGCTGCGGGGGAATGGGGCTCGATACCGGGGAACACCCGGTGCCACAGGCGACGGAAGGAAGTGATCGTCATGCGTGCGCCCAAGCGCGCCGTACGGCGGCCCGCACGCGTGGAGTACCTGTTGCCGCAGGGCTCGGGCTCGGCCCGCTGGGCCCGGCGTCTCACCCACGACTTTCTCGCGGGACGGAGCGCGGCCGGCGCGCACGACGCGGTGCTCGTCGTCTCGGAGCTGGTCGCCAACGCGGCCCGGATCAAGGGCAGTCACTGCCGTATGAGTCTGTGCCTGGACGCGGACGAGCTGACCGTCTCCGTCCATGACGACAGCCCGCACCACCCGCGCCTCAAGCCGGACTCGCTGTCCGCGGAGTCGGGCCGCGGCATCTCGCTCGTGGACGCGCTGTCGCGCCGAATGAGCGTGGTGAGCGACCCCTACGGCGGAAAGACGGTACGCGCGGTACTCGCCCACCGTTCCTAAACAGTGTCCGGGAGCGAGCCTTGTACCCACGTCCCGGAACTGCGCGCATCCCGAACGGTTTTGGATGCGCTGGTCCCCCGCGTTCTCGTTGTCCCTGTCCGGCAACGCGCATCGTGTGCACGCTCCGCGACAGGGCGGCGGGTTTCCTCACGCCCTCGCTCACCACGATCGGCCTGGACGGTCCGATGCCCAGCACCATCACTCTGGTGATGCTGAGGCGGTGCCGTCCGTCGCCGGATCGGGTGCCCGAGGGCGCGCCTGCCAATGGCCACCGAGGCGGCGTCATGGCGAGTCATGCTGCGAGTCTTGCTGATCAGGGGCTTGCGCCAGTGCTGGTCGCCCCACATCGAGGTGTATGCCGGGTCGACGGCGACGATGGCGATGCCGTGCTCGGCGGCCATGGAGACGATGCGGGCCTTGAGCTTGCCGGCGGGTATACCGGAGATGAGTTGCCGGAACCGCTTCTTGCGGCCGTGCTTCTCGCGGGTCTTCTCGGCGGCGAAGTCCAGGTTTTCGATGCCGATCGCCTGCGCGCCGGTCTGCTTGGTCCAGTGCAGGAGGCGAGTGAGGGCGTGCCGGATCTGGGCGTCGCGGTGGTCGGCGGTGCCGGACAGGTCATAGTGGAAGCGGCGCGGGTCGCCGACCGGGTTGCCGTGCCGGTCGAGCCGGTAGGCGGCGAAGTGGTCGGCGTTCGTGTCGACGCCGACCATGCCCTTGGCGCAAGCGGTGGCCGACGGCATCGTCTGCACGACGGGCCTGGTCCACGAAGCGGTGAGGTACCAGCGGCCCCGCCCAACGTGGCAGTGGATGCGGTAGGCGACGGCACGGTTGGCCTCGGTGCGGTCGCGCCACTCGTCCCCACGGTGCGCGAACACGACCTTGGAGGCAAGAACGTACCGGCCATGCCTACTGTTGGCCAGGTGGGCGAGCGGGGCGGGCATCTTGATCGACACCTCGCCGTCAGGGGTGACGCGGATCGTCTCGTTACCGAAGCGTTTTCCGGACTCGCCGTCTGCGGCGAGGAACCAGCGCTCAGCCTCCCAACGCTGACGCCACTCGCGCTCGGTGAGCTGCGCGGCCTGAAGGTTGTGCCGGTTCCTGAGCAGCCGCCGACCGCCGCGAACGACACGGACACGACCGGTCTTCCAGTCGTCGCGGGCCATGTCGAGGCGGTATTCCAGGGTGGCCAGGCGGCGGGACTTGTGGAACCACTCGCCCTTGGACCGGTACCCGCCCGGCGCCCGCTTGCTGCCTTTCTCCCCGATCGGGAGGGACAGGCGGTGTCGCAGCATGCGGATACCGGCCTCAAGGCTCTGGACATGGGCGAGCAGACAGCGTCGGGCCAGGCCGTACTGGTCGTGCGTGGCCTTCGTGATCGCACCCGCGATACGCGACGACGACTGCTCGGTCAGGTCACGCTTGCGGGATGCCCACGCGTCGTTGTTGTGCTTGTGCCCGGCTTCGCAACGGGCCTTGAGGTCGAGAGAGGCCAGGCGGCCCTGGTGCTCGCCGACCAGACGCAACACCTTCTCGTCCTTTGGTGTGAGGTGCTTGAGGCGGTCGCGTAACGCCACACCCAACGGGCCGACAGCAACGAACGGCGGGTCGATGGTGCGGAGCTTCTTCTTCTTGTCAGTCATCGGCAGCCGCCGCTTCCAGTGCCTTCTTGGCACGGTTCTTCGCACTGCGGCTGCCGTACAGGCGGGCACAGAATGAGGTCAGAACCTCCACCATTTCGCGCACCAGGTCGTCTTCGACCTCGCCGTCATCCAGCACAACGAGTCGACGGCCTGTTGCGGCCAGAGCGGCCTCAACGAGTTCGACGTTCATGCGGCCCAACCGGTCTTTGTGCTCCACCACTACGGTGGTCACCGCCGGGTCGGCCAGCAGGCGACGGGCCTTGGCGCGGGCGCCGTTCATGCCCGAAGCGATCTCGGATTCGACGCGCACGACCTTATGCCCGGCCTTCGCGGCCCATGCCGACAAGCGTGCGGTCTGCCGCTCCAGGTCGGCCTTCTGCTCGTGGGAGGAGACGCGGGCGTACAGGCCCACGCCACCGGTCACGGACTGTGAGGTGTTCGCGTCGATGTTCACCAAGATCGTGCGCGGCCCCACTCGCTCCGCAGGGACCGGCAGCGTGCCCTCACGGAACCAGCGGTACGCAGTACGCGGGGCGACCCCCTGTGCGCGTGCCCATTCCGTCAGGTTCATACACCAGACCATACGACACTCGTAACACCTAAAGGACACTTATGGACACTTAGTCGAGAGCAGTTCCAGACCCCTGACGGCCGGGGAGACCCGGGCGGCAGCACTCCGTCTGCCGCCCGGCCCGATCGCCCGGCTCAGTGTCCCCTGGCGATCCACTCCTCCAGGTGAGGTGCTTCGGCTCCGATGGTCGTGCTGTCGCCGTGCCCGGTCCGTACGACGGTCTCCGGCGGCAGCGTGAGGAGCCGCTCCCTGACCGACTCGACGATGGTCGGGAAGTCGCTGAACGACCGGCCCGTCGCCCCGGGGCCTCCCGCGAACAGGGTGTCGCCGGTGAAGACGGCACCGAGGTCCGGCGCGTACAGGCTGACCGCGCCGTGGCAGTGCCCCGGTGTGTGCAGCACGGTCAACTCCACGCCCGCCACAGTCAGTTGCTGACCGTCGGAGAGGTCTCCGTCAGGTGTGCGGTCCGGGTGCTTCTGCTTCCACAGCTCCGTGTCCGCGGGGTGCAGAAGGATCGGCGCGCCGGTGCGCTCGGCGAGCGCGGGCGCCGCGTCGATGTGGTCGTCGTGGGCATGGGTGCACACGATGGCGACGAGCCTCCGGTCGCCCACGGCCTCCGCGATCGCGTCGGCGTCGTGCGCCGCGTCGATCACGACGACCTCGCTGTCGTCGCCGACGATCCACACGTTGTTGTCGACGTCCCAGATGCCCCCGTCGAGGGAGAACGTGCCGGACGTGACGAGGTGTTCGATGCGCGCGCCCGCCATCAGAAGATCACCACCGAGCGCAGCACGTCGCCGTGGTGCATCCGCTCGAACGCCTTCTCCACGTCCTCCAGGGCGATCGTCTCGGTCACGAACGTGTCGAGGTCGAGCCGCCCCTGCCGGTAGAGGTCGATCAGCATCGGGAAGTCGCGCGCGGGCAGACAGTCGCCGTACCAGGACGACTTGAGCGCGCCACCGCGCCCGAACACGTCCAGCAGGGGCAGTTCGAGCTGCATCTCGGGCGTGGGGACGCCGACGAGGACGACGGTCCCGGCGAGATCGCGTGCGTAGAAGGCCTGCTTGTAGGTCTCCGGGCGGCCGACCGCCTCGATGACGACGTCGGCGCCGAAGCCTCCGGTCAGCTCACGCACGGCCTCGACCGGGTCGGTGGAGCGGGAGTTGACGGTGTGCGTGGCGCCGAGCTTCTTCGCCGTCGCCAGCTTCTTGTCGTCGATGTCGATGGCGATGATCTTCCCGGCGCCGGCCAGATGGGCGCCGGTCACGGCCGCCGCGCCGACACCTCCGCAGCCGATGACGGCGACGGAGTCGCCGCGGCCCACGTTGCCGGTGTTGATGGCGGCGCCGAGGCCGGCCATGACGCCGCAGCCGAGCAGTCCCGCGGCGGCGGGCGACGCCTCCGGGTCGACCTTGGTGCACTGGCCGGCGGCGACGAGCGTCTTCTCGGCGAACGCGCCGATACCGAGCGCGGGCGAGAGCTCCGTACCGTCGAGGAGCGTCATCTTCTGCTTCGCGTTGTGCGTGTCGAAGCAGTACTGGGGGCGCCCGCGCAGGCAGGCACGGCACTGGCCGCACACGGCACGCCAGTTGAGGATCACGAAGTCGCCCGGCGCGACCTCGGTGACACCCTCGCCGACCGCCTCGACGACACCGGCCGCCTCATGACCGAGCAGGAACGGGAACTCGTCGTTGATGCCGCCCTCCCGGTAGTGCAGGTCGGTATGACAGACCCCGCACGCCTGGACCTTGACCACGGCCTCACCGGGCCCGGGATCCGGCACGACGATCGTCTCGATCCGCACCGGCTCACCCTTGGCCCGCGCGATCACGCCTCGCACCTGCTGCGCCATGACGATCAGTCCTCCACTCGCTCGTCGCATCGTTCTTCGCCATCTTCACAGATGGGCCCCGGTCCCGGGGCCGGGGTGACGAGGAGCGCGGCCTCACGGGTCGCTAGCATCCGAAGTATGTCTGTCTACGAGAATGTCGAGATCGCCGCCCTCCAGGGTGGCCCCGCCGACCTCCCCCAGTACGAGGGCAAGGCCGTCCTCATCGTCAATGTGGCCTCGAAGTGCGGCCTCACCCCGCAGTACGCGGCCCTGGAGCAGCTCCACGCCGCGTACGCGGGCCGCGGCTTCAGCGTGCTCGGGGTCCCCTGCAACCAGTTCATGGGCCAGGAGCCCGGCAGCGCCGAGGAGATCGCCGAGTTCTGCTCGGCGACGTACGGCGTGACGTTCCCGATGACCGAGAAGGTCGAGGTGAACGGAGAAGGACGCCACCCGCTGTACGAGCGTCTGGTCACCACCGCCGACGCGGAGGGCCACGACGGGGACATCCGCTGGAACTTCGAGAAGTTCGTGCTCTCCCCCAAGGGTGAGGTCGTCGCCCGCTTCTCGCCGCAGGTGGTGCCGGACGCCCCCGAGGTGGTCGCCGCGATCGAGGCCAACCTCCCGAAGTAGGTACCGGGCACCGGCGGGGCTGCGGAACCTCGCTCGCCTCCTGCGAGCCCCGCTCCGAGGAGTCGGCGCGGGGCTTGTCGCAGGCGCCGTGACCGAGCAGGTCAGGTCCGGCGAAGCCGGCGGAACCCCTCCGCCGCGCGGCGGTCCCGCGACGCTCCCCCGCGTCCACGACAATGGCTGCGATGACACCCGAACCCGTCGAATCCGCTCCCGGAATCCGGCTCTCCTCCGCCAGGGGCCGCTGGATCCTCGCCTGTGTCGTCCTGGCTTCCGGGATGGCGATGCTCGACGGCACGGTGGTGAACGTCGCCCTGCCGACGATCGGGCGCGACCTCGACGCCTCCCTGTCGAGCCTCCAATGGGTCGTGAACGCCTACATGCTGACGCTGTCCGCCCTGCTCCTGTGGGGCGGCGCGCTCGGCGACCGGATCGGGCGGCGGCGCACGCTCGTGCTCGGCGTGGCCTGGTTCGCGGTCGCGTCGGCGCTGTGCGGGTTCGCCCCCGACCAGGGGGTCCTCATCGCGGCCCGCGCGCTGCAGGGTGTCGGCGGTGCGCTCCTGACACCGGGGTCGCTGGCCCTCGTACGGTCCTCGTTCCACCCCGACGACCAGTCGCGGGCCGTGGGCGCCTGGTCGGGGCTCACGGGTGTGGCGGGTGCGCTCGGACCGTTCCTCGGCGGGTATCTGATCGACGGTCCCGGATGGCGGTGGATCTTCCTGATCAATGTGCCGCTGGCCCTGGTCGTGCTGCTGATCGCGGTGCGGCACGTGCCGGAGAGCCGTGAGGCCGAGGTCGCCGGGACCCGCTTCGACATGGCGGGGGCCACGCTCGCCGCCCTGTGCCTGGTGGGCATCAGCTACGCGCTCATCGGGTCGTCCGGCGGCGCGTCCGTCGTGTCGACGGCGCTGCCCGCTGTGCTCGGTGTCGCCGCCGGCGTCGCCTTCGTTGCCGTGGAGCACCGGCGCGCGAACCCGATGCTGCCGCCCTCGCTGTTCCGCTCCCGGCTGTTCAGCGCGGCCAACGCGATGACGCTGTGCCTGTACGCGGCGATCGGCGGCATCCTGTTCCTGCTGCCCGTACAGCTCCAGATCGCGCTCGGCTACAGCGCGCTGGAGGCGGGTATGGCAACGCTCCCGATCACCGTCCTGATGCTGCTCCTCTCCCCCCGTGCGGGCGATCTCGCGCGCCGTGTCGGGCCGACGCCGCCCCTGGTCGCCGGGCCGCTGATCGCGGCGGTGGGCCTGCTCCTGATGCTGCGGATCGAGCCCGGCTCGTCGTACGTGGCCGATGTGCTGCCCGCGGTGGGGGTCCTCGGCCTGGGCATGAGCGTGTTCGTCGCGCCCCTGACGGCCACGGTCCTGGCCTCGGTCGAACCGGGCCGCGCCGGGCTCGCCAGCGGCGTCAACAACACGGCGGCCCGTGTCGCGCAGCTCCTCGTGGTGGCGGCGCTGCCGCTGGCGGTCGGCCTGTCCGGGGACGCGTACACGCGGCCGGATTCCGTGAACACGTCGTTCCACCGGGCCGCCCTGGGCTGCGCCCTGCTGTTCGCACTGGGTTCGGCGACGGCCCTCGTGTTCATCCGTCCGGCGGCGGTCCGCCCTCGGCTGGAGGAGGCGCCGAAGCCACAGTGCCGCTCGCATCTCGGCGTGGCGGCACCGGCGTTGGAGCCCGGGACCCACAAGCGGGACCGGCGGGAGGTGCTGTAGCGGCGGAGCTTGCGGCCCGGCTCAGCTCCCGAACGGGACCTGGGCCACCGTCGGCGCTGCCGCACCCCGGTGCGGGTGTGCCCACAGCCCGCGCGCGTGCAGCCGCGGCAGGACGCCCTCCCCGAACCAGTACGCCTCCTCCAGATGCGGATATCCGGAGATCACGACCGCGTCGATGCCGATGCGGTGGTACTCCTCGACGCGGTCGGCGAGCGGGCGATCTGCGTGAGATGGCCGATGGACGGGGCCCGGTCACCGCCCGCCACGGTCGCGGGTGTGCCGTGGCCGCCGCCGACCACGTGGCGGCTGTCGCCGTTGGTCGGCGGAAACCAGGAAGGTGAGGGACACGGGCGGACTCCGATGGTGGAGGACAACTGTGCCAACAGGTGGTGGCGGGGCGGGAGTCGGCGGGTCAGCTCGCCGCGGCGAGCAGCGGCCGCGCGGTGCGCGTGAGTGCTCCGGAGAACTGGTCGACGACGCGGCTGAGCGCCTCGGCGGACCCCGGCGCGACGCTGACCGTGCCGTCCGGTGCGACGGTGATGTCCTTGTCGAGGGTGAACCACCCCTGGACGATGTGGTCGGCGCCCATGGAGTTGAGGACGGGCCGCAGCGCATAGTCGAGGGCCAGGACATGGGCGGTGGTGCCGCCGGTGGCCAGCGGCAGCACGGTCTTGCCGTCGAGGCCGTACTGCGGCAGCAGGTCGAGGAGCGCCTTGAGGAGACCCGAGTACGCGGCCTTGTAGACGGGAGTCGCGACGACGACGCCGTCGGCGCGGGCGAGGAGCTCGGTCGCCTCGACGATGGCCGGGTGGGCGAAGTCCGCGCCGAGGAGTGCCTCGGCGGGCAGGGTGCGGACGTCGAGGGCTATGACGTCATGGCCCTGCGCTTCGAGTCGCGCGTCGAGATGGCGCAGGAGTCGCGCCGTGCGGGAGGTGGCGGAGGGACTTCCGGAAATGGAGAGGACGGTGGCCATGACGGGACCCTTCGGGCTGGAATTCGGCACGCGGAATGCAGGGACGGTGAAAGACGCGGACGCGGGAACGCGGGACACGCAGGGGTACGGAAATCAGGAATTCACGCATGCCGAAGGCGCACCGAATACACGGTGCGGTTCAGTGCGGTGCGGTGCGGTGGGGAGCCATGCGGATATCGATCGGCACGACGGAGGTTCGACGGCGCCGGCTGCCGCGGAGGCGGCCTGGTGGCCGGGGCGCGGGAGACCCGTCAGAGGGCGCGACAACAGAAGGAGCTGGAGACGCGCGCGAGGTCGACATGGCGTCGCCGCGTGAGGTCCAGTCTCGTGTTCATGCGAACGATCCAACCAGGGGCAAGTCGGGCCGGTCAAGAAATCTCCGTGCCGGTCTCGCATCGCGGAACAGACTTCCCCATGGGCCGGGATAAACCGCGAAGGACGAGTTCCCTTCGACAACCCTTCGGGGAGTGCGGTTTATCGGCGGGTGCCCTTACCCTCGTGCGCCGCACCGCGGCCCGGTGCAGGATGGCTGCATGCTGTTCTCCCGGCTCGCACAGGTGTCTCAGGAGGTCGCGGCCACCACGGCGCGGTCGCGGAAGATCGCGCTGCTCGCCGAGCTCTTCCGGGCGGCGGAGCCGGACGACGTACCGATCGTGATCCCTTACCTGGCGGGACGCCTCCCGCAGGGGCGCCTCGGCGTCGGGTGGCGGGTGCTGCGCGATCCGGTGGAGCCTGCCGCGCAGCCCCGGCTGACGGTCCAGGACGTCGACGCCGCGCTGACCGCGCTCGGCGATGTCGCCGGCGCGGGGTCGCAGGCCGAACGGACCCGTCTCGTCGGGGAGTTGATGGGCGCCGCGACCGAGGAGGAGCAGCGGTTCCTGTTCGGTCTGCTCACCGGTGAGCTGCGGCAGGGGGCTCTCGACGCGGTGGCGCAGGAGGGGCTGGCGCAGGCGACCGGTGCGCCGCCGGAGGAGGTGCGACGCGCGGTGATGCTGACCGGGTCGCTCCAAGTGGTGGCGCAGGCCGTGCTGGCCGAGGGCCCGGACGCGGTGAGCCAATTCCAACTGACCGTCGGGCGCCCGGTGTTCCCCATGCTGGCGCACAGCGCGTCCTCGGTCGGGGAGGCCGCCGACAAGCTCGGGGCCTGCGCGGTGGAGGAGAAGCTCGACGGCATCCGCGTACAGGTGCACCGCGACGGCGACGTCGTACGCGTCTACACGCGCACGCTCGACGACATCACCGACCGCCTGCCCGAGGTCACCGCCGCGGCGGCAGGGCTCGACGGGGACCGCTTCGTCCTCGACGGCGAGGTCATCGCGCTGGACGGGGACGGGCGGCCGCGCCCCTTCCAGGAGATCGCGAGCCGCGTGGGTTCGCGGGTGGACGTGGCGACGGCCGCGGGGTCCGTTCCCGTGGTGCCGGTGTTCTTCGACGTCTTGTACGCGGGCGGGGACGAGCTGCTCGATCTGCCGTTCGCCGAGCGCCACACGCGCCTCGCGCTGCTGGTGCCGGAGGCGATGCGGGTACGCCGCGTCGTCGTACCGGACGGAGAGGACGCGGCGGCCCGCGCGGCCGCCGACGCGTTCTTCGCCGACACCCTGCGGCGTGGCCACGAGGGCGTCGTCGTGAAGGCGCTCGACTCCCCGTACAGCGCGGGGCGGCGCGGCGCGTCCTGGCTGAAGGTGAAGCCCGTACACACGCTGGACCTGGTGGTGCTCGCGGCGGAGTGGGGCCACGGCCGGCGCACGGGCAAGTTGTCGAACCTGCACCTCGGCGCCCGCAGGCCGGACGGCTCCTTCGCGATGCTGGGCAAGACGTTCAAGGGGCTCACGGACGCGCTGCTCGCCTGGCAGACGGAGCGGCTGCGGGACCTGGCCCTGAGCGACGACGGCCATGTCGTCACGGTGCGCCCCGAGTTGGTCGTGGAGATCGCCTACGACGGTCTGCAGAAGTCCACCCGCTACCCGGCCGGCGTCACGCTCCGCTTCGCGCGCGTCGTGCGTTACCGCGAGGACAAGGCGGCCCAGGACGCGGACACGGTCGAGACGGTGCTCGCCGCACACCCGGCGCAGTAGGTGTGCAACGCCGCAACAAGACCGTTTCTTTGCCAAATATTGAGGCCGATAGGGTGACACCCGGCGCCCTGTACTTGCAGGTGCCATGCATCATCCAGGACAAGCACGGACAAGGGGAGAGCTGTGGCCGCTTCACGTCTGAGCCGCACGCCACTGCCGGGGATCGGCTTCCGGTACGACCTGACCACCCGCGACCAACGCCAGGTGTCGGTGGTCGCGCACCGGGACGGCGGGCGCACCCTGAGCGCCTACCGGACCGACGACCCGGACGCCTGCGACCTGTCGCTGAAGCTGACATCCGGTGAGGCGGCCGCGCTGATCGACGCGCTGATGCCGTCCCACCACAGCCCGAACCTGCTGCACACCACCGATCTGGGCCTGGTCGCCGAGCGCATCGAGATCGGCGCGACCTCGCACTGGAACGGGCGCGTGCTCGGCGAGACGCAGCTGCGGACCGAGACCGGCGCCTCGATCGTGGCCGTGCTGCGGCGCGCCGAGGCGATCCCGTCACCCACCCCCGACTTCCGGCTCGCCGGCGGGGACACCGTGATCGTCATCGGCACCCGCGAGGGCGTGGAAGCGGCGGCGACGATACTCGGAAGGGAGTGATCGGATGCACTCCGCGGTGTTCCTCATCGAGTTCGGGGCGATCATCCTCGCGCTCGGCCTGCTGGGCAGATTCGCCGGGCGGTTCCGGTTCTCACCCATCCCCCTCTATCTGCTTGCGGGGCTCGCGTTCGGCGAAGGCGGGCTGCTCCCGCTCGGCGCGAGCGAGGAGTTCGTGGCCATCGGCGCCGAGATAGGCGTCATCCTGCTGCTGCTGATGCTGGGCCTGGAGTACACGGCCAGCGACCTCGTCAGCAACCTCAAGACGCAGTACCCGGCGGGCCTCGTCGACTGCGCGTTCAACGCGCTGCCCGGCGCCGTGGCCGCGCTGCTCATGGGCTGGGGCCCCGTGGCCGCCGTCGTCCTCGCCGGTGTCACCTGGATCTCCTCGTCGGGTGTGATCGCCAAGGTGCTCGGCGACCTCGGCCGGGTCGGCAACCGGGAGACCCCGGTGATCCTCAGCATCCTGGTCCTCGAGGACCTGGCGATGGCCGTCTATCTGCCGATCATCACGGCTCTGCTCGCAGGAGTCGGCTGGGCGGCGGGCGGTGTCACCCTGGCCATCGCGCTCGGAGCGGCGGGCCTCGTCCTGTTCCTCGCCGTGCGCTACGGGCGGCTCATCTCCCGGTTCGTCTCCAGCGACGACCCGGAGAAGCTGCTCCTGGTGGTGCTCGGTCTGACGATCCTGGTCGCCGGGATCGCGCAGCAGCTCCAGGTGTCGGCGGCCGTCGGCGCGTTCCTCGTCGGCATCGCCCTGTCCGGTGAGGTCGCCGAGGGCGCCCACTCACTGCTGCTGCCGCTGCGCGATCTGTTCGCCGCGGTGTTCTTCGTCTTCTTCGGGCTGCACACCGACCCGGCGAGCATTCCGCCGGTCCTGCTTCCGGCGCTCGCTCTCGCGGTCGTCACGGCCTGCACGAAGATCGCGACGGGCTACTGGGCGGCGCGGCGGGCAAAGATCTCCGTCAAGGGCCGCTGGCGCGCGGGCGGCGCGCTCGTGGCGCGCGGCGAGTTCTCCATCGTCATCGCGGGCCTCGCGGTCACGGCCGGCATCGAGCCCAGGCTCGGCCCGCTGGCGACCGCATACGTCCTGATCCTCGTCATCGTCGGGCCGCTGACGGCGCGCTTCACCGAGCCCGTCGCGATGCGCGTCTCGCGGTGGCGGCACCGCGGCGACGCACCGGCCGCGACGGTCACCGCCGGTACGGGGATCGTGCCCGCGCCGCGGGACGCGCAGGATCCGGTCGGCCCCGAGGCGGAGGCGCACGGCACGTCCGGGCGGACCTCGAACTCCTCCTCCTGATCCGGTCACCCGCCCGGGCGTCGACCATCCAGGTCGCCGCCCGGAACGGGCCGTGGAGAGCTACCGGGATTGATTCGCAGTGCACTCGGAGGCCGCCGCGGAGGGAGCCGTTCACATGTAGCGCGCCGACACTGGTGCCATGGCGTACAAGAAGCAGAGCGCGGGCCTGCTCCTGTTCCGGCGCACGGCCGCCGGTACCGAGGTGCTGCTCGGACACATGGGCGGCCCGTTCTGGGAGCGGCGCGACGCCGGTGCGTGGACCGTGCCGAAGGGCGAGTACGAGGACGACGAGGAGCCGTGGGCGGCGGCGCGCAGGGAGTTCCAGGAGGAACTGGGCGTTGCACCGCCGGACGGCACGCCGGTGCCGCTCGGCGACACCGTGCAGTCCGGCGGCAAGCACGTCACCGTGTGGGCCGTGGAGGGTGACCTCGACCTGGACGGCTTCGTGCCCGGCACGTTCACGATGGAGTGGCCGAAGGGCTCGGGGCGCATGGCCGAGTTCCCCGAGCTGGACCGCGCGGCCTGGCTCGGGCTCGACACCGGGCGCGCCCTCGTCGTGCAGGCGCAGGCCGTCTTCCTCGACCGGCTCGCCGAGCACGTCTGACGCACGCGCCACCGGGTACACGGCCCGTCCGCGTTGCGCTGCGCGACGAGGCGCGGCAAGGTCGAAGCACCGCGCAGAGGAGGTCACCCCCATGCCCATCGCGACGGTCAACCCCGCGAACGGCGAGACGCTCAAGACGTACGACGCCCTGACCGACGAGGAGATCGAGCACCGGCTCCTCCTCGCCGCCGGCACGTTCCGCACGTACCGCACCACCACGTTCTTCGAACGGGCCCGGCTGCTCCAGACCGCCGCCGACCTGCTCGACGCGGACCGTGACGACATCGCGCGCGTCATGACCACCGAGATGGGCAAGCCCGTCGTGGCGGCCCGCGCGGAGGCCGCGAAGTGCGCGAAGGCGATGCGCTGGTACGCGGAGCACGCCCAGGAGCTCCTCGCCGACGAGCACCCCTCGGCCCGGGACGTGGAGGACTCCGGCGCGGTCAGCGCCCATGTGCGCTACCGGCCGCTGGGCATCGTCCTCGCCGTGATGCCGTGGAACTTCCCGCTGTGGCAGGTCGTACGGTTCGCCGCGCCCGCCCTGATGGCAGGCAACGTAGGACTGCTCAAGCACGCGTCGAACGTGCCGCAGACCGCGCTCTACCTCCAGGACCTGTTCCGCAGGGCCGGGTTCCCGGACGGGTGCTTCCAGACGCTGCTCATCGGTTCCCGCGCGGTCGAGGGCGTGCTGCGGGACGAGCGGGTCGTGGCGGCGACGCTGACCGGTAGCGAGCCGGCGGGGCGGTCCGTCGCCTCGATCGCGGGCGACGAGGTCAAGAAGACGGTCCTGGAGCTGGGCGGCAGCGACCCGTTCGTCGTGCTGCCGTCGGCCGACGTGGCGAAGGCGGCGAAGGTCGCGGTGACGGCGCGGGCGCAGAACAACGGGCAGTCCTGCATCGCGGCGAAGCGGTTCATCGTGCACACGAACGTCTACGACGAGTTCACCGAGCTGTTCGTCTCCGGGATGCGGGCCCTGCGGGTCGGCGACCCCATGGACGAGAACACCGACGTCGGGCCGCTCGCCAGCGAGCAGGGCCGCGCCGACCTGGAGGAACTCGTGGACGACGCCGTGGAGTGCGGCGCGACGGTGCTGTGCGGCGGACAACGCCCGGAGGCATACGCCAAGAGCGGCTGGTACTACGAG
Organism: Streptomyces sp. NPDC055140; assembly: GCF_053607285.1. Lineage (NCBI taxonomy): Bacteria > Bacillati > Actinomycetota > Actinomycetes > Kitasatosporales > Streptomycetaceae > Streptomyces > Streptomyces sp. NPDC055140. The sequence goes on along the minus strand of NZ_JBSGTG010000010.1, from coordinate 87,791 downwards.
CCGACGGTCATCACCGACATCACGCAGGACATGCGCATCCACCGCGAGGAGACCTTCGGCCCGGTCGCCACGCTGTACCGCGTCGGCGACCTGGACGAGGCCGTGGCCCTCGCCAACGACTCACCGTTCGGGCTGAGTTCCAACGTATGGACACACGACGCCGCGGAGATCGACCGCTTCGCCCGCGACATCGAGGCGGGCGGCGTCTACGTGAACGGAATGACCGCCTCGCACCCGGCCTTCCCCTTCGGCGGCATCAAGCGCTCCGGCTACGGCCGAGAACTCTCCGCCCACGGAATCCGCGAGTTCTGCAACATCACCACGGTATGGGTGGGGGCGTGAACCGTCCGCGACGCGCCCTTGAGGTCAGGTGCGGGCCTCTGGCATGACCCGTGGGGCACGCACCATGAACACGTCGATCGGGTCCTCCGATTCGAGGGTGAAGCCGTGGCGCTCGTAGAGGCGGCGGGCCGCACTCCCCTGGACGACGTCCAGGCGTACGGTCTCGCCCGCTGCGTCGGCACCGTCGAGCAGTGCGCGCAGGACGGACGTGCCGAGGCCTCGGCCCTGGTGTTCCGGGGCGAGGTAGAAGTGCTCGATCCACTGGCCGCCGGACGGCGCCGGGCGCATCGTGACGCTGCCCGCGAACGCGCCGTCGGCCAGGACGACGGAGGTGTACAGCTCGGAGAAGGTGTCGCGCAGCCGCCGGCGCACTCGATGCTCGTCGTAGCGGCCGAGGCGCACGAGGTCCGGTCGCATGACAATGGCGCGCAGCTCGGCGATCGGCTCCACGTCGGCGGGTCCGGCAGCCCTCAGCTCCCACCGGACGCGGGGTGGCCGGGATGCCTCGGGGCTCTCCTGACCAGGCCGTTCCGCTTCTGCCGTGGTACGTACGTCCATCGCCGGAGTATCACAGACGCCTCACACGTACCGGTGCACCGCGTGGAGCCGGGGTCAACGGCTGAGGCATTCAGTCATGGTTCGACCCCCGCACGGGAGTTGGCGAGGGCCGAACCGGACACTACGCGCGCGTGGGGGCCGGTCGGGCACCACGCGCGCGTGACCGTCAGCCCCGGGCCGCCAGCAGGTGGTCCATCGCCAGCTGGTCGAGGCGTTCGAAGGCCATGCCGCGGGCGGCGGCCGCCTCCACGTCGAAGCCCTCGAAGGCGGACTCGTCGGCGAGCAGCCCCGACAGGCCGTCGGCGGCCGTGGGCTGCACCAGCTCGTCGAGCCGCGACGCGCGCAGCGCCTCCTGAACCTCCGGGTCGGCCCGGAACGCGGCCGCACGCTCGCGCAGGATCAGGTAGTTGCGCATGCAGCCCTCGGCCGACGCCCACACCCCGTCGTAGTCCTCCGTGCGCGGCGGCTTGAAGTCGAAGTGCCGCGGCCCCTCGTACCCGGCGCTCTCCAGCAGGTCGACCAGCCAGAACGCCGAGCGCAGGTCGCCCGCGCCGAAGCGGAGGTCCTGGTCGTACTTGATGCCCGTCTGGCCGTTGAGGTCGATGTGGAAGAGCTTGCCCGCCCACAGTGCCTGGGCAATGCTGTGCGGGAAGTTGAGCCCCGCCATCTGCTCGTGGCCCACCTCCGGGTTCACGCCGTACATCTCGGGACGCTCCAGGCGCTCGATGAACGCGAGGGCGTGGCCGACGGTGGGCAGGAGGATGTCGCCGCGCGGCTCGTTCGGCTTCGGCTCGATCGCGAACTTCAGGTCGTAGCCCTGCTGAACGACGTACTCGCCGAGCAGGTCGAAGGCCTCCTTCATCCGGTCGAGGGCAGCCCGTACGTCCTTGGCCGCGCCCGACTCGGCGCCTTCGCGGCCGCCCCAGGCGACATACGTCTTCGCGCCGAGCTCGACGGCGAGATCGATGTTGCGGATGGTCTTGCGCAGGGCGTACCGGCGCACGTCACGGTCGTTCGCGGTGAACGCGCCGTCCTTGAAGACGGGGTGCGTGAAGAGGTTCGTGGTGGCCATCGGGACGATCAGGCCGGTGGCGTCGAGGGCCTGGCGGAAGCGCTTGACGTGTGACTCGCGCTCGGTGTCCGAGGCCCCGAAGGGGATCAGGTCGTCGTCGTGGAACGTCACCCCGTAGGCGCCGAGGTCGGCCAGGCGCCGCACGGACTCGGCCGGGTCGAGCGCGGCGCGGGTGGCGTCGCCGAACGGGTCGCGTCCCTGCCAGCCGACCGTCCACAGGCCGAAGCTGAACTTGTCGTCGGGGGTGGGTCGGTACGTCATGTCGCGGCTCCTCGTCAGTCACGCCTATTTCGTCATGGCACTTTACAAATTAGTATGCGGACACGTCGCTGGGAAGAGGCATCTCGGGAGAGCATTGGGTGAACGCTCTGTCACAGGTACCTCGGACAGCCACGGAATCGTCTTGTCGGGAACGGGAGAGCCGGATGTCATCAGCCGATGGACCACTCGTCGTCGGGGTGGACAGCTCCACGCAGTCCACGAAAGCCCTGGTCGTCGACGCCGCCACGGGCGCGGTCGTGGCGAGCGGCCAGGCACCGCACACGGTGAGCGCGGGGCAGGGCCGCGAGAGCGACCCCGAGCAGTGGTGGACCGCCCTGTGCGAGGCGCTGCGCCAGTGCGGGGACGCGGCGCACCGGGCCTCCGCGGTGTCGGTCGGAGGTCAGCAGCACGGCCTGGTCACCCTGGACGCCGCGGGCCGGCCGGTGCGTCCCGCACTGCTCTGGAACGACGTGCGCTCGGCGCCCCAGGCCCGCCGCCTCATCAACGAGATGGGCGGACCCAAGGCGTGGGCCGAGCGGGTGGGCAGCGTGCCGGGAGCCTCGTTCACCGTCACGAAGTGGGCGTGGCTGGCCGAGCACGAGCCGGACGCCGGACGCGCCACGGCCGCGGTACGGCTGCCGCACGACTACCTCACACAGCGGCTGACCGGCGACGGCACGACGGACCGGGGCGACGCCTCGGGCACGGGCTGGTGGGCATCGGCCACGGAGTCGTACGACGACGACATCCTCGCGCGCGTGGGCCTCGATCCGGCGCTGCTCCCCCGGGTCGTACGCCCCGGAGAGGTGGCCGGCACCGTCCACGGCTCGGGCGAACTGCCGTTCTCCAAGGGGACGTTGGTGGCCGCCGGCACGGGCGACAACGCGGCGGCCGCTCTCGGCCTCGGCCTCCGGCCCGGCACCCCCGTCCTCAGCCTCGGCACGTCAGGCACGGTGTACGCGGTGTCGCGGCATCGTCCCGCGGACCCGACCGGCACCGTCGCCGGCTTCGCCGACGCGCGCGGCGACTGGCTGCCGCTCGCGTGCACCCTGAACTGCACGCTGGCCGTCGACCGGGTCGCCGCGCTGCTCGGCCTGGACCGCGAGGCCGTGGAACCCGGCGGCGACATCACGCTGCTGCCGTACCTGGACGGCGAGCGCACCCCCGATCTGCCGAACGCCTCAGGACTGTTGCACGGGCTGCGGCACGACACCACGGGAGGGCAGCTTCTGCAGGCCGCCTACGACGGCGCCGTCCACGCGCTCCTGGGCGCGCTCGACCTCGTCCTCGACGCAGACGCCGACCTGTCCGTGCCACTGCTGCTCATCGGGGGCGGCGCCCGGGGAACGGCCTGGCAGCAGACCGTACGACGGCTCTCGGGTCGCGCCGTGCAGGTGCCCGAGGCCCGTGAGCTGGTCGCGCTCGGCGCCGCGGCACAGGCCGCCGGGCTGCTGACCGGGGAGGATCCGGCGGCGGTGGCCCGGCGCTGGGGCACGGCGCAGGGGCCGGTTCTCGACCCCGTGGAGCAGGACGCGGCGGCGCTGGCACGGATCTCCGGGGTACTCTCCGACGCGGCCCCGCTCCTGGACAGGGGCCCGCGCTGACCACCCGGCCGACCGAGGATCCAGGAAGGCCGACGGCCCCGTGCGCCGGCCCGACCCCATGGGAGCGTCCGGAGGCATGACCGCACCACTGCACGAGCCCCGGCCCGGCACGCCCGACACCCAGCAGGGCATGCGCCGGCGCAACCTCTCGCGGGTCATGCACGCCGTCGCCACCGACGGCCCGTTGTCACGGGCCACGGTCGCCCAGCACATCGGGCTGACCAGGGCCGCGGTCTCGACTCTCGTCGACGAACTGATCCGGTCGGGTCTGATCGAGGAGCTCGGCCCGCAGCGGCCCGGCCGGGTCGGGCGTCCCGGCTCGGCGCTCGCGGTCAGCCGCCGCGGCCCCGCCGGGATCGGGGCCGAGGTGGGCGTCGACCATCTCGCGGCGTGCGCGGTCGATCTGAGCGGCGCAGTACGCGCGCGTGCCGTGCGGCGCGTCGCCAACCGCGGGCGCGCGCCCGGACCCGTCCTGAAGGAACTGTCGGTGCTGGTCCGGGAGGTGACGGCCCGTGCCGAACAGGAGGGGCTGCGCCCGGCGGGCCTCGCGGTCGCGGTGCCGGGCCTGGTCGCGCGCGGCACCCCCACGGTGGTCCGGGCGCCCAACCTGGACTGGCACGACACGGACGTCTCCGCGCTGCTGCCGACGCCGACCGAGGCACTCTCCGTTCTGCCGCTGAGCGTCGACAACGAGGCGAATTTCGGGGCCCTCGCCGAGCTCTGGCTCGGCGAGGACACCCCAGCCGACTTCCTGCACGTCTCGGCCGAGATCGGCATCGGCGCCGCGCTCGTCGTCGACGGCAAACTGCTGCGCGGAACCCGTGGATTCGCGGGCGAGTTGGGGCACGTTCCGGTTCGCCCGGAGGGCCCGGCGTGCCCCTGCGGAGGGCGCGGCTGTCTGGAGCAGTACGCGGGCGAGGAGGCCGTGCTGCGGGCGGCCGGGCTGGGGCCCGGCGAGGACCGGGTGGGCCTGCTCGCCGAGCGCGCCGCGGCAGGGGACACGGATGCGCGGCGGGCGCTGCGCGGGGCCGGGGCAGCCCTGGGTATCGCACTGACCGGGGCGGTGAACCTCCTCGATCCTCGGGCGGTCGTGCTCGGCGGGGCGCTGTCGCGACTCGCTCCGTGGCTACTGCCCGCGCTGGAACGGGAGTTGACGCGCCGGACGGCGACGCCGGCCGCCGGGGTGACGGTGTCGCGCCTGGGGTCCGACGGCCCTCTGCTGGGGGCGGCGCACTCGGTGGTGCGGGCGGTGCTCGACGATCCGGTGGCGGTGGCCGCATAGGACGCCGGTGGTCGTGGGAAGCCCCTGCGCCGTGACGCGGGAAGTGCCAGAGGTTCGGACCTCTGACGTGCGGTTGTTCACAGCCGGCGAGTTATCCACAGGCGTGCCGCGCCCTCTTCCGCCCCAACCGCCAAGGCCCTTAACGTAATTCACGCGGGACGCCACCGCCTCGGCGCGGTGGCGCGCGTCCACGTGGATCGGGGGATTCAGGTGTCGGGGGCAAGCGTTCAGAGCGGTACGGGGCTGCGGCGCGGGGCGATCGGGCTGCGCGAGGTCCTGTTCCAGAGCATTACGGCGATGGCGCCGGCGGCCGCGGTCGCCGCGTCGATCCCGGCGGGTACGGCGTTCGCGGGCGGCAGTCTGCCGCTGTCCGTGCTGATCGCGCTGGTGGCCTGCCTGTTCACGGCGTCGTGCGTGGCGGAGCTGGCACGCGAACTGCCCGCGGCCGGCTCCGTATCGACGTACGCCGCGCGCGGCCTCCATCCGAGCGTGGGGTTCCTCGTCGGCTGGGGCTATGTGTTCGTGGAGGCCCTCGTGCCGCCTCTGCTTCTGCTCCAACTGGGCTTCACCACGGCCGGGACGCTGCACAACGAGTGGTCGTCGTACCCCGCGGATCTGTGGTGGCCGTGGTCGCTCGCCGGAGCGGTGATCATCGCTGTGGCAGGCTACTTCGGCGTGCGGGCGTCGGCCCGCTTCGGGACGGTGCTCGGCGCTTTCGAAGTGGTCGTCTTCCTGGCGTTCGCGATCCTGCTGATCTCGAAGGCCGGCAGCCACAACACCCTTTCGGTGTTCGGCACTTCGCACACGGCACCGGGGTACGAGGGCTTGAGCGGCGTCTTCGCCGGTTCGGTGTACACGGTGCTGGCGTTCGCCGGGTTCGAGGCGGCGGCGCCCCTCGCCGAGGAGACCCGCGACCCACGGCGCACCATGCACCGGGCGGTCCTCGGGGCGGCCCTGGCGATCGGGCTCTTCTACGTACTGACGACGTACGCGATGTCGGTGTACTTCGGGCCCGGCAAGTTCGCGACGTTCGGGGCGCAGGGCGCCGCGTCGTGGGAGGGCGTGGCCCGCGCGTCGTTCGGCCTCTTCTGGGTCCTGGTGTTCCTTGCCGTGGTGAACTCGACGATCGCGAACGCCAACGCGTGCGCCAACGTCTCGACGCGCACGGCGTTCGCTCTCGGCCGCATCGGCGTCTTCCCGCGCGGCTTCGCGCGCCTGCACCCGCAGCGCCGCTCCCCCGTCACCGGCGTCGCCGTCCAGTTCGTCGTCGCGGTCGCGGCGATGCTCGGGCTCGGTTTCGCCTACGACCCGGTGACGGCGTTCCTGCTCCTGGCGACGGTGATCGTCACGGTCATCATCGGCGTGTACATCGTGGCGAACCTCTCCTGTGCCGGGTACTTCCTGCGTCGCGGTCGCTCCGCGCTGCGCCCGGTGCGCCATCTCGTCTTCCCGCTCCTCGGCATCGTCGCCTTCGTGCCCGCGCTGCTGACGGCCGCGGGCCTGCCGGTCTTCGACTTCGTGTCGGAGCTGACGGCGCCGGTGTCCTACGCGGGCCCGGTCGTCGCCTTGTGGATGCTCGCGGGGATCGTGGTGCTCGCAGTGCTCGTGCGGCGCCATCCGGAACGTATCGCGGAGACCGGACGCGTCCATCTCGACGACGACGCGCCGGACGGAGAACTGGACCGGGGCGCGGACCCTGACGCGCCCACCTCACAGAGCGGAGCAGTACAGCGATGAGCGACCCCCGGATCCTGACCGTGCGGCCCGAACCGGGCGAGTACGCCTACACGTTCGGCGGGGCGCCACCCGTCGCCAGGATCGCGCCGGGCACGGTCCTGGACCTGTACACGGAGGACTGTTTCGGTGGGCGGGTGCGGTCCGAGAAGGACCTGGTGTCGCAGGTGTGCGAGTTCCCGTTCCTCAATCCGCAGACCGGGCCCTTCCACATCGAGGGTGCCGAACCCGGTGACACGGTCGCGGTGCACTTCGTGTCCGTCGAACCGGCCCGCGACTGGGCGGCGTCCACGACGGTCCCGCTCTTCGGCGCGCTCACGTCCACCCACACCACGGCAACACTCCAGCCGCCGCTGCCCGAGGTCGTATGGATGTGGCACCTCGACCGGGAGCGCCGCACCGCCCGGTTCACCGCGCACGACAGCGACCTCCAGGTCGAGCTGCCCATGGATCCGATGCACGGAACGGTCGGCGTCGCGCCCGCGAACCTCGAGGTCCGCTCGGCCCTCGTCCCGGACGCGCACGGCGGCAACATGGACTCGCCGGAGATGCGCGCGGGCGTCACCTGCTATCTCGGGGTGAATGTCGAGGGTGCGCTGCTCAGCCTCGGCGACGGGCACGCGCGGCAGGGCGAGGGTGAGACGTGCGGCGTCGCCGTCGAGTGCGCCATGCGGACCGTCGTGATCGTCGAGCTCCTCAAGGGCGTCGCCACACCGTGGCCGCGCATCGAGTCCGACACGCACATCATCTCGACGGGGTCGGCGCGGCCCCTCGAGGACGCGTTCCGGATATCCCAACTCGACCTGGTGCGCTGGCTGGAGCGCGACTACGGCTTCAGTGAACTCGACGCGTACCAGTTCGCCTCGCAGACCGTCGAGTCTCCGCTCGCCAACGTCTGCGACACGAACTACACGTGCGTGGCGAAGCTCCGTAAGAAATGGCTGCCGGCACGGGACACCCACCGTGGGCTGCACGCGCACTTGAGGGACGTCGCCGCGACGCTCCCCCGCCCGGACCACCGCACCTTCTGACGACACACGATCGTTGACAAGGCCCTGCCCCACCGCCCCCACCAGAGAGGCAGACCCGTCATGGACCGAAGGCCACTTCCGAGCCGGCGCCGGTTACTCCAGGCCGGCGCCCTCGCCGCCGTGCCCGCAGCCCTGTTTCCCGCCGCCCGCGCCTTTGCCGGAGCGCAGGCCGTCGACTATCCGGGCGCTGAGTCCGTCCCGGCCAGCACCTCCAACTACACGGCGTCCAGCCGCCCCACCACCTATCCCCTGAACTACGTGATCATCCACGTCACCCAGGAGACGTACGCCGACGCCCTGGCCATCTTCCAGAACCCGGCCAAGCAGGTCTCCGCGCACTACGTGGTCCGCTCGTCCGACGGCCATATCGCCCAGTGCGTCCGCGAGCGCAACATCGCCTGGCACGCGGGGAACTGGGACTACAACACCCGCAGCATCGGCATCGAACACGAGGGCTGGGTCGACCGGCCGGAGTACTTCACCGACGCCCTCTACCAGTCGTCCGCCAACGTGACGGCCGCGATCTGCGCCAAGTACGGCATTCCGATGGACCGCGAACACATCCTCGGACACTCCGAGGTCCCCGGCACGGACCACACGGACCCAGGCCCGTACTGGGACTGGTCCCGCTACATCCGAATGGTCAACTTCGCCTGAGGAGCGGGCAGGACCGCAGCGGGGTCGGCCTGCCCGGCGCGCACGCACTGTGACGCATCCGTGCGGATCAGTGTCGGGACGCTTGTCCGTATGCGTCCCCGGCGCGACGATGTCCCCACAGCGATGCACCGCCGCATCGCCCGCCGGGGAGGCCGACTTGACCGATCCATGGGTGGCCCTGGAGCCGGGCACCGATCCGTCCGAGCGGGTCCGGGTCCTGCGCCGCGCGCACGAGAGGTTCACCGCCGCGGGGACCATGTCCCGGCCGGTGCGCTCCGTGGTGGCCGATTCCTGGCGGCGCTCCGCCGGGGCGCACGTCAGCCCGGACGCGTCGGCGTCGGTGGAGCTGAGCGACGGCGATCTCGGGGCGTATCGCGCCGAGCATCCCCTGGCCCGGGTCATGCCGCTGTTCCGTGAACTCATGGGGACGTTCGCCCGGGACGGCGAGCATCTGCTCGCCGTGTGCGACGCGCACGGCAGGCTGCTGTGGGTCGAGGGCGACCGGACGACCCGGCAGCGGGCGGGGACGATGAACTTCGTGCCGGGTGCGCGCTGGTCGGAGACGGCGATGGGGACGAACGCACCGGGTACGGCCGTGGCGGTGGACCGGCCCGTCCAGGTGTTCGCCGCCGAGCACTTCATCCGGCGCGTCCAGCCGTGGACCTGCGCGGCGGCCCCCGTGCACGATCCGCGTTCGGGGCGGCTGCTCGGCGCCGTCGACATCACGGGCGGGAACGGGCTGGCCCATCCGCACAGCCTGGCGTTCGTGCAGGCGGTGGCCCGTGCGGCGGAGTCCCAGCTCGCGCTGCTCGCACCGCCGCCCTCGGACGCGGACAGCCTCCGGCTCACCGCGCTCGGCCGGGACGAGGCCCTGCTCATCACCAGCGCCGGACGCAAGATCCGACTCAGCCGCCGGCACAGCGAGATCCTCGTCCTGCTGGCCCGCCACCCGGAGGGCCTGACCGGCGACGAGCTGCTGTGCGCGCTGTACGAGGACGAGTCGGTGACGCCCGTGACGCTGCGGGCCGAACTGGCGCGCCTGCGCCGGGTGCTCGGCCCCGACATCCTCGGCTCGCGCCCCTACCGTCTGGCGTCCCCCGTCGAGTCCGACTTCGGGACGGTCGAGCGGCGCCTGGGGACGGGTGCGGTGACGGCGGCGGCCGCCGCGTTCGGCGGGCCGCTGCTCCCCGGCTCACAGGCCCCGGCCGTCGTTCGTATACGGCGCAGGCTCACCGACGAGATGCGGGCCGCGCTCGTCGCGCGGGGCGACCCCGACCTGCTGGCGGACTGGGCGCACGCGCCGTGGGGCGAGGAGGATCTCGACGTGTGGCGGGCGCTGGCCACGGTGCGTCCCGCGCCGCCCGTGCTGGCCCGCCTCAGGGAGCTCGACGCGGAGCAGGCCGCGCCCGGCTCCCCGACGTCGTACGCAACGTATCTGCAACGTCCGCGCCCCTAGCCTCCGTGCGAAAGCTGCCCAACGGCGGGCGGCTCGCACGGGAGGCCAGCCAAGATGACCCTTTACGCAGCGCCCGGCACCAACGGCTCAGTCGTCTCCTACCAGTCCCGCTACGACCACTTCATCGGCGGCGAGTACGTGCCGCCGGCCCTCGGCCAGTACTTCGAGAACCCGAGCCCGGTCAACGGAAAGCCGTTCACGGAGATCGCCCGGGGCACCGAGGCGGACGTCGAGCGCGCCCTCGACGCGGCGCACGCCGCCGCCCCCGCCTGGGGCCGTACGTCGCCCACCGCGCGCGCCGACATCCTCCTCAAGATCGCCGACCGGATGGAGGCGAATCTGGAGAAGCTGGCGGTCGCCGAGAGCTGGGAGAACGGCAAGCCGGTCCGTGAGACGCTCGCCGCCGACATCCCGCTCGCCATCGACCACTTCCGCTACTTCGCGGGTGCCCTGCGCGCCCAGGAGGGCTCGCTCAGCGAGATCGACGACGACACGATCGCGTACCACTTCCACGAGCCGCTCGGTGTCGTGGCGCAGATCATTCCGTGGAACTTCCCGATCCTGATGGCCACTTGGAAGCTGGCTCCGGCGCTCGCGGCGGGCAACGCGGTCGTCCTCAAGCCCGCCGAGCAGACCCCGGCGTCCATCCACTACTGGCTGAGCCTGGTCGCCGACCTGCTGCCGCCGGGTGTCGTGAACGTCGTCAACGGCTTCGGCGTGGAGGCGGGCAAGCCGCTCGCGTCCAGCGCACGCGTGGCGAAGGTCGCGTTCACCGGCGAGACGACGACGGGCCGGCTGATCATGCAGTACGCGTCCGAGAACATCAAGCCGGTCACCCTCGAACTCGGCGGCAAGTCGCCGAACATCTTCTTCGACGACGTGTGGGCGAAGGACGACGACTTCCGCGACAAGGCCCTCGAGGGCTTCACGATGTTCGCCCTCAACCAGGGCGAGGTCTGCACGTGCCCCTCGCGTGCGCTGATCCAGCAGGGTCATTACAACGAGTTCCTCGACGCGGCGATCGCGCGCACGGAGGCCATCAGGCCGGGCAACCCGCTCGACACCGACACGATGATCGGCGCCCAGGCGTCCAACGACCAGCTCCAGAAGATCCTCTCCTACCTGGACATCGGCCAGCAGGAGGGCGCGAAGGTCCTGACAGGCGGTCAGCGCATCGAGTACGACGGTGACTTGGCGGGCGGGTACTACGTCCAGCCCACGATCTTCGAGGGCAACAACCGCATGCGGATCTTCCAGGAGGAGATCTTCGGCCCGGTCGTCTCGGTCGCCTCGTTCGCCGACTACGACGACGCCATCAAGATCGCCAACGACACGCTGTACGGCCTCGGCGCAGGCGTGTGGACCCGAGACATCAACACCGCGTACCGGGCGGGCCGTTCGATCCAGGCGGGCCGCGTCTGGACGAACTGCTACCACGCCTACCCGGCCCACGCCGCCTTCGGCGGCTACAAGCAGTCGGGCATCGGCCGCGAGAACCACAAGATGATGCTGGAGCACTACCAGCAGACGAAGAACCTCCTCGTCTCGTACTCGCCGAAGCGTCTCGGCTTCTTCTAGAGGCTCGAGCAAAGGCGCCTGACCTGGGCCTTTGCCCGGCAGGCGCCTTTGGCTCAACTCGCTCGAAGCGAGAATCGATTCACTCTGTTCCGCCCAGTTCCTCCCACCCCTGTCCCGCTTCTGACCACCACTTCTGGACCAGCCACGAACCAAACCGCGTTCATGCGACCCCAGAGCAGCAGGCCCGCCCCGCCGGGCGGGACGCGGCCAAGCCTCGCCGCCCAACCGACCCGCTCACCTTCTCCGGCCTCGCCGGAGTCGGCGACCTCATGGCCACCGCATCGATCGGGCTGGTCACGGAGTGGGTCCGAGGCCTGTCCGCAGCCGTCGGCGGTCGGGCCGGCCGACGGCGTCCGCGTCGGTCAGCGGGTGCGGAGGCGGCTGGTGTACACGTCCGTACGGTTCCGTGGTGCGCCGGAGTGGGTCTCGGTGAGTACCGCACGCACTCCCCTGCCGTCTGCCACCAGGCCTTGGTAGTCGCCGAGGAAGTAGCCCCCGGCGAACGGCGCCTGCAGCCAGTCGAAGACCCGCGAGATCCGTCGTTCGGTCCGGAGCTTCGGGTTTCCGTGCGGCAGCGTGGCCAGTTGGTATGCGGTGGGCAGGGTGGTGGTGTTGCCGGGCTTGAGGAAGCGCAGGTCGTAGTACGTGAGCGCGACCGTGCCCCGCTCGTCGACCGCGATCGACGGGGAGAAGGCCGGCACGCCCTGGGGGCTGATCAGCTTCGGGGTCCCCCAGGTGCGTCCACGGTCGGTGGACCGCACGAGCTGGACGGAGTCGAACTTTCCACCGGAGAAGTCCGAGCCCTCGTAGGCCATGTACAGCGCGCCGGTCCTGGGGTCGACGGCCGGGCTGGGCAGGGTGGACGCGGCGCGCAGCAGCTTGGTGGGGTCGTTCGGGTCGACCTCCGGTACGGAGGTGTCCCGGGCCACAGTGACCGGGGCGCTCCAGGTCTCTCCGGCGTCGGTCGAGGTGACCACCTCGTAGCGGGCTTCGAGGACGGTGCTCAGGTCGTCGGCGTAGGTGATCCGGTCGAAGAAGTCGTACAGGGTGCCGGTGCGGCGGTCGACGACGATCAGATGGCCGATGGTCTGGGTGTTGGGCACGGCGCTGGTGTCGACGAACCGCCTCGCCTCGCTCCAGGTGCGGCCGCCGTCGCGGGTGAGGGAGATGTAGCCCGGACCGTCGAGGGAGCTGGGACCGGGCGGGGCGTTGTCGAGGCGATTCCACACCTGGTAGGCGGTGCCCTTGCGAACGGGGTCGGCGGTGAGTGAGGGCTTGTCGTTGAAGAACGGCTGCCCGTCGACGTGCGTGGTGGTGAGGTTCCGCCAGGTGCGGCCGCCGTCGCGGGAGGTGACGGCCAGGAGGCCGGTGCGCGTGCTCTTCGTGAAGTCGACGCCCTCCCCGCTCGCGTAGACGATGCCGTCCGGTCCGGTGCTCACCCAGGGGTCGGTGGCCCGTTCGAAGTCCGCGCCGCCCGGCGCGCACAGGCTGAACGGCAGCGTGCTCCGGTGGAAGGTGTGGCCGTCCGTGGTCCAGCCGGCCACCAGGCCACGGGCGCCGCCGTCGTTCCAGCGGTCCTGCTGGAACACGGTGACCACGCGCTTGGGGTCGCGCGGATCGACGGACAGGTACGGCTCGACCTCGGTGGCCGGGTAGACGACGCTGTCGGGGGACCTCGCGCCGATGGTGCAGTGCGCGTACGGGTCGCCGTGGGACACCTTGACCAGTCGTGTGCCGTCGGGGTTCCGGTCCGCTGCGGCGGGAGTCGCGCCGGTGACCGTGACGAGCAGGAGCGCGGCGGTGGTGACGGCGGTCAGGGGCAGGAAGACGCGCATGCGGGATCTCCTCCGGGCCTCGCGGCCGGGGTACGGGACCGCCGTCATCGGGGCGGCCTGGGGCACGGAGGCGTACCGGAACGTGGGGGTGGGGCGACTCCGCTTGATCCTTTTCGGCGTTGTCGCCGGTGCCCTTGATGGGCCGAACGACGGAGTCCTCCCCGGGGTCGTCGAGGAGCACCGCGCGGCCGACCAGCCGGCCGGTGGGCCTGTCGAGCCGGGCCGGACGGTTCAGGCCGCGTCAGGCCGTATCAAGCTGTGTCGCGCCAGGATCCGGTGCACGGTCGAGGCCGGAACGCCGCAGTATCGGACCGATCCGTGGGGGCCGAGCCGACGGATCCGGCGCGGGTCGCAGACGCGGGGCTCTGCGGCGAGGAGGGGCCCGCGGGAAGGGGGTCGGGGACGGCCGGAGCGGTCGTGGTCGTGGAGCCCTGAGTGTGGGCAGTGGCACGGGATGTGCCCGTCTGGGCCACACCATGCGCGACCGGTCGGCCCGAGCAGACGCCCTGGACCGGCAGCCGCCCGCCGAAGACGGTCCGCCGGGCAACACGGTGGGACACGAAGACCTCCGTGCGGAGTCCCTGGACAACTCCCACCACACCGGAGGTCTTCGCCGTGTTCAGGACCTGCCGAGCGTCAACAACCTTCCTGATCAATACAGTTGGAGAATCCGGACAACCTCGCCGGTCACCGTACGACGACGTGGCCGAGGCCGTTCAGGACGGCGGCGAGCGCGGTGTTCATGACGTCGCGGACGCCGCGAAGCGGTGACGGCCCGGGCTTCGAGGCGGTCGGCGTCCACCATCGCGAGTGCCGCGGTGTCGGGACGGGCGTGGGCGAGCCACCTGACGGTGGACCGGGTGCCGTCACGCCGTACGCACCGCGGCGGGTGCACCGGCCGGGGTGGTTGCCCAGCGGTGCACTGACTGATCAAGTGATCGGCTGCGAGGTCCCGTCAGGCATCGCGCAGACGTAGCCGGCGTAGGGGCGTGCCGTGACCTGGCCGCCGGCGGCCGTGCACTCGTCTCTGGTGATGTTCGGAGACGAGGCGGCCTCGGCGCCGGCAACGCCGACGGCGCTCACGCCGGCAAGGGTTGCCGCGGCCAGGGCGAGGCCCAGGACTCTTCGCATGCGCATGACTTCCTCCTCCTCTCAGGCGCCTTCGTTCGGCCTTCGGGAAGGACAAGTCTCCAGACGACGGCGCCCTCCCACTCAGCATGGGCGCTGCGCATGAGGCTCGCGAGGGGATGTCGGCGCCGCGCCCGGGCGGTGACTGCCCGGCCCCGGAGAGGCACGATGTCACCGCCCTCGACGGCTGCATCGGTACGCCGCGTGCGCGTCGGTGAGGAGCCGGGCGGCGTCGATGTTTTCGGCGTCGAGGCTGCCCACCGGGGGGCGGGGAGGAGACGGGCCGTGGTCTGCCTCCGGCCGGTACCGGCGGCCGGCTGCCGAGCGGTCCTCCGACGCGGTTCGTGGGAGGCCGCTAACGCGGTTCGTGGGCCGCAGCCCGGCAGGCACCGGTCGCGGCGCCGCCCGCCACTCCGGCACCGGTCAGCCCGGACACACAACTCTGCAGGTCTCCGACCACGCCACGGCTGCAGGCCGCTGTGACGGCGCCGGAATCGGTGGCTCCGGCCTGTCCGGCCATCTGTGTGCAGGCGGGGATGTCCGCCCGGACCGTGGGGGCGGCGAAGACTGCACCGCCGAGGGCGAGGGTCAGGCCGGTGAGGGCACCGGCGATACGGGTCGACGTGCGCATGGGACGCACCTGCCTTCCGGGTTGGTCGCGCGGCCCTGGTCCCGGCGGGCCGGATCCGCGCGGTAACGCCGCCTGGCGACGCTCGGTGAGTGGTGCCCCTGGCCGGCGGTCTCACAGACTGACCGCTCGGATCTGCGCCGCAGCCATTGAGCCGTACCGGGACGCGGTCACCAGGCCGAAGGAGAGGGCCCAGGACCGGATGTGACGCGCTCGGACCTCCACTCGCGGGCTCCTCACTCCAGCGTCGCATCCTCTCCCTCGCCCGTCCTGGGCACCCGGGACCGGCCGCGCTGAGTAACCGAGCCTGCGCTTAGAGGTCCTAACAAGGGGCGTTGGACGTGACGGTGGGTTATGAGGCAGCTCGCGGGGGCCAGCAGGGCGGCCACTGCCACAGCCGTCGTTGCTGCAGCCAATGCCGCGCGCACGGCGTTGCAGGCAGCAGGGGTTCCCAGGTACGTGCGGACCTGGGACAGCACTTCCTGCGCTCGCCCGAATCCGCCCGCCAGCTCCTCGAGCGTGCGGAGATACCGCGCGGAGCTCAGATCCTGGCGGTCGGCGGGCCTGGGCACGCTGTCCGCGACGATCGCCGCGACGGGCCACCACAGAGTTGCGCGGTGGCCACCCCATGACCAAGGGCTACGCGGAGATCGCTGTCACACCACTCGGCGGGACACCATCGCGGTCCGGTGACCACGGGTTTCCCCTGGTCACCGGACCGGACTGAGCGGAATTCCCCCGGGGTTTTCAGGTGCCCGCGTTCTCAGCTTCGAGGTCGACGCCGTGATGGCCGTGGAAGCGAAGGTTGGACGGGCGGCCTTGCGGCCGCTCATCGAGGGTGCGGTTGTCGGCCGTCGGCTGGAGATGGCTCAGTGGGTGAGAGCCTCACGGACGGTGCCGCCGGTCAGCGCACACCACGTGCTGAGGTCGACCCTGCCGTCGGGGTGGAGGCTGTGCAGGCGCTGCATATCCTGGATCGCCTTCATGGTGTTGTGGTCATAGGTGCCGGTGATGCTGACGGTGTCGGCGTAGCCCTTGATGGTGAGCAGATACTGCACGGCCTGGACAGGCAGCCCGGAGGCGTCCTTGTCCAGGGAGGGCGCGAGTGCTTCCCAGGTGGCCGTGTCGAATGTGGCGTCGGGGGTGACAGCGAGACCGTGGCTGGTCTGGAAGTCGGCGACGACGGTGTTCATCTCGGTGCTGAACACGCCGTCGATGGAAAGGTCGCTGTAGCCGGCGTTCACCAGCAGGTATTGGGCGACCTGTACCACCTGGCTGTTGACGAACCGCCAGATGTCCGGCCAGCGCCGTGCCGGTGCCGCGGCTGGCGACACGCCCATGGAATGCAGTACCCCCTTGCGAATCTGGGGGAAGAGTCGGTAGAAGGCGATGCCGGGGCAGTCGGTGCCCAGGCGGAAGTCCCAGTGACCGAAGATGTCCCACGCGTTCAGGTGGAACTGCCGGCACACCGTGGTGCACAACTTCACCAGTGAGTGCAGCAGTGCCGGGGGCGGGGTCTCGGTTATGTATGTGCCCTCGTTCTCGATCCCGATGGCGTTGCCGTTCTCCCCGGGGCAGTGGGCGGCCGTCACTTGGTGCTCGCCGGCGGCGAGGGTCTCCAGGCTGCGGTGGCGACCCTCCAGGACGTAGCCACCGCGGCTGACGGTGAAGTGCTGGCCGGTGTCCGCCCAGCCGTTCGTGTCCATGTGCAGGTCCTGGCAGTCACGCGCCAGCTGCATGGCGTGCTCACGGGAGTAGTCCGTGACGTTAGGGAAATCCATGTGATGCAGGATGATCTTGTTGGTGGTGTTGCCGGTGATCTGGATCGGGCTGGCCGGCGGCCGCGCAGCCCAGGTGTCGCAGTCGATGATCCAGGGGAACTGTGGCAAGGGGGTCGCACCGGCAGCGGCGGGGAACGCCACCTCCGTGCCGACGACAGCGGCAACTGCCGTGCCGAGGCCGACCCGGAACAGGGTGCGTCGATCGACTTCGTGCTCGTGGGTCACCATGGGGACTCCGAAGTAAGTGGAAAGACCAGGGTCGAGGGGCGACCCGTCGGAGAATATGCGGCGAACGACATGCCCACCAGGCATAGTTCACGAGTTTCTTCGCCAACAGCCTTGTCGCCGCTGAGCTGATCCGGCGACTGCGCAGCCAAGCCCTCACCGGGCAGAGAACCGCAGGAATCCGACAGTGGACTAGACCATTTTGTGGTTGCCGCCAAGGAGAGAACGGGCCCATTATCGGCGGACCGTGATGGAGGATCAGGAGGCACACATGGAGAGACTCTCGCGTAGAACCTTCACCGCCGCGGCCGCGGGCACGCTCGCTGCCGTGACCCTGCCGGTTAACGCACAGGCGGCGGACACACCGGCTGCGGGTGCCGGGACGGAGCACGCGCCGGTAGCCGGCGGCCACGGCGCCGGGCACAGGCAACTGCGCGGCATGTGGATTGCCACCGTGGCCAACACCGACTGGCCTTCGGCGCCGGGCCTTTCGCCCGAGGAGCAGCGGCAGGAGCTGTGCGACCTGCTGGACGTGGCGGTCGAACGGCGCCTGAACGCCGTGATGTTCCAGGTACGGCCGACCGCCGATGCCCTGTGGCCCTCGCCCTACGAGCCGTGGTCGCGGTACCTCACCGGCGTCCAGGGGCGCGACCCGGGCTGGGACCCGCTGGGGACGGCCGTGCACGAGGCGCACCGCCGCGGCCTGGAGCTGCATGCCTGGTTCAACCCCTACCGCGTCTCGCTCACGACCGAAGTCACCGCGCTGGCGCCCACACACCCGGCCCGCCTCCACCCGGAGTGGGTCGTGTCGTTCGGGGGCAAGCTCTACTACAACCCGGGCCTGCCCGAAGTGCGCCGCTTCGTCGAGGACGCCATGCTCGACGCGGTCCGCCGCTACCCGATCGACGCGGTCCACTGGGACGACTACTTCTACCCGTATCCCGTCGCCGGGCAGACGTTCCAGGACGACGACGCATACGCCCGCTACGGCACAGGCTTTCCCGACCGCGACGCCTGGCGCCGCAACAACACCGACCTGCTGGTGCGGGAGATGGCCGAGCGCATCAAGCGGATCCGGCCACGGACGCGGTTCGGCATCAGCCCGTTCGGCGTGTGGCGCAACGCGGGCACCGACCCGCTGGGCTCGGCAACCACTGCCGGCGTGCAGACCTACGACGATCTGCACGCCGACACCCGCAAGTGGGTTCAGGAGGAGTGGATCGACTACATCGTTCCGCAGGTGTACTGGAACATAGGGTTCGCCGCCGCCGACTACGGCGTGCTGGTGCCCTGGTGGTCCAACGTCGTCTCCGGCACCCGTGTCCAGCTCTACGTAGGCGAGGCGTTGTACAAGGTCGGTGTCGCCGGACAGCCCGCCGCGTGGCAGGACCAGGCCGAGCTCTCCCGTCACCTCGACTTCGACACCCACTACCCACAGGTGCGCGGCAACGTCTACTTCTCGGCCACGCAGGTCGCCGCCGATCCGCTCGGCGCGATGAGCCGGGTGGTCGCCGACCACTACCCGACTCGGGTGCGCACACCATGAGTTGAGCACCTGGCCGACTGCACGATGTGCGCCGACGTCACCCGGAACTGGCAGCAGATCCCGCACCAGGGCTCACTCGACATCGTTCAGGTCCGAGCCGTACCGGGGCCGCCGGGCCAGCCGGTCGGACGCGTTCCCGAACCTGCGAAGGACCTGGCTGACGCCGCCGGTTGGCCCACCACCCATGGGTCCGCGGGCGCCGGGCGGACACCGGCCGAGGCATCGGACCCGGTCGTGCGACGGTTCGTGGACGCGGGCTTCGTCCTGCTCGGCAAGACCACGACCTCCGAGTTCGGCAGCCTGCCCTTCACCGAGAGCGGCACCCTGGGCATCTCGCGCAACCCGTGGGACCCGGACCGCACGCCTGGCGGGTCGTCGAGCGGAGCGGGCGCCGCCGTCGCCGCCGGGATGGCGCCCATCGCCCATGCCGAGGACGGCGGCGGGTCGATACGGATCCCCGCGTCGTGCAACGGCCTCGTCGGCCTCAAACCCACCCGCGGCCTGGTCACGAACGCCATCGTGGAGGTGGAGGGTCTCGGCACCGGCGGCGTGCTCACCCGCTCGGTGGCGGACACCGCGGCGGCCTTCGACGTGCTGGCGCGTCACGATCCGGGCGCGTGGTGGTCGCCGCCGACGCCGCGGGCGTCCTTCGCCGCCGCGATGAAGACGGTCCCGCCGACCGTGCTGCGGATCGGTGTGCTCACCGACTCCCCGATCGACGGGATACGCGTGCACCCGGCGTGCATCGAAGCCGTCGACATCGCTCTTCGGACGCTCGAATCGGCCGGGCGGCACATCGTCGACACCCCTCTTCCGCTGCCGTCGACCGACGAGTTGGTCACTGCGTTCACGACCCTGTGGAACGTCGGCGGTGCCGGGATCACGCTCGCGGCACCGGACCGTGTCGAGCCGCACAATCGCGTCCTGCGTGAGGCGGCACGCGCGATCGACTCGTGGGCGTACGCGGAAGGGGTGCGGAGGACACAGCAGTTGTCGCGGCGCATCGTCGAGGGCTTCCTCGCCGGCTTCGACCTCCTCGTGACGCCGTCGATGGCCTGCCTTCCGCCGCTCGTCGGTGCCTGGCGGACGGGCACCGAAGACGATCCGCTGAGGGCATTACGGAACAGCTATCCGATGGGGGTGTTCACGTCGGTGTTCAACGTGACCGGCCAGCCGGCGATCTCCCTCCCCGTCCACCACGACGAGGCCACCGGCCTGCCCGTCGGCATCCAGATCGTCGCCGCGCCATGGCGGGAGGACCTCCTGCTCCAGGTGTCCCGCAGCCTCGAACTCGCACTCCCCTGGGCCGGTCGCCGGCCGGCTGTCAGCTGACCGCGCGGGCTCACTTCCTGGCGGTGACGTATGTGTGCGCTTTCGCCGCCGTCTCGCTCGCGGTACGAGTGCCGGACGCGGCCGGTGCGGGACCTACTTCCGTGCGCTCATGCCCTTGGCAGCGGCTTGGGTGATGTTGCGGGCCATGCCTCCGAAGACGACGGCGTGGAAAGGGGAGACGGACCACCAGTAGGCATGGCCCAGCAGGCCGCGGGGGTGGAACAGAGCGCGCTGCCGGTAGCGGGTACGGCCCTCGGCGCCCGTCTCGACGTACATCTCCAGCCACGCCAGACCCGGCAGCCTCATCTCCGCGCGCAGCCGCAGCAGTTGTTCGGGCTCGATCTCCTCGACGCGCCAGAAGTCGAGCGAGTCGCCGACCCGCAGACGCTCCGCGTCACGTCGTCCACGGCGCAGGCCGACTCCGCCCACGAACCGGTCCAGCCAGCCGCGGACCGCCCAGGCCAGCGGGAAGGAGTACCAGCCGTTGTCGCCGCCGATGCCCTCGATCACCTTCCACAGGGCCTCCCGGGATGCCTCGACGGACAGTTCCCGCTCGTCCTGGTAGAGGCTGCCGCCGGCCCAGTCGGGATCGGTGGGCAGCGGGTCGCTGGGCGCACCGGGAATGGCGGCGGACGACCACCGGGTGGCGACCTGCGCCTCCCGTACCCTGCGCAGCGCGAGGGCCAGGGCCTCGTCGAACGGCAGGGGCCGGCCCGGAGGGTCGGGCACGTAGCGGGCGATGTCGTGCTCGTGGCAGACGACTTCGTGGCGAAGCGACTCCGTGAGGGGCCGGGCGATGGATGCCGGTACCGGGGTCACCAGGCCGACCCAGTGGCTGGACAGCCGCGGGGTGAGCATGGGCACCGGCACGATGATCCGCCGCCGCAGTCCGGCGACCTCGGAGTAGCGGCGCATCATCTCCCGATAGGTCAGGACGTCCGGCCCTCCGATGTCGAAAGCCCGGTCGACGTCGGCGGGCATGGTGGCCGAGCCGACGAGATAGCGCAGCACGTCGCGGACCCCGATGGGCTGCGTGCGGGTGTGCACCCAGCTCGGGGTGACCATCACCGGCAGCCGCTCGGTCAGATAGCGCAGCATCTCGAACGACGCCGATCCCGAGCCGATGACGACAGCGGCCCTCAGTACGGTGGCGGGCACCGCGGATTCGAGGAAGATGCGACCGACCTCAGTTCTGGAGCGCAGGTGCGGGGAGAGAGCCCTCTCGGGTACGTCCTGCGGAGTGAGCCCTCCGAGATAGACGATGCGCCGTACGCCGGCTGCGTGCGCCCGCTCGGCGAAGATCCGGGCCGCGCGACGATCGGTGTCCTCGAAACCGGAGCCGGATCCGAGGGAGTGCACCAGGTAGTACGCGACGTCGACGCCGCGCATGGCCGCTTCGACCGACTCGGCGTCCGTGACGTCTCCGCGTACCGTCTCGGCGGCGGCCGCCCAGGGGTGGTCACGCAACTTGTCCGGCGAGCGGGCCAGGCAGCGAACCCGGTGACCGGCCGCCAGCAGTTCCGGTACCAGGCGCCCTCCGATGTATCCGGACGCTCCGGTGACCAGACAGTGCAGCTGCTCCGCGCTGTGCTTTCCGTCCGTGTCCACGACCATCTCTCCACGCACTCGATCCGACGCTGCTCCTGTGTTCTCCCGTTCGATCATGACCGCCGCCCTGCGGATGTCTCCGCAACGCGCTGAGGACGGTCGGCACAACTCAGCCCGAGTACCCGGTGATCCCCGGGACACCCCTCGGCCTCACCCGGCCGAAACAGTGGTGGAAGGCAGCGCCGTGACCGGCTCCGGAGCCGGGCGAGCGCTGTCCCCGGGCCGTCGGCCGGGCGGCATCGGTGACACTTGGGTCATGCAGCTTCCCCCGCCCGGCCCTCCCTCCTCGCCCGATGCCGCCGCCGCGCACGGCGGTGGTTCGCCCACGCTGGGGCAGGCCGTCGGTGTGGCCGGGCCGGACGTGGTCGAGGTGCTGCGGGCGCCGTGCGGCACGGACGTGCCGGTGAGCGGGGCCGGGGTGTTCGACGAGGGCGAGACCTTGCAGGCACGGGGGCGGATTCTCATCGCGCCCGGCGTCGACACGTCCGCGCCGGGTGCCGCGGGCGTGCTGCGCGCGGCGGACCGCGCCGGGGCGGCGGCCGTGGTGCTGCGGCGTGGCCCCCAGGGGATCGCGCCGTCGCTCGCCGAGGCGGCCGACGAGGTGTCGACCGCCCTGCTCGCCCGGGCCCCGTGGATCGAGTGGGGTGAGCTGATCGGGCTGCTGCGGGCGGCCATCGCCCGTACCGGTACGGCGGCGCCCAGCGAGGCGTCGGCCGATGTGGCGCTCGGTGATCTGCCGGGGCTCGCCCTGGCGCTGGCGGCGCTGGTGGGCGGCGCGATCACCGTCGAGGACCCCGAGTCGAACGTCCTGGCGTACTCCCCGACCGCCGACACTGCCGACCCGCTGCGCAGGCTGACGATCCTGGGCCGCCGGGTGCCGAGCTGGCGGGTGACCGAACTCGCCGAGAGCGGCTTCCTCACCACGCTGTGGGCGAGCGGCGACGTGGTGCACCGGCCCGCGGACGCGCGGTTCCCCGAACGCCTCGCCGTCGCCGTGCGGGCCGGCGACGAGATCCTCGGGTCGCTGTGGGCGGCCGCCGACGGTGAACCGCTGCCGTCCCGGGCCCGGGACGCGCTGCGGCAGGCGGCCGTCATCGCCGTACCTCATCTGCTGCACCAGCGGCTGCGGTCCCGGACTACCGCCAGCCGCCGCCGGTACGCGGTGCGGGCCCTGTTCGAGGAGCGCCCGCCGGACGTGTCCGCTGCGGCGGCCGTGCTCGGGGTCGAGGCCGGACAGGCGTGCACCGTACTCATGGCCGCCACCGCGACCGCGATCGCACCGGACGTACTGGACCGGGCCTTCCATCTGGCCTCCCTTCGCGTCGCCGCGCATCACACCCCGGCCTTCGCTCACCGCGACGGCGACCGGCTCGACATCCTGGTGGCCGGGACCGGGGCGGGGGACGGCGTGGACCGGCTGGCACGCGACCTGGCCGCCGTACTGCGCGGCGCCGGGGTGCGGCCGCTGGTCGCGGTGGGGCCCGCCGTCGGAGGGCTCGGCGACGCCGCCGCCTCCCGTGCGGGGGCCGCCCAGGTGCTGCGGGTGCTGCGCGAGCGCGGCGGGCCCGAGACGGCCGGCGCCGAGGACGTCCGGTTCGCCATGGACGCGCTCCGGGTGACCGATGCGGTCGCCGAGCACGTGCCGTCGGCCGCCGACGCGGTGGCCGCACTGCTCGAGCACGACGAGCGGCACGGCACTGACCTCCCGCGCACCGTCGCCGCGCACCTGGTGTTCTTCGGTGACGCGGCGGCCACCGCCCGCTATGTGGGGGTCCACACCAATACGCTGCGGTACCGGCTGCGCCGCGCCGGTGAGCTGTGCGGCATCGACCTCACCGATCCCGACGTGCGGCTGCTGGTGGAGCTGGGGCTGCGGCGGGCCGGGCTGATCCCGCTGCCCTGAACGGGTGTGGTGCGGGCGCACCACGACCTCCTCCTCCGCATCGTGCGGGCGCACCATGGAGACGTGGGCGGGGCCCGACGCTTGTGCGCGGCCACGACGGGAGCGGCCCGGACTTCGTGCCGGAGCACGCAGACAGCGCGGGGCTCGGGGCTGCACAGTGAACCGGGGCGGAGCGCACTGGCGACGAGCCGGTGGCGTGGACACCGCCCGCGGCCGCCGGAGTCGGCGGCCCGCCCGGCGAACGATCCGCCGGGCACGTAGCCGGCAGTGCGCAGTGAGAAGGCAGGAACACCCCATGACCATGGCCCCGGAATCCGTCGTCCGCAGGGAGGCGGCCGTGCGCGCCGCCGCCACGCAGGGCCTGGTCGGTGCGCAGGCGCCGGTCCTCGGCCTGCTCGACGTGGAAGGGATCCGTGGCGCCGCCCGCGAGCTGCGCGAGGCGTTCGCCTTCGACGGGGTCTCGGTGCAGCACACGTTCGCGGTGAAGGCCGCCTCGCTGGTGCCGGTCCTCGCGCTGCTGAACGAGGAGGGTGTGGGCGCGGAGGTGGCCAGCGTGGGTGAGCTGGAACTGGCCCGCGCCGCGGGCGTCCCCGCCGAGCGGATCGTCTTCGACTCCCCGGCCAAGACGATGGACGAGCTGCGCGACGCTCTCGCCCACGGCATCGCGGTCAACGCCGACAACCCGCAGGAGCTGGACCGTGTCGACGCCGTCGTCGCCGATCTCGGCGTCGGCTGCGCGCCCGTGGGGCTGCGGGTCAACCCGCAGGTCGGCAGCGGTTCGATCGGGGCGATGAGCACGGCGACGGCGACGTCCAAATTCGGCGTGGCGCTGCGCGACGAGGGCGCGGAACAGTGGGTGCTCGACGCCTACCGGCTGCGCCCGTGGATGACCCGGCTGCACACCCACACCGGCTCCCAGGGTGTCGCCCTGGAACTGATGGCCGAAGGGGTGCGGGCCGCGTACGAGCTGGCGGAGAAGATCAACGCGCACGTCGGCCGGCAGCAGATCGACACCCTCGACATCGGCGGCGGCCTGCCCGTGAACTTCGCCTCGGACGAGGTGACCCCGGCCTTCGCGCAGTACGCGCGGCTGCTGCGAGAGACTGTGCCCGGCCTGTTCGACGGGCGCTACACGCTCGTCACCGAGTTCGGCCGTTCGCTGCTGGCCAAGCAGGGGCTGATCATGGCGTACGTCGAGTACACCAAGACCTCCGGCGGCCGGCGGATCGCCGTCACGCACGCCGGGGCGCAGGTGGCCACGCGCACCGTGTTCGTGCCCGAGTCGTGGCCGCTGCGCGTGGGCGCGTACGACGCCGACGGCCGGTCCAGGACGACCGAGCCGCTGGTGCAGGACGTCGCCGGGCCGTGCTGCTTCGCCGGGGATCTGGTGGCGCGGGAGCGGGAGCTGCCCGAGCTGGCGCCCGGTGATCTGGTCGCGTTGTACGACACCGGGGCCTACTACTTTTCGACCCATTTCCACTACAACAGCCTTCCGCGTCCCGCTGTGTACGGATATGTCGTGTCGGATGCGGGCGTGGTGACGTTCGCTCCGGTCAGGCCCGCCCAGACGGTGGCCGAGGTGGTCGCGGAGTCCGGTGGGGCGCAGGCCGCTTCGCTGCTCGGGCTGACCGACCGGCCCTCTTCGTAGGGGCGCTTTCCACCTGGGAAAAGTTGCCCCAGGAAACGGTTTAAGGTGGCTTGTCGCCGCGTGGTCATCCCGCGGCGCCCCACCGGGACGCTTCGTTCCTGGCGTGATCCGCACAGCATCACGCCAGGTCCGCCGCTGTCCCGCTCTGCCGGCCCGCCGTACGGGGGGACGGGCCCTGTCCAACAGGTATGCCGCGCCGCTTGCCGGCGTTCGCTTTCGCGTGCGCGGGGGTGCGGTGTACCGCTATGCACGTCGGAGAAACATGGAGCACACAGCACAAGCCGAGCCGCAGGCCCGGCCGGCGCAGGCCCCTGCCGCTGCGACCGGGGGCAGCGCGACCGGCGCGGCCGGGACCATCCGCGAGGGGGGTTACACGGCCGGTCTGCGCAACCGCCAGGTCCAGATGATCGCGATCGGCGGCGCCATCGGCACCGGCCTCTTCCTCGGCGCCGGCGAGCGGCTGCACGCGGCCGGCCCGTCGCTGGTCGTCATCTTCGCGCTCACCGGCCTGTTCGCCTTCTTCATCTCGCGCGCCATGGGCGAGCTGGTGATGCACCGGCCGACGTCCGGTTCGTTCGTCTCGTACTCGCGTGAGTTCCTCGGCGAGAAGGCCGCGTACACGGCGGGCTGGGTCTACTTCCTGCACTGGGTGTGCAGCGGCATCGCGGAGATCACCGCGGTGGCGATGTATCTGCACTACTGGGCGGCGTTCCGGGACATTCCACAGTGGACGCTGGCCCTGTTCGCGCTGCTTGTGGTGCTTGTCGCGAACCTCATCTCGGTGCGCTGGTTCGGCGAGTTCGAGTTCTGGTTCTCGATCATCAAGGTCGCCGCGATCCTGGCGTTCCTCGCCATCGGCTGCTGGCTGCTGGCCAGCCGGCACCCCGTCGACGGCCACGGCACGGGCCCGCAGCTGATCGCCGACAACGGCGGCATGCTGCCCAACGGCCTGCTCGCCGCCGTCGTGCTCATCCAGGGCGTCGTCTTCGCGTACGCCGCGATCGAGATGGTCGGCATCGCCGCCGGCGAGACCGCGAACCCGCGCAAGGTGATCCCGCGCGCCATCAACTCCGTGTCGTGGCGCATCGTGCTCTTCTACGTCGGCAGCGTGCTGCTGCTCGTCCTCCTGCTGCCGTGGACCGCGTACAAGGCCGGCGAGTCGCCCTTCGTGACGCTGATGGGCAAGCTGGGCATTCCCGGTATCAGCGGCATCATGAACTTCGTGATCCTCACGGCGGCTCTCTCCAGCTGCAACTCCGGTCTCTACTCGACCGGCCGCGTGCTGCGTTCGATGGGCCTGGCCGGTTCGGCGCCCGCCTTCACCACGAAGATGAACAAGCGGGGCGTGCCGTTCGGCGGCGTCCTGCTGACCGCGTGCTGCTACATCCTCGGCATCGTTCTCAACTACGTCGTGCCGGAG
Source organism: Streptomyces sp. NPDC055140 (assembly GCF_053607285.1). NCBI lineage: Bacteria > Bacillati > Actinomycetota > Actinomycetes > Kitasatosporales > Streptomycetaceae > Streptomyces > Streptomyces sp. NPDC055140. Next base: position 61,162 of record NZ_JBSGTG010000010.1, on the reverse strand, counting down.
CGGGCGTTCTCCATCGTGCTGAACTTCTCCGCGATCACCATGATCGGCACCTGGGTGATGATCATGGTCTGCCAGATGGTGCTGCGTCGCAAGGCGCTGCGCGGCGAGCTGGAGCGCCCCGCCTTCCGGCTGCCCGGCGCGCCCTTCACCTCCTGGCTCACGCTCGCCTTCCTCGGCGTCGTCGTGGTGCTCATGTGCGTCGACGGCGGCGACGCCGCCTGGTCGGTGGCCTGTGTCCCGCTGATCGCCATCGGCCTGGTGATCGGCTGGTTCGCGGTCCGCGGCCGGGTCGCCGAGCGGCAGGCGACCGGACATCGAGCGGTCGAATAGCACCCGGCCGAGCAACAGGGCTGAACGACACGGGTGGTGACACCGTTGCCGATACGCCGCGCCCCGGCGAGTCGGCAACGGTGCCCTGCGTCAGCGTGAACGGCGAAGAACGTCAGTCGGTGACGACTGGGCGGCGGAACAACTCGCGTGCGAACAGCGCCGTTTGACTGCGACGACCGAGAGCCGGCATGCATGCATGCCGATGCCATGCGTGTCATGCACGGACAGCAGCCGGTTCCCGGCCAATAGACGACCCACGCCCCCCGGGCAAGGAGAACAAGGTCACACCCCTACGGTGTGCTGCTCTTCTGTCGGTCTGACCTAGCATCCGAGCATGACGGTCCTGCCTGACGACGGGCTCTCCCTGGCGGCCGAGTTTCCTGACGCGACATATGAGCAGTGGCAGCACCTGGTCTCGGGTGTCCTGCACAGGTCGGGCAAGGAAGTCTCGAGCTCCGCGGCGGAAGACGCCCTGTCCACCGCGCTGGAGGACGGGCTCCGCGCCCGCCCTCTGTACACCGCGCGCGATGACGCTCCTGCCACCGGCCTGCCCGGCTTCGCGCCGTTCGTGCGCGGCGGACGCGCCGAGGGGAACAGCGTCGGCGGCTGGGACGTGCGCCAACGGCACACTGCCGCCGACCCGGCGGCCGTACTGGCCGACCTGGAGAACGGCGTCACCTCTCTGTGGCTCACCGTGGGCTCCTCCGGCATTCCCGTCTCCGCGCTGCCCGGCGCCCTCGACGGCGTCTATCTGGATCTGGCTCCGATCGTCCTCGACGCCGGCGCCGAAGTCGACGCTGCCGCACGTCAATTGCTGCGCCTCTACGAGGAGTCGGGCATCGCCCCGGACGCGGCGCGCGGCAACCTCGGCGCGGACCCGCTGGGCCACGAGGCCCGCACCGGGCTGCGCTACGACGGCGCGCCGGTCACCGAGCTGGCCGCGCTGTGCGCCAGGCAGTACTCGGGACTGCGCGCGCTGACCGTGGACGCCCTGCCGTACCACGAGGCGGGCGGCTCGGCCGCACAGGAACTCGGCTGCGCGCTGGCGACCGGCGTCGCATACCTGCGCGAGCTCACCGAAGCGGGGCTCAGCACTCAACAGGCCCTGGCTCAGCTGGAGTTCCGGTTCGCCGCGACCGCCGATCAGTTCCTGACCGTCGCCAAGCTGCGCGCCGCGCGCCGGTTGTGGGCCCGGGTCGCCGAGGTGTGCGGGGCGTCGCAGGCGGGCGCCCAGCTGCAGCACGCCGTGACGTCGCCGGTGATGATGACGCGGCGTGACCCATGGGTGAACATGCTGCGGACCACGGTCGCGACGCTGGCGGCCGGCGTGGGCGGTGCGGACGCGGTGACGGTACTGCCCTTCGACAGCGCGATCGGTGTGCCCGACGGGTTTGCCCTCCGTATCGCGCGCAACACCTCCACGATCCTCATCGAGGAATCGCACCTGTCCCGGGTGATCGATCCCGCGGGCGGCTCCTGGTACGTGGAGCGGCTGACCGATGAACTCGCCCACGCCGCCTGGGAGTTCTTCCGGACCATCGAGCGCGAGGGCGGGCAGGCCGCTGCCCTGCGCTCCGGTCTCGTCCGCGAACGGCTCGCCGAGACCTGGGCGGCACGCAGCGTGCGGCTCGCCCATCGGCGTGAACCCATCACCGGCGTGAGCGAGTTCCCGCACCTCGGCGAGAAGCCGGTCGAGCGCGTGCCCGCCGAGGCTCCGCCCTCCGGTGGCCTGCCCCGCGTGCGGCGGGACGAGGCGTTCGAGGCTCTGCGGGCCCGCTCGGACGGCCACCTCGCGGCGACCGGCTGCCGCCCCCGGGTGTATCTGGCCGCGCTGGGCCCGGCCACCGCGCACACCGCGCGCCTCACCTTCGCAGCCAACCTGTTCCAGGCGGGCGGCATCGAGGCCGTCATCGACGGCACGTTCGAGGAGAGCGGGGCCCAGGAGGTGTGCCTGTGCTCCAGCGACACGGTGTACGAGGAGCAGGCCGAGGCGACCGCCGGGACTCTGCGGGCCGCGGGCGCGCGGCACGTGTCCCTGGCGGGCCGGCCCGGACCGTATGCCGGGGTCGACACGTACGTCTTCGCCGGCTGTGACGCCGTGGCCGTGCTCTCCGCCACGCTCGACCGCATGGGAGTGTCCTGATGTCCATCCCTTCCGTCCCCGACTTCTCGGCGGTAGAGCTCGGGACACCGGCCGTCGGCGCCGGCGCAGACGACTGGCGCACCGCGGTCAAGCGGGCCACCGACGGCGACGACCTGCTGTGGGAGACCCCCGAAGGCATCACGGTCAAGCCGCTCTACACCGGGCAGGATCTGGAGGGCCTCGACTTCCTCGACACCTTCCCGGGCGTCGCCCCGTACCTGCGCGGCCCGTACCCGACGATGTACGTGAACCAGCCCTGGACGATCCGCCAGTACGCGGGCTTCTCCACGGCCGAGGAGTCGAACGCCTTCTACCGGCGCAACCTCGCGGCCGGCCAGAAGGGCCTGTCGGTCGCCTTCGACCTGCCCACGCACCGCGGCTACGACAGCGACCATCCACGGGTCACCGGTGACGTCGGCATGGCAGGTGTCGCGATCGACTCGATCCTCGACATGCGGCAGCTCTTCGACGGCATCCCGCTGGACAGGATGACCGTGTCGATGACGATGAACGGCGCCGTGCTCCCCGTACTCGCGCTGTACATCGTGGCCGCCGAGGAGCAGGGCGTACCGCCCGAGAAGCTGGCGGGGACCATTCAGAACGACATCCTCAAGGAGTTCATGGTCCGCAACACCTACATCTATCCGCCGAAGCCGTCGATGCGGATCATCTCCGACATCTTCGCGTACACCTCGCAGCGGATGCCGCGCTACAACTCCATCTCGATCTCCGGCTACCACATCCAAGAGGCGGGTGCGACAGCCGACCTGGAGCTGGCGTACACCCTCGCCGACGGCGTGGAGTACCTCCGCGCCGGACGGGAGGCGGGCCTGGACGTGGACGCGTTCGCACCCCGCCTCTCCTTCTTCTGGGCGATCGGCATGAACTTCTTCATGGAGATCGCCAAGCTGCGGGCCGCACGGCTGCTGTGGGCGAAGCTGGTCAAGCAGTTCGACCCGAAGAACGCCAAGTCCCTTTCCCTGCGCACCCATTCGCAGACGTCGGGCTGGTCGCTGACCGCGCAGGACGTGTTCAACAACGTCACGCGTACCTGTGTCGAGGCGATGGCCGCGACCCAGGGGCACACCCAGTCGCTGCACACCAACGCCCTCGACGAGGCGCTGGCGCTGCCCACCGACTTCTCCGCGCGCATCGCCCGCAACACGCAGCTCCTGATCCAGCAGGAGTCCGGCACGACCCGGGCCATCGACCCGTGGGGCGGCAGCGCGTACGTCGAGAAGCTGACCTACGACCTGGCCCGCCGCGCATGGCAGCACATCCAGGAGGTCGAGGCCGCGGGCGGCATGGCGCAGGCCATCGACGCGGGCATTCCCAAACTCCGCGTCGAGGAGGCCGCCGCCCGTACGCAGGCACGGATCGACTCCGGGCGGCAGCCGGTGATCGGGGTGAACAAGTACCGGGTGGACTCCGACGAACAGATCGAGGTCCTCAAGGTCGACAACTCCTCGGTGCGCTCGCAGCAGATCGCCAAGCTGCGCCGTCTGCGCGCCGAACGCGACGCCACCGCCTGCCAGGACGCACTCGACGCCCTCACCCGGGCGGCGGCCGGCGAGGGCAACCTGCTGGAGCTGGCCGTGAACGCGGCCCGCGCGAAGGCGACCGTCGGGGAGATCTCCGACGCCCTGGAGAAGGTGTACGGGCGCCACGCCGGGCAGATCCGTACGATTTCGGGTGTGTACCGGAACGAAGCAGGCGAGTCGCCGTCGGTGGATCGCACCCGGGCTCGCGTCGACGGTTTCGCCGAGGCCGAGGGGCGTCGGCCGCGCATCCTCGTCGCCAAGATGGGCCAGGACGGCCACGACCGCGGCCAGAAGGTGATCGCGACCGCCTTCGCCGACCTCGGCTTCGACGTGGACGTCGGCCCGCTCTTCCAGACCCCGGCCGAGGTGGCGCGGCAGGCCGTCGAGGCGGACGTGCACATCGTCGGGGTGTCGTCGCTGGCCGCCGGTCACCTCACCCTCGTACCGGCGCTGCGCGAGGCACTCGCCGAGGAGGGGCGCGGCGACATCATGATCGTGGTGGGTGGTGTCATCCCGCCGCAGGACGTGCCGACGCTCCTGGAGATGGGAGCGGCCGCGGTGTTCCCGCCCGGCACGGTGATCCCGGATGCCGCCCACGACCTGGTGACGCGGCTGGCGGCCGGGCTCGGGCACGACGACCTGTGAGCCGGTGAGTCCATGGCCATCGACCTCGACACCTATGTCAAGGGCGTTCTCGACGGGAAGCGGGCGCTCGTCGCTCGCGCCATCACGCTCGTCGAGTCCACCCGGCCCCAACACCGGGCACTGGCCCAGGAGTTGCTCACCGAGCTGCTGCCGCACAGCGGACGGTCCCGCAGGATCGGGATCACCGGTGTGCCGGGCGTGGGCAAGTCGACGTTCATCGACGCCTTCGGCACGATGCTCACCGGTCTCGGGCACCGGGTCGCCGTGCTCGCCGTCGACCCGTCGTCCAGCCGGACCGGTGGCTCCATCCTCGGCGACAAGACCCGCATGGAGCGCCTGGCCGTCGACCCGGCGGCCTTCATACGCCCCTCCCCCACGGCCGGCACGCTCGGCGGTGTCGCCAAGGCGACGCGCGAGTCGATCATCGTGATGGAAGCCGCCGGCTACGACGTGGTGCTCGTGGAGACCGTCGGCGTCGGCCAGTCCGAGACCGCGGTCGCGAACATGGTCGACTCCTTCCTGCTGCTCAGCCTCGCCCGTACCGGCGATCAGCTTCAGGGCATCAAGAAGGGCGTCCTCGAGCTGGCCGACGTGATCAGCGTCAACAAGGCCGACGGCCCGCATGAGCGCGACGCGCAGACAGCGGCAAGGGAGTTGGCGGGCGCGCTGCGCCTGATGCACGGAAAGGACGCCTTCTGGACACCGCCCGTGCTCAGTTGCAGCGCACGCGAGTCGACCGGCCTCGACACCATCTGGGAACGGCTCGAACAGCACCGCGCCCTGCTCGACTCCGCCGGGCGCCTCGCCGCCCGCCGGCGCGATCAGCAGCTCGACTGGACATGGGCCATGGTCCATGACGAGCTCCTCGGCCGACTCCACACCGACCCGGCGGTCCGCTCCCTGACACCGGATCTCGAACAGCAGGTCCGTGACGGACAGCTCACCGCCACGCTGGCCGCCGAGCGCATCCTCGATGCCTTCAGGAGCCGCTGAGCACGCCTCCGGCCCGGCCCGGAACGAAACCGATGCCGGGGGGATGGATCTCTCCCCCGCACAGATGACGATCTTCTGGCCCCCTCCATGCTGCGGATCCGATTCCCGGACGACATGGTGGTAAAAGGGCACGCAGCGCCCGGAGCGCGGCGACAATCGACCGGGGAGCCGCCGACGCTCTCGCCCCGCACTCGGCCGACTGACGTGGAGCCGCTCATGACCACCGCACGGGACCTCGCGATCGTTGCCCTGGCCGAGACACCCGACCACCCCGTGGAGCAGGGCGAGCTGTCGCTGGCGCTCGCCGGGGCCGAGGTGTTCGATCTCATCGAGGCCAAGGCCCTGATCGTGGACGGCGACCACATCCTGCCCAGCGCCCAGGCGCCCACCGGGGACCGCCTGCTGGATGAAGCCGCCACGGCTCTCGTGCGACAGGAGCCGTACGAGTCGGTCGAGGACTGGTTGTGGCGCCGGGGCCGCGGGCTGTCCTCGGCGTACGTCGACGAGCTGGAGCGGGAGGGGCTGACGACCCGGCCGCGAGGCCTTCGGAATCCACTGCGGAGCGGGCGGACGGAGCCGGTCGACTCGGCGGCCCGGCACCGGGCCGAGGAGCGCTGGGCGACGGGCGAACCCGTACTCGTCGCCCTGGCCGTCGCCGCCGGAATCCGGGACGAGCCGGCCGATGACACGCCCGAGCCCGCCGGGGACACGGTCGCGGCGGTACTGGCCGCCGTCGGGAACGCCGTTCAGGAGCTGCAGGCCGTACGACAGCGCAGGGCGATCGAGGACGCGGCGTTCGACAACGTCTGGCGCGGCTACTGAGATCCGTCCTTGTCCTTGTCCATGTCCATGCGAAGAAGGGCGCCTGACAGGCATCTGCCTGTCAGGCGCCCTTCTCGGCGCGCCCCGCCGCTATCCGTACGGATCACACGAGCAGTACGGCTGCCCGGCGAGAGGCCGCGGGGTCAGCGGACGTCGTAGGCGCGGGTGATGGTCTGGGTGACCGCGTTGCCGTTGGCGTCGGTGAACTCGGCCTTCGTCATGACCTGCTTGCCGGTGGCACCGGTGTGGTCGAGGACGGCCGTCCACTTGCCGTCCTTCTTCTGGGTCGGCGCCTGGATCCAGGTGGCGCCGCTGTCGTAGGAGTAGGACAGCGAGGCCTTTGTGATCGCGCCCGGGGTGTATCCGGCGTGTCCCTCGACCGACAGACCGACCTTGATGCCGCTCTTCGCGGGCAGGGTGTTCAGGCCGTCCACCGGCAGGTCGTACGCCGGGGAGAGGATCGGCAGGCCGCGCGAGTAGACGTGCGGCTCCCGGTGGGAGCGGAAGCTCCACGTGGTGGTGACAGCGGTGGAGCGCAGCCAGTTCCGGTCCGCGGAAAAGATCTTCTCCAGCTTCTGGGTGAGCTCGTACGCGGAGTCCTCGTCCGGCACCTGGAACACGCCGTACGGATCGTAACTGCCGCCGATCCGCTCACCGTTGCGCTTCAGCTCCAGGTTGCCGAGGTCGCCGAACGACCCGCCGTAGGACCAGTGGTCGCCCGATCCGTCGACCCAGAGCGCGTTCTGGAAGCCCATCAGGTCGCCCTGCCGCTCGGCGGCCAGCATCAGCTTGCCGTCGGCGTCGCGCGCCGCGCCAGGCCGCAGGGCGCCGCCGTACCACTTCTCGGCACGCCGCTCCCCGGTCCGGTAGCTGCGCTCCTGGTCGCCCATGAACGCGGCGAACGGGAAGCTGGTCATCGCGCCGTGGTACCAGGCGTCGTCGCCGGTCGTGTAGTAGGCGGTGCGGGTACCGGGCACGTGGAATGCGGCGAACGCGCTCACGGGGAGGTAGGAGCCGCTGCTACCGGCGGGGCGCAGGAACAACGCGTCGAGGTAGTCGGCCTCCTTCCCCATGGCGTTCCACGTTTCGGCGACCTGGGCCAGCTTGGCGTCCTTGGGCCGGTGGACCTGGTCGGAGTGCAGCGGACCCGGCGTCGGGAACGACAGGTTGTAGACGTACGGCGAGCCGCCCTCGGAGCCGGAGGCACGCCAGGTGGGCCGGAACTCGAAGGTGCCGTTCCCGGCACGTCCGTCGATGTCCGCGTAGAACTTCTGGACCGTGTTGTCGGCCACGAGCGACCCGGATATCTCCCAGGTGTCGTCCCACGTGCGGGCGTAGCTGAGCGTCGTGTTGGTCACCGTCGAGGGACGGTCCGTGCGCACGCTCACCTGGTGGGCCTTGCGGGCGTCGAGGACCACGGTGGTGTCATGGGTGATCCGCAGTTGCGGGTTCGCAAGGTAGCTCGCCGACTCGGGCGCGTTGTCCGCGCCGTACGTCGTCACGAAGCTGCTGAGGGAGTAGTCGCCAGGGCGCACGCTGTACGCCTGGTCGGTCGCACCGCTGTTGTTGCGGCGCTCGCCCCTGTCGGTGTCGAGGCTGACGAGGTCCAGGGAGGAGGAACCGGTAGCCGGCTTGCCGTCACGGTCGATGACCTTCACCCGGAGGGCGACCGTCTGCGGCTGGACGTAGAGCGTGACGGGCACGGAGACATGCACATCGTCGCCGGTGGCGAGGATCCGGCCGGTGACCGCACCGTACTGTGCGTCCGTCAGACGGGCGGTGGGGTCGATCCGTAGTGGCACCTGAGCGGTGGCGCCCGCGGGGACCTTCACCTTGGCCTCAGCCGGCCTGACGATGCCGGAGCGGACCTCGCTGCCGTCGTTGCCGTGCACACCGCTGACCTTCAGGCTCAGGGTGAGGTCGCTCTTGCCGGTGTTGGTGAAGGGCACCTGCATGGTGGTGCGGTCCGAGGCGTCCTGCGGCCAGTTGAAGCTGCCGGCCTGGACGGCGGGCGCGGAGAGCACCTTCTGGTTCACCGCGCCGAACACGTCGAGGACGCCACCGCCGGTCTCGTCGGCGCCGGCGACCTTGCCTCCGGTGCGGGCGGAGGAGACCAGGGCGGCCTTGATCTGCTGCGCGGTCCAGTCCGGGTGGGCCTGACGGACGACGGCCGCGGCGCCCGCGACATGCGGGGTGGCCATGGAGGTGCCGGACATCGTGCGGTAGGCGTAGACGCCGCGGCCGCCCGCACTGGCCGCCGAGATGTCGACGCCGGGAGCGGCGATCTCGGGCTTGAGGGTGTGGGTGACGGCCACGGGACCGCGGCTGGAGAACGCCGCGGTGGTGTCGTCACGGTCGACGGCGCCGACGGTCAGCACGCCGGGCACACAGCCGGGCGAGGAGACGGTCTCGGTGGCCGAACCGGCGTTGCCGGCGGCGACGACGAACAGGGTGTGGGTGTTTTGCGAGAGCTGCTGCGTGGCCTGGGCCATCGGGTCGGCGCAGTCGCCGATCGTGGGGTTGCCCAGGCTCATGGAGACGACGTCGGCCTTCTGGTCGACGGCCCACTGCATACCGGCGATGATCCAGGAGTCCTGACCGTAGCCCTGGTCGTTGAGGACCTTGCCGATGAGCAGGGAGGTACCCGGGGCGACGCCCTTCTTGCGGCCGTCGCTGGCGGCTCCGGTCCCGCCGACCGTGGAGGCGGTGTGGGTGCCGTGGCCCACCTTGTCGTCGGTGGTCTTGGAGTCCGTGAAGTTCTTGGACGCGGATACCCGGCTCGCCAGGTCCGGGTGCTCGGCGTCCACGCCGGTGTCCAGCACGGCGACCTTGGTGCCCTTGCCGTCGTAGCCGGCCGCCCAGGCCTCCGGCGCGTGCACCTGCGCGGTGGAACGGTCCAGCGTGGCCTCGGCCTTGCCGTCCAGCCACAGCTTCTTCAGCGGGGAGGCAGCACGTGAGCGGGTGTCGGTGATGTCCCGCCAGAACGTGGCGGCGGTGTCCTTGCCCGTCTTGAGCGCGACGCCGTCCACCGCCGGGAGGCTCAGGCCCCGCTCGGAACCGCGAGGGGCTGCAGGCGCGCTCTTCGCGACGTCCACACTGTTCCGGTAGGTGGCGATGAGCGGCAGCGTGTCGGTGTGCGCGTCGTCGTATCCCTGACGGATGAGCCCGGTGACGTTGAACAGCTGCTCGTCGACCTTGCCCTCGGCGATCGCCGTGGAGGCGTCCTCGGGGTAGACGTAGAGATCCTTGCCCATCTGGTACGTCTGCACCATCGGCTGCGTGCCGTCCTCACGGGGCAGTACGGCCGCGGAGCTGTGGCCCGACCTGTCGGTGGTCACCACCACCTTGTCGCCGGTGACGAGCGTGACCGTCGTCTGCTTGCCGCCCGTCGCCCCGGCCCCGCTGCCGATGACAGGTCTCTTCCTCGAGGCGCCGTCAGGCGGCGTATCCGCCGCCCCGGAAGGCGCGACCGCCGTGACGGCCAGGGCGGCGGCGGTAGCCGCGCCCATGGCTATACGCGTTATGGAGCGCATGGATCTCCCCACTCGAAACCGTGAACATGCCGTGCTGCCGCTGCAGCCTGGCAGACATCCGGATCGTGGAGTGATGCCGCGCGTGACGGGATTCCCGCATGTCGGTTTTCCGACACGCGGTCCCGTCTACAGGTTCCTCAGCACCGTGGAAACCCGGGCCGCACGCCGCAGCCTCGGCCGGATCGAGGTCGTCGAGGAGGGGGCGCTCAGGACCGGTCAGGACGTCAGAGCCAGCCCGCGCGTGCCGCGTGCCACCCCAGTTGCAGGCGCGAGTCAGCGCCCGCGAGGTCCATGAGACGACGCGTCCGCCGCTCCACGGTGCGTATGGAGAGGCCGAGTTGGGAGGCAGCCCGCCGGTCGGAGACCCCTGCCAGCAGGAGGGCGAGGACCTCCAGTTCCCCCTCGGTCGGCTGCTGATCGGTGGTCGGCTGCGCGCGCACTCCCGTGGTGGTGGCGTACAGGGGCCGGGCCTCGGCCCATTCCCTCTCGAAGAGGTGGACCAGGGCCGTCAGCAGACCGCTGCGGTGCACCACGATGGCGCTCGGCTCACCGCCGGAGTCCGTCATGTCGAGGGGCACCATGGCACGCTCCCGGTCCGACACGACCATCTTCAGCGGCACCGAGTCCGCGAGGCGCACCTCGACGCCCGCGGCGATGCCGGCCTTCACGTCCCGCGCCACGTCGGGACCGTCGAGATAGTCCTTGGCAGCCACGACACGGAAGTCGACTCCGCGGTCCAGGGCTGAGCTCTCCGACAAGTCGGCGTCGTCGCGCGGCACCGCGGTGGGAGCGCCGACAAGGAAGACGAGCAGCTCCCGCTGGGCGCCACGCTGCAGTTGGTGGAACCGGTGTGCCACCTGCTCCACGCCGACGACCACCTCCACGACACTGCCCGCGGGGTGCGCGGCGGTACTGCGGTACTGCTCGGTGAGCATCGAGAACGCCGTCTCGGCCCGGTGCAGTGCGTTGCGCTGCTCGACGAGTATCGGGGCCAGGGCCACTGAGGGCGGTGTGAGCCGGTAGCGGGCGGGCCGGCTGCCGGCGTCGCATTCGGACGGGCCGGACACTCCGCTCCGGGCCTCGGTGGCGACCGCGGCCAGACCACGTGTCGTCAGGTCGAGCAGGATGCGGGTGGTCTCGGCCTCGTCAAGTCCCGTCTGCCGGACAAGGTCCTGCGCGGAGGCGGTCGGGCGGGCCAGCAGTGCGGTGTAGACGGCCTCTTCGGCCGGGCCCAGCCCCAATGACTGCAGCATCCAGCTCCCCCTCGGACGGCCACCGTGTCCGGCCTCGGCGCGGCTCGGGCGGATTCTTCGCGGCGGCACATTACCCCACTCTCAGGAAGTCGCCTTTCCCAGAACCTGTTGTGGACGCGCCTGAATCGCCGGGACCGGGGGTGTGCCTCGCACGGCCCGCACACCCGGATCCCGGGTCCCGGATCGCTGGTCACGCCGTTCACCGCACGGGGGCATCGTCCGGCGGGGCGCGGCTCACCCACGTCCGGGCCTGCCTAACGTACGGGGAGTACACCACCTGCCCGGGAGGTTCCGTGCCGCAAAACCATCCGAAGCGTTTCGCGCGCCCCGTCGAGAGCATCGAACCACCGCGCAGCGTCGAGGTGGTGATCGGCGTTGCGTTGGTAACCCTCTTGGTGCTGATCCTCGGTGCCCTGTCCGATTCCCCGGTGTGGCTTCTCGGGCTCCTTGTATTCCTGCCGGCGGCGGCGTCCGCGCTGTGCACCGTGCGCCAGACGAAGTTCGTGGCTGCGTGGATCGCGCTCGTGGTCGTGGTCGTGGTGCTGCTCCGGCACGGCGACGGGCGGTCGTGGCTCGACAGGAGCCTCATGATGCTGCTCACCCTCGCCCTGGGCGCGGCCTCCGTCTATGCCTGCCACCGTCGTATCCGCCGCGAGGACGAGATGCTGCGGCTGCGCTCCACCGCCGCGGCGATGCAGCGTCACATCCTGCGCCCGCTGCCTCTGCTCACCGACGACGTCCTGGTCGACGGCGCGTACGAGCCCGTCCAGGAGGACCGGCTGGTCGGCGGCGACATCTACGACGTCGTCGAGTCTCCCTGGGGAACCCGGGTTCTGATCGGCGATGTCCAGGGCAAGGGCCTGCCCGCGGTCGGTGCCGCGTTCGCGGTCATCGGCGCATTCCGGGAGGCGGCCCATCGGGAGCCGACCCTGACCGCGCTCGTCGACGCCCTCGATGCCTCTGTCGTACGGCACAACTCCTACGCCGCACGGACCGGCGACGACGAACGGTTCGTCACCGCGCTCATCCTCAACGTCGACGCGCACGACGAGGTACAAGTCATCAACTGCGGACACATCGCGCCCCACTTGCTGCACAACGCCACCATCAGCACGCCGGCCCTCGACTCCGGCGTTCCCCTCGGTCTCGCCGAACTCGCCACCGAACCGGTGACCGTCGACTGGTTCACCTTCCCGGCCGGGGCGACACTGTTGCTGACCACCGACGGGCTCACCGAGACCCGCGGCGCCGACGGCACGTTCTACCCCGTCGCCGAACGCCTCACCGAGCGGGTGTCCCTCTCCCCCACCGACCTGCCACACGCCCTCTACGACGACGCGAGCGCGTTCGCCGGGGAGCGAGGTCAGCACGACGACGTCGCGATCCTGTGCGTCCGGCGGTCGCCTTTCCGTTGAGTACGTGGCGCCAGGCATCACGCGATCGCACATCACGTCCGCCGGGAGTTCTCCGTACGGGGCGAAGGCGCCTGACCAGGTTGTGCCCGTCAGACGCCGCACTGCCGTACGTCCTCAGGGCTGTCCCAGGCCGGCCGCGAATTCCGCGAACCAGGCGAGCATGTCGGGCCGGGTCACAGCCCCTTCCGCGCTGACCTCGCTGACGCGGGCCCCTTGGAGGATGCGCTTGACGGGGACCTCCAGCTTCTTGCCCGTGAGGGTGCGGGGCACGGCCTCGATGGGGACGACGTCGTCGGGGACGTGCCGGGGTGACAGGCTGTGCCTGATCGCGCCGACGATCTCGGCACGCAGTGCGTCGTCGAACCGCTCGCCGTCCGCGGGCACGACGAACAGCGGCATGTAGTAGCGGCCGTCCGCCAGTTCGGCGCCGATGACGAGGCTGTCCGCGATCCGCGGGAGCCGTTCGACGACGGCGTAGAGGTCGGCGGACCCCATGCGCACGCCCATGCGGTTGAGCGTGGAGTCGGAGCGGCCGGCCACGACGACGGACAGGTCGGGGTTCATGGTGACCCAGTCGCCGTGCCGCCACACGCCGGGGTAGACGTCGAAGTAGCTGCTCCTGTAGCGCGCGTTGTCGGGGTCGCCGACGAAGCGGAGCGGCATCGACGGCAGAGGTGCCGTGACCACGAGTTCGCCCTGCTCCCCCACGAGCGGCTGCCCCGTGGCGTCCCAGGAGGCGAGGGCGACGCCCAGGGACGGGCCGGAGATCCGGCCCGTGCGCACCGACAGCAGCGGGGAGTCGCCGGCGAGCACCGAGCAGATGTCGGTGCCGCCGCAGATCGACTGGAGCCGGGCCTTCGGGGCGAGCCGGTCGTGGACCCAGTGCCAGGTGCTGTCGGGCATCGCCGAGCCGGTCTGCAGGATGGTCCGCAGCGCGCCGAGGTCCGTGGCGGTGGCCGGGTGGGCGCCCGCCTTCTCCGCGGCGATCAGGTAGGCGGCGCCGACGCCGACCGTCGTGGCGCGGGTGCGTTCCGCGATCTGCCAGAGGCCGTTGACGTCGGGGTGGGTGGGGCTGCCGTCGTAGAGGACGAGCGTGCTGCCGTGGAGGAGGCCGGCGACCATGAAGTTCCACACCATCCAGCTGGTGGAGGTGTGGAAGAGGTAGCGGTCGTCGGCTCGCAGGTCCACGCCGAGCCCGAGCGCCTTGAGCAGCTCGACGACGATGCCGCCGTGGCCGTGAACGATTCCCTTCGGGACGCCGGTGGTGCCCGATGACCAGAGGATCCACAGCGGATGCTCGAACGGGACGTCGACGTAGTCGAGTTGGGCCTCGCGGTTGGTCATGCCGGACCAGTCGTGCTGCGTCACGTCCGGCCGCTGTGACCATGCCGGTCCGGCGGCGGACGCGTTCAGGCGGTCGACGGCGACGAGGTGGCGGACCGTGGGCAGACCGTCCAGGATCTCGGCGATGTGCGGGCGCCGGTCGTACTTCTTACCGCCGTGGCGGTAGCCGTCCGCGGCCACCAGGACCGTCGGCCGGGCCTGGCGCAGTCTGGCGAGGACGCTGGGCGTGCCGAATTCGGGTGCGCAGACGGTCCAGGTCGCGCCGACGGCGGCGGTGGCCAGGAGGGCGACCACGGCTTGCGGGATGTTCGGCAGGTACCCGGCGACGCAGTCACCGGGGCCCACCCCCATGTCTCGCAGGGCCGCGGCCGTGCCCGCCACTTCCCTGGTGAGCCGGTCCCAGGAGATCTCCACGGGGTCGCTGGTCTCGGACACGGCGATGAGCGCGGGGCGTTCGTCGGTGGCGTGGGCGAGGCACTGCTGCGCGAAGTTGAGGCGTGCTCCGGTGAACCAGGTCGCGCCGGGCATCCTCGCGTCGGCCAGCACCTCGTCGTAGTCGCTGACCGTGTCCAGGCCGTAGAACTCCCACACGGCCGACCAGAAGCCGGGCAGGTCGTCGGTGCTCCACCGCCACAGCTCGGCGTAGTCGGTGAACGAGAGTCCGCGCTCCTGTGCCAACCAGGCCAGGAACTCGGTGATGTTGGAGTGCCGAGTGCTCATGCCGACACCTTTGGGTCCGGCGTCGTACGGCAGCCGAGGGCCTGGAGGAATTCCAGCGCGCGGGGCCACTCGCCGTAGCCGGAGGCGGGGTTGAGGTGGCCGACGGGGCCGAGGTCGACCAGGCGGCTGCCCCACGCGTCGGCCAGTGCGGTGACCCGGTCGAAGCGGGCCAGCGGGTCGTTCGTACTCGCCGCGACCACACTGGGGAACGGCAGCGTGGCGCTCGGCGTCGGCAGCCAGCCGTTGTCGCGCAGGGTCTGCGGTGCGGGATGGCCCTCCGGCAGCGGGGTTTCGAAGTCGGGCGGCGTCGCGAGGAGGGCGCCGCGCACCGGATGGGTGTGCCGGGCCGCCCAGTGGACGGTGGTGTGCACGCCGGCGCTGTGCGCGACGAGCACGACCGGTCCCTCGATACCGGACACCACGTCGTTCAGAGCGGTGACCTGAGCGTCGCAGCTCAGCCTGAGGTCCGTCAGGGGCGGCACGGTCAGAGAACCGGGGAGGCGGGCGGCGAGAGCCGTCTGCCAGTGGTCGGGGACGTGGTCGCGCAGGCCGGGCACGAGCACGACCGTGGGCGCGGGAAGGGGGTTCATGCGGAGATCTCCGTCTTTTCGAGGGCCGGGGCCGATGCCGAGATGAGGCCCTTGTCGTAATGGCGTCTGCCGAGGGCGAACGCCAGGCACGCCACGATGGCGACGAGCGGGACCAGGCGGAGTGCGCCGTCGAGGCCCATGCGGTCGGCCAGCATGCCGGTGACCGCGGGGCCGGGCGCCAGGCCCAGCAGACTGTTGGCGAGGGTGAGTGTCGCCATGGCCGTCGCCGCGACGGCGGCCGGTGTCAGGCTCGCCACCATGGCGGCGGCAGGGCCCGCCGTGGCGTTGGAAAGCAGCGTCCCGGCGCCCACGAGGAGGAGTTGCGGTACTCCGGGCGGGAGTTGGAACCCGCCGGTGAGCAGGGCCAGCGAGCCGAAGCTGCACACGATGGCGACGGTCCACTTGACGTGGGAGTTGCTGCGGCCGAGCCGGTCGCTGACGATGCCGCCGCCGATCATGCCGATCCCGGTGATCAGCGCGAAGCCTCCGGCGGCGAGTCCGGCCTTGCCGGGCGGCAGGCCGTAGTAGCGGTCGAGGAAGCTGGGCATCCAGGCCAGCAGTGCCATCGCGATGAACATCTGCAGGCCGCTGCCGACGTAGGCGCACAGCACGGACACCGACGAGAACAGCCTGGGCAGCAGCGCTCGTACCGGGCCTCCCGTACCCGGTGCGGGGCCGGTGCCGTAGCGAGCCGGCGCCAGTCTCCGCTCCGTCACGACGACGCCGTAGACCGCGGCCAGGACCAGCCCGAACAGGCCCATGATGCCGAACGTCCAGCGCCAGCCCAGGTGTTGGGCCACCACACCGCCGATCGACACACCGAGTACGGAGCCGAAGGCGCCGCCCGCGATGAAGGCGCCCGACAGCGTGGCCCGCAGGCCCACCGGGAACACGCTCAGCACCACCGCGATGCCCACGCTCCCGTACGCCGCCTCGCCGACGCCCACCATGAAACGGCCCAGGAACATCTGGCCGTAGCTCGCGGAGACAGCACAGCCCAGGGTGGCCAGGCTCCACACCACCGCCGCGAGGACCAGGCTCCTGACCCGGCCCCAGCGGTCCGCGAGCAACGACAGCGGAAAGGTCAGCAAGCCGACCATCAGGGCGACGATGCCGCTCAGCGCTCCCAACTGGGTGTCGGAGAGCAGCCATTCGGCCTTCAGCAGCGGGAACACCGCGTTCAGGACCTGCCGCGACATGTAGTCGGACAGCAAGAGCCCGAAGCTGAGGGCGAACACCAACCACGCGTAGCGACGCGTCATCGGCTCAGCAGGGCCTGTCACCGGCGATCCCGGCGCGCTCCATCTTGCGGATGGCGGGCCAGTAGTCCTGGACCGCGTAGTGCTGGGTGGAGCGGTTGTCCCAGAGGGCGACGCTGTTCGGGGTCCAGCGCCAGCGGACCTGGTACTCGGGGACGGCCGCCTGGCTCGTGAGGTAGTTGAGCAGGTGGCTCGCGCCGGGGGCGTGGTCCTGGCCGAACCGCACGTTCTCGGGGGTGTGGTGGTTGACGAAGTGGGTGGTGAAGGAGTTGACGAAGAGGATCTTCTCGCCGGTCTCGGGGTGGGTGCGCACGACCGGGTGCTCGGCGTCCGGGTAGCGGGCCCTGAGCTGGTGGCGCTGTTCCATCGACATGACCGCGCCGAAGCTCGCCTCGATGCTGTGCCGGGCGCGCAGGCCGTCGATCTGGGTGCGGATGTGCTCGGGGAGCCTGCGGTACGCCTCGGCCATGTTGACCCAGATCGTGTCGCCGCCGACCTCGGGCGTCTCGACGCAGCGGAGCAGGGCGCCCATGGGCGGGCGGTCGCGCCAGGTCGCGTCGCAGTGCAGGGCGTTCTCGTAGTGCTCGGGCTTGCTGTCCAGGTCCTTGTAGATGCGGACGAGGCCGGGGTGGTCGGGGTCGCTGCCGAGGACCGGGTGGTCCTCCAGCGGGCCGAGGCGGGAGGCGAACCCGACGTGCTCGGCGCGGCTCATGTCCTGGTCGCGCAGGAACAGCACCTTGTGGCGGAGCAGGAGTTCCTTGATCTGGGCGAAGAGCGCGTCGTCATGGACGGCGTCGCTGAGCTGGACGCCGTGCAGTTCGGCGCCGATGGTGCAGGTCAGCGGTTCGACCTGGATCCGGGTGCGGGCAGCGGTCCGGGGCATGGGTGCTCTCCTGGGGTACGGGGGACGGGTGACTCAGGGGATGAGGATGGACGAGCCCGTCGTGCGGCCCGCTTCCAGCGTGCGGTGCGCGGTCACGGCGTCCTCGAGGGCGAAGCGCTGGTCGACGCGGATCCCGATGCGGCCGGCGGCGACGTGGCCGAACAGTTCTCCGGCGAGGTCGTCCCGTTCGGCGGGGTCGGCGATGTAGTCGGCCAGCGCCGGACGGGTCACGAACAGCGATCCGTGCTGGACGAGTTTCATCGCGTCCAGCGGCGGCACTCCGGACGAGGTGCCGAAGCAGACCAGCAGGCCGCGGCGGCGCAGCGAGGCCATGGACCCGGCGACCGTGTCCTTGCCGACGCTGTCGAGGACGAGCGGGACACCGGCCCCGTCGGTCAGCTGCCGCACGCGCTCGGCGACGTTCTCCTGCCGGTACAGGATGGTGTGGTCGCAGCCGTGGGCACGGGCGAGTGCGGCCTTCTCCTCGGTGGAGACTGTGCCGATGACGGTGAGGCCGAGCAGCTTCGCCCACTGGGAGACGATCAGTCCCACGCCGCCCGCGGCGGCGTGCAGCAGGATCGTGTCGCCGGGCTTCAGCGGGTGGATGCGGCGCAGCAGGTACGAGGCGGTGAGGCCGCGCATGGTCATGGCGGCCGCGGTCTCGAAGTCGATGCCGTCGGGGAGCCGGATCAGGGAGTCGGCGGGCATGACCCGCTCGGAGCTGTACGCGCCGAGCGGGCTGCCGGTGTACGTGACACGGTCGCCCTCGGCGACGTGGGTGACACCCTGGCCGACGGCCTCGACGACACCGGCGGCCTCGACGCCGATTCCCGCGGGCAGCGGCGCCGGGTACAGGCCGGTGCGGAAATAGGTGTCGGCGAAGTTGAGGCCGACGGCCTCGTGCCGGACCCGGACCTCGCCTGGGCCGGGGGCGCCGACGGTCACCTGTTCGCGGCGCAGGACCTCGGGGCCGCCGGTCTCGTGGAAGCGGATGGCGTATGCCACGGAAATGCTCTCTTCGTTCGGGTTGTTCGGCGTGCTGTCCTGGGGGGCTTGCTGTGTTTGTTGGGCGTGCTGTGCTTGTTCGGCTTGCTGTGCTTGTTCGTCGACGATCGGCCGACGTCAGCCGGTGGTGCCGCCGAGCATGAAGCCGCGCTGCCCGGGACGCCGGTTGGGCACCATGCCGAGTGCGGCCAGGGTCTGGTCGGTGCCGGAGTAGTACTCGCCGATGTGGTAGATCTCCTTGGCCTCCGCGCCGTTCGCGACGTCGCGGCCGAGGGTGTCGGCGATGCTGACCATCTGCTCGACCTGCTTCACGGAACTCATGCGCTCGCCCTTGCGGGCCCACAGGTTGTCCTCGTTGCCCACGCGGACGTGGACGCCGAGGGCGATGCCGATGGCGTTCATGGGGGCGACGGCGCGCATCGAGGACTCGATGGTGAGGACGGCACCGTCGGGAACACGGCGGACGAACTCGATCAGGTCGGCCGGGTGGCGCCCGGAGAACCCGCCGCCGATGGCCACGTAGTTGAGGACCAGGGGGCCGGTGTACACGCCGCTGCGGATGAGACGCTCGACGGTCTCCAGCTGGGCCAGGGTGGCGAGCTGGAAGTGCGGCTGGATGCCGTTCGCGTGCAGGCGCTTGAGGTGTTCGAGGTAGAAGTCGGGACCCGCCTCGACGACCATGTCCCGGTACGCCGCGTAGTAGTCGGGCTTGGCGATGGAGGTCCCGGCGAGGTCGTCGTCGGACATGATCTCGACGATGTTCATCTGGCTGGTGTTGATGGCGATCGTCACCTGGTCGGGCCGCGGGTCGAGTTCGGCCAGCAGGTGGCGGGTGTCGTAGCTGAGCCACTTCGCCTCGGAGCCCTCGTCCTCGGGGGCGAACGAGATGGATCCGCCGATCTGCAGGACCATGTCCGGGACGGCCTCGCGCAGCCGGCCGATGAGTTCGTTGAACTTGGACATGCGCTTCGAGCCGTGCCCGTCCAGTTCACGCACGTGGATGTGGAGGACGGTGGCACCGGCGTTGTAGCAGTCCACGGCGGCCTGGACGTGCTCGTCCATGGTGAGGGGCAGGTCGTCGGCGTCGCCGGGGAGCCACTCGGGGCCGTAGGGGGCGACCTGGATCACCAGCTTCTGCTGGTTCTCGGGCAGCAGGGAGTCATCGAGGAAGTGCATCGTCATCTCCTGGTACGCGGACGCGCCGGGGGCGGGCCTTCGTGGGCACAGCGACCCGACTCGTGGCTGGGGCAAGGGTCTTGATCGACGGAGCCGAAGTGGCCCTTGCGGTACGGCCACGTTAAGAGCGGGTTACGCGCGGCGCTTTACCGCAGGTGACAGGAGACTTGTCAGTTGGGGACGGGGCCGGGGGCGGACCGCTGGGCGCGCCACTCGCGGGCGCTGCTGCCGAACTGATCCCGGAACCAGCGGGAGAAGGCGCTGGGCGCGGAGAAGCCGAGGAGTCCGGCGATCTCCGTGAGGGAACGGCTCGGATTCGCCACGAGCTGCTCGGCAAGCTGCTTGCGCGTGGCGTTGACGAGCGAGGAGAAGGTCTCGCCCGATGTGGCGAGGTGCCGGTGGACGGTCCTGCGGTCGACACCGAGGCTGCCGGCGACCTGTTCGATGGAGCAGCGCCCCGTCGGCAGCAGGACCTCGATCAGCTCGCGCACCCGGTCGAGCTCGGTGGTGTCCTCGGAGACCGCGATCGAGTCGAAGTACTGCCGGGCGTAGCCGCGCAGCAGGGGATCCGACATCGTATTGGGGGTGTCGAGTTCGGTCGCGTAGAAAACGATGCCGTTGAATTCCTGGTCGAATTCCACGACGGGACCGAAGAAGCGCCGGTGCGCGGCGATGTCGTGGGGTGCCCCGTGGGAGAAGCACACGGACAGTGGCTGCCAGCGGGCGCCGAGGAACACCCGGAGAAATCCGTGCAGCACGCCGACGGCCAGCTCGACGGATTGCCGGGCCTCACGCACCTCGCCGAGCGCGAGGCTCACCTTCACCGTGGCGAGCCCGTTCGCCTCCGTGAGCCGGCTGCGCAGCATCTCGTTGTACATACGCTCTTGGCGCACCAGGAGCCGGACGGCGCTGCGCGTGTCCGGTTCCTCGCGCAGGACGAGGCTGATCGGGCCGAGGTTGGAGAAACGGCGCCGCTCCGCGAGGAGCAGACCGAAGTCCTCGCGCCGCGCTGCCGCCGCCGACAGTTCGAGCAGCTCTGCGACGGCCGCGCCAGGAATCCAGCGGTCCTGGACGGCGAGTCCGACGGGGTCGAGGCCCACCTGCTTCATGAGGGCACGGGGGTCGATACCCAGGGACTGACTGAGCTCGACGTAGCTGCTCAGGGCTGCGTTGCGGACCAGCGGTTTCATCGGCGCGCTCCAGGGCTGTGTCCCAGATTGATAAGTCATCTGTCCCGTGGGGTCAAGCGATGCGCGGGGTCGTGACTTAGCGTGGCACCACCGCGTAGGCCGCACGGAATTCCGATGGGAGACACCTTGGCAAAGTATAGGCCCCGCGAAAAGGGGGCGGTATCACGAAGAAGAGACCGCGAAAGAGTCGGTGAATCCGTGTCCCAGTAATTACCTCTCATGGAATTCCCCGGCGGAGAAAGGATGAATGTGGTGCGTGGGAAATTCCCAGAACTCCCCCGCCGCCCCTGCACCGGTCCGGCCGTGTGGCGGGGCAGGGATCTCTCGGCCTCCCCGGCCTGGGCGCTGCACCTGTCACCGGCGCGGCTCGACGAACTGGACGCGGCCCTGCGGACGGTGCGCGCCCGGGGCACCCCTCTGCTGAAGGTGACCGCCGACCACTTCCCGCTGCCGACCCTGGCAGGCGAGCTGCGGAGTGCGGCCGACGAGCTGGAGAACGGCCGGGGCTTCGTACTGGTACGAGGCATCCCGGTGGAGCGGTACAGCCAGGAGGCGGCCGCTGTCCTCCTGTGGGGTGTCGGACAGCACCTCGGGATCCCGGTGTCGCAGGACGCGACCGGTCACATGCTCGGGCATCTGCGGGACGGGCCCGACGCCCGGGCCGCGCTGTCGCCGCGCACCGAAGCCGCCGACGCGCTGGCGCTGCTGTGCCTGCGGGCGGCCGGCTCCAGGGGGCGTACAACACTCGCCAGCTCGGCGGCGGTGCACAATGCCGTACTGGCTCGCGGGCCCGAGCTTCTCGACGGCCTGAGCCGTACACACTTCCTCGACCGTCGCGGAGAACAGCTCCCGGGTGGGCTCCCCTGGCAGGCGGTGCCGCTCGCCCACCGGGACGGGGAGAGGCTCAGCCTGCGCTACGACCGCGGCCGCCTGGAGTCCGCGCAGCGGTATCCCGAGGTACCGCGCCTGAGTTCGGCCGAGCGGGAGCTCTTCGACCTCATGGACGAGACGACGTCCTCCCCGGAGCTGCGCCTCGACATCGACCTCGCGCCCGGCGACCTGCTGCTGCTCAACAACCACGCGGTCCTGCACGCCCGCACGCCGCACGAGGACGGACCGGATCACGAACGCCCGTGTCATCTGCTCCAGTTGTGGCTGACGCCGCATCAGCCACGCTCTCTGCCACCTGAGTTCTGGGGCGATGAGCAGTCCTCGACCGGCGGCCGCGGCGGGGTCGCGCCGCGCGACGTGATCACCCCGCACCCCCCGACGAAAGGGAAGCCACATGTCCGACCTCTGCGCACTCCTGGCGCGATCCGCCCGGTCCCACACTGACCGGACCGCTGTCCGTCAGGGCGACCGCGTCCTCACGTACGGGGAACTCGACGACCTGACCGCCCGGTTCGCGACATTGCTGCGGGCCAGGGGCGTGCGGGCGGGCGACCGCGTGGCGATGGTCCTGCCCAACGTCCTGCACTTTCCCGTCGTGTACTACGGCATCCTGCGCGCGGGCGGCGTCGTCGTCCCGATGAATCCGCTGCTGAAGGCGGGCGAGATCGCATTTGTGCTGCACGACTGTGCCACCCGGTTCCTGGTGGCCTCGCCGTCCTCCGCCGACGAGGCCGTTCCGGCGGCGGCGACGGCCGGCGTGGAGTACCTGGTCGCGGACCCGGCGGCCCTCGACGCGCAGCTGCGCCTGGCCCCGCCGATGACCGGAGCGGCCGGGAACGCCGACGACGACACCGCGGTGATCCTTTACACGTCCGGCACGACGGGGACGCCCAAGGGAGCTGAACTGACGCACCGCAACCTGGTGAGCAACGCGCTGACGGCGGCCCGGACGCTGCTGTGCGTGGGGCCGGACGACGTCCTGTTCGGCGGGCTCCCGCTGTTCCACGCCTTCGGGCAGACCTGCGCCCTGAACACCGCGATCACGGCGGGCGCCTGTCTGACCCTCCTGCCTCGCTTCGACGCGGCCACAGCACTGGAGATACTGCGCCGCGACGAGGTGACCGTCTTCCTCGGCGTGCCCACGATGTACACCGCGCTGCTCCAGAGCGGCGTCGGGCCGGCCCTACCGCGGCTGCGGCTGGGGGTCTCGGGCGGCTCCGCACTCCCCGTGGAACTGCTGCACGCCGCCGAGCGGGAGCTGGGGATCACGGTGCTGGAGGGCTACGGCCTGTCGGAGACGTCGCCGGTGGCCTGCTTCAACCCGCCGGACCGGCCCCGCAAGCCGGGCTCCATCGGGCTTCCCGTCCGAGGGGTCGAGTTGCGCCTGGTTGCGGAGGGCGGCCGTGTGGTCGGCCCCGGCGAGGTGGGCGAGCTGGCGATCCGGGGCGAGAACGTCATGAAGGGGTACTGGAACCGACCGGACGCCACCGCGCGGGCGTTCCAGGAGGGCTGGTTCCACAGCGGTGATCTCGCCCGCGTCGACGACGACGGCTACTACTTCATCGTCGACCGCAAGAAGGACCTCGTCATTCGCGGCGGCTACAACGTCTATCCGCGCGAGATCGAGGAGGTCCTGTACCGGCACCCGGACGTCGCGGAAGCCGCGGTGATCGGTGTGCCCGACCCGGCGCGCGGCGAGGAGGTGGCCGCCGTGGTGGTTCTCCGGCCCGGCGCCCGCATCACGACGGACGAGTTGCGCGACTACGTACGACGGCGGGTGGCAGCCTACAAGTACCCGCGGATCGTGAGATTCGTCGACGAGCTCCCCAAGGGGGCGACCGGCAAGATCCTGAAGCGGGACATCGCGCTCGCCCCGCCGGAGCCTTCGGGAACCTGACCCGACGACGCTCGCAGATCCGAACGGGTGTTCCCGACGGCATTGAATGCGGCCGTTCGTACGATCACCGTATGCAGCTTCGGTACGCCTTCCGCGTGCACCCGGAGCCTGGTCAACGCAGCGCGCTGGTACGGGCGTTCGGGTGTGCCCGCGTCGTGTTCAACGACGCGGTGCGCGCCCGTGAGGAGGCCCGCGCCGCAGGGGAACCCTTCCCGACTGCGGCCACCCTGTCCCAGCAGCTGATCACCCGGGCGAAGAACCGCCCCGAGCGCTCCTGGCTCGCCGAGGTCTCCTCGGTCGTCCTGCAGCAAGCCCTGCGGGACGCGGAGGCCGCCTACCGCAACTTCTTCGCCTCTCTCAACGGGGAGCGCAAAGGCCGGAAGGTGGGTACGCCGCGGTTCAGGTCGCGAAAGGACCAGCGGCAGTCGATCCGGTTCACCGCGAACGCCCGCTGGAAGATCACCGGGGGTGGGCGGCTGTCACTGCCGAAGATCGGCGAGATCAAGGTGAAGTGGTCGCGGGCGCTTCCTGCCGTGCCGTCGAGTGTGACGGTGATCAGGGACGCGGCCGGCCGGTACTTCGCTTCCTTCGTCATCGACACCGACCCCGACACCGACCGGACCCGCTGGAACGATCCCGCCCCCGACAGTGCGATCGGTATCGACCTGGGACTCACCCACTTCGCGGTCCTCTCCGACGGAACGAAGGTAGACTCCCCGCGGTTCCTGCGCCGGGCCGAGAAGAAGCTGAAGAAGACCCAGCGGGAGCTGTCGCGTAAGCGGAAGGGCTCGAAGAACCGGGCCAAGGCCCGCCTGAAGGTCGCCCGCGCCCACGCTCAAGTGGCCGATGCGCGCAAGGAGTTCCACCACCAACTCTCCACACAGTTGATCCGCGAGAATCAAGCGGTCCGCGGTGGAGGATCTGGCGGTCTGTGAGCTCGCGCGCACCAGGCTGGCCAAGAGCGTGCACGATGCAGGCTGGTCGCAGTTCGTGGCCATGCTCGAATACAAGGCCAAGCGATACGGGCGGACCTTCATCAAGATCGGCCGGTTCGAGCCCACCAGCCAGGTGTGCTCGGCCTGCGGACACCGGGACGGGCCCAAGCCGCTCGACGTGAGGGAGTGGACCTGCCCGGCCTGCGGCACCCATCACGACCGGGATGTCAACGCCGCCAAGAATGTGAAAGCGGCCGCCGGACTGACGGCATCGGCCTGCGGAGCGCCGGTAAGACCAGAACCCGTTCTGGCACAGCGCGAAGAAACAGGAAGTCACGGAATCCCGCCCCAAGCACGCGCCGCGTAGCGGCACAGCAACGAGCGGGACGGCCAGAATCTCCCTCCTTCAGGACTCCGTTGGGGAATCCGTAAACCGGTGATGACGAGTGTGCCGGGCTGCCATGATCGGCCTGTTCGCCGATCGAGGGTGGGGCTGGATGTCGCTGGAGTCGCGGGCCGATCGCGGAGTGCCGGAGCTGACTGCGCGGGTGGTGCGGGCTTCGTTCCCGAAGGGGACGCTTGCGGTCCGTGTTCGTGAGGCGCTCGGTCCGCTGTTCGAGGACGAGTCGTTCGCCGAGGCGTTCCCCGGACGGGGGCGACCGGCGGTCTCGCCCGGGGCATTGGCGCTGGTGTCGGTGCTGCAGTATGCCGAGGGGCTCACCGACCGGCAGGCCGCTGACCAGGTCCGCGCCCGGATGGACTGGAAGTTCCTCCTCGGTCTTGAGCTGGACGACCCGGGGTTCGACTTCTCCGTCCTTTGCAACTTCCGTGCCCGGCTGATCGAGCACGGTCTGGAGGAGAAGGTCCTGGACCTGGTCCTTGAGCGAATCTCCGGACTCGGGCTGCTGCGTGCGGGGGGCCGTCAGCGGACCGACTCCACGCATGTGCTCGCGGCGGTGCGGACGTTGAACCGGATGGAGTTCGTGGGCGAGAGCCTGCGGGCTGCCCTGGAAGCCCTGTCAGTGGCGGCCCCGCAGTGGCTGTCCGCCCTGGTCACCGCAGACTGGGTCAGACGATACGGCGCCCGGATCGACTCCTACCGCTTCCCCAAGGGGGAGAACGTGCGCCAGGAGTGGGCCGAACAGGTAGGCCGTGACGGCTTCACGATCCTTGAGGCTGCCTTCGCTCCCGGCTCTCCGGGCTGGCTGCGGGAGATCCCCGCCGTCCAGGTCCTGCGCCGGGCTTGGGTTGAGCAGTACCACCGCGATGGCGAGGGGGTGCGCTGGCGGGAGGGCAAAGACCTCCCGCCAGGCAGACGCCGGCTCTGTTCGCCCTACGACCCCGACGCCCGCTACAGCGTCAAGCGGGGCTCGGGCTGGTGCGGCTACAAGACCCACCTGTCCGAGACCTGCGAGCCGGACGCCCCGCACCTGATCACCCAGGTGATCACCACGGACGCGACGGTCGCCGACACCGAGGTCACCGAGACCCTCCATCAGGGCCTGGCTGCAAGGGAGTTACTGCCTGCCGAGCACGACGTCGATGCCGGCTACGTCACCGCCGCACACATAGTCGCAGCCCAGGACCGGTACGGAATCGAGCTGCTGGGGCCGGTCGGGCTGGACACACACCACGAGAACCATCAGGGCGAACATTTTGCGCAGAGCACGTTCACCGTCGACTGGCAGGCCCGCACAGTCACCTGTCCCCAGGGGAAGACCAGCGCCAGCTGGTCTTCCCAGCGCAAGAGCTGCGGAACTGCCCTCGCACGGGTGCACTTCACAGCCCAGGACTGCGGCAGTTGCCCCGTGCATGAGAAGTGCACCAAGGCGGCGAACGGCAAGTGGGGCCGCAGCCTGACCCTGCTCCCCCAAGACCAGCAGGAGGCGCTGGAAACCCGGCGCCGTGAGCAGCTGACCGACCAATGGCAGCAGCGTTACAACATCCGCGCCGGCGTGGAGGGCACGATCTCCCAGGCCGTCCGCCGCACCCAGATCCGCCGCACCCGCTTCACCGGCCTGCCCAAGACCCACCTCGGACACATCTTCGCCGCCACCGCGATCAACATCATCCGGCTCGACGCCTGGCTCACCGAAACACCCCTCGGCCCAACCCGCACCTCACACCTGGCCCGGCTCGGCCTCGCCGCATAAACACCGCCCATGCGGCCGTTTCACGGATTTCCCAACGGAGTCCTTCAGGAGGGAGTACGAGCCAAGCGCAGATGTACCGCCTCCAGGCCGACCAGTACGAACACGACCGCCCCGCTCAACTCCCGGGCCCCACACGGCCACCTGCGTCCGAGCCCGCGTGACCTCAACGGTCGCCTGACGACGTTCGTCCCGGGAACGACCGATGGACCGCCGACCCACCAGGCGTCGGCGGCGGATGGAGCTGACACGCAACCCGTCCGACGCTCCCGAAATTCGCTGCGGGGTCAGCGGCTCACGGCGGTCTCGCGGTCGATGCGCGACAGCTTCTCGGGGTTGCGCACGGCGTAGAGACCGGTGATGAGGCCGTTGTCGATGTGCACCGCGATGACGGAGTCGATGTCGCTGCCCCGCCGGAGAACGAGCGCCGGGTAGCCATTGACCTGTGCCGGCTGGAGCGATGTCGCGGCGTCGATCCTGCCCAGCGCCTGGGCCACCTTGTCGGCGCCCAGGACGGGCGCGAGCGCGGCCTGCACGACTCCCCCACCGTCGGTCAGCAGGACGACGTCCGGGGCGAT
Source organism: Streptomyces sp. NPDC055140 (assembly GCF_053607285.1). Classification (NCBI taxonomy): domain Bacteria; kingdom Bacillati; phylum Actinomycetota; class Actinomycetes; order Kitasatosporales; family Streptomycetaceae; genus Streptomyces; species Streptomyces sp. NPDC055140. Next base: position 33,869 of record NZ_JBSGTG010000010.1, on the reverse strand, counting down.
CAGGTCGAGCAGACGCTGCAGATCGCCCGTCTCGATCGCCTGCTGGAACGCCGCGAGCGCGCCGCGGGTCTCGGCCGGGGAGATCACCTCGCGCGGCCGGCGCGCCGCCACATGGGCCCGGGCGCGGTGCGCGATCTGGCGTACCGCGGCCGGGCTCTTCTCGACGGCTTCCGCAATCTCGTCGTATCCGAGATCGAACACCTCGCGCAGCACGAACACCGCGCGTTCGGTCGGCGCGAGCGTCTCCAGTACGAGCAGCATCGCCATCGAGACGCTGTCGGCCAGCTCGACGTCGTCCGCCACATCCGGCGCAGTCAGCAGCGGCTCGGGCAGCCAGGGCCCGACGTACGACTCCTTGCGCCGGCGCAGCGTACGCAGCCGGGTCAGCGCCTGGCGCGTGGTGATCCTGACCAGGTAGGCGCGATGCTCCCGCACCGTTTCGAGGTCGACGTCCGCCCAGCGCAGCCACGTCTCCTGAAGGGCGTCCTCCGCGTCGGCGGCCGAGCCGAGCATCTCGTAGGCGACGGTGAACAGCAGATTGCGATGGGCGACGAACGCCTCGGTTGCGGTGTCCGTGCGCCCGTCTCCGGCATGGTCGTCGGCGTGGCCGCCGCGAGCGTGGTCATCGGCCGTGTCGGTGGTTCGCTCGGTGCGCTCGCTCATTGCAGGCTCCTGCCTGTTCTCTTTGGACCGTGTCACGCACAAGACGCCGCCCCTCCCCGTCTTGTGACACCCGAGTTGGGTGGTCTACGTCACATCGCCGTGCTGTCACAGGATTCGGGCGGGCGGCATCTCGTGTTCGTCAGGCAGCCGAGCGAACGATGCGCACGGCACGCGATTCACCCATGAGGAGACTTGGTCATGGACCTCCGTATGAACCTGTTCGGCAACGAGATCGGCACCAAGATCGGCAAGCGGATGTACGCCGTCAGCCAGGTGATCCAGGAGTCGCCGCTGCCGAAGACCACCCAGGAGCTGGTGCAGCTGCGCGCCAGCCAGATCAACGGCTGCGGTTTCTGCGTCGACATCCACGGCAAGGACGCAGCGTCCGGCGGCGAGACCGCGACACGCCTGAACCTGGTGGCTGCTTGGCGCCACTCCACGGTGTTCACCGAGTCCGAGCGGGCCGCCCTGGCGCTCGCCGAGGAGGGCACGCGGATCGCCGACAACGGTCATGGCGTGTCCGACGAGACGTGGGCCCAGGTGCGCAAGCACTACGACGACGACCAGGCCATCGCGCTGGTCTCCCTGATCGCCATGATCAACGCGACCAACCGGCTCGGCGTGATCCTGAACAACCAGGGCGGCTCCTACGAGCCCGGCAACCTCGCCACCATCGCGAACTGATCACCACGTGCATCCGGGCCGGCCCGGGATCCCTCGACCCGGGCCGGCAACAGCGCCTGCCCCTCAAGTGCCCCTGACGACCCTGACGAGGCGCTTCGGCTCAGCCGGCCGGACGGACCAGTTGCCGGTCGTGCCACTTGCTGAGCAGCAGCAGCGAGACCGTGGCGCCGATCAGTGCGCAGAACATGTCCCATTGGGTGTCCCACACATCGCCCTGGGTGGCGAGGAAGGCGTCCGCCGCGTGCCCACCGATGACCGCCGCCGCCCACTCGAACATCTCGAAGACCGCGCTGAACGCCAGACACGCGCAGACCGTGAGCGGCGCCAGCCATCGGCTGCCGCGCAGCGGAGACGTCCGGACCAGCAACTCCCGTACCAGGACGGCCGGTACGAAGCCCTGCATCAGGTGCCCGAACCGGTCGTACGGGTTCCGGGACAGCCCCAGTCCGTCCTTCACCCACTCACCCAACGGCACCTGGGCGTACGTGTAGTGCCCGCCCAGCGCGAGCACCAGCGCGTGCGCCGCGAGCAGACAGCACAGCAGCCCCGACAGCGGGAACCGCCGCCGGGCCAGGACGGCCAGCGGCAGTCCGATCAGCACCCACACCACTTCCAGCAACCAGGTCGTCCGGTCGTGAGGTGCCCAGGCGGAGACGGCGAGCCCCACGACCACGACGGCGACGCAGACACGGGGCAGCACGGGGGACGGGGCCGCGATCGCGGCCGGAGTGTTCGCCGCCCGGCGACGAGCAGCTGCGATCAGGGACATCGGGGCGCTCCTTCTTCTCGGTCACCTCATCGTGGCGGCCCGGAGGCCGGGTGACCTGAGTACGGCTACTCAAACAGGAGCGGACGGGCGGCGGTCGTGATCACGTCTGCGGGGACAGAGCCGCAAGGTAATCGGACAGGGCCGCCGCCGTGTCGGCGAGGGGGGAGCGGGCGCCGAGGTATCCGTCGGGGCGTACGACGAAGCCGGTCGGGCCGTCGGGGCGGTAGAGCCGGGCGAACTCCCCGGCGGCGTCGCGGGCGAGGACGGCGACGGTCTCCGGTCCGTCGGTCATCAGCGGTTCCCCCGCAGCCCTGATGGTCTCGGCGGCCTCGGCCAGGCCGGCGGCGTCGGTCCCGTACAGGAGCACGACGTGCGCCGTGCGGCCGCGCAGGATGTCGAGCAGGCGCAGGGGGTATGCGCCCAGGGGCTCGGCCAGCCCGGTGCAGTCCGGGGCGGGGTCGCCGGGTTGGGGCGCGTCGGCGGGGCCGTGCGGGTTCCGGGCGAGCGGTCCGTCCCGGTAGCCGATGAACAGTTGGGCCTCGCGGAGCAGGATGGACTGCGGGGCGTCGCGGTCGGCTTCGATACCCTTCGTGGCGTGCCGCACGGTCCGGCCGACGACCTCCTCGCCGACCGGGCGGCGCTCGGCGTCGTAGCTGGTGAGCAGGGCGGGTCCGGCCTCGCCCCGGACGATAAGGGCGAGCTTCCAGGCCAGGTTGCAGGCGTCCTGGATGCCGGTGTTCATTCCCTGGGCACCGGTGGGCGGGTGGATGTGGGCGGCGTCGCCCGCGACGAAGACGCGTCCGTCGGCGTAGCGGTCGACGAGACGGCAGCGCACCCCGTGCCGCCGGAGCTCCGCGGCCGCGCTCAGCCCGACCGGGCCGGCGCCCACGATCAGTACGTCGGTTGCTCGGGTGTGCTCCACGGGTACCTCCCAGTACCTGGCCCCCGCAACCGGCCCCGTCCTCCATCGTCGCCCGCCGTCGCGGGGGGGGGCGAGCCGGCTCCCGCCCCCTGGCTGCACTCCCCCGCCCGCACCGCGATCCACCGCTGTCCACGTGCTGGGCGGTCAGGTGGCGGATCTTGGTCGTCGGCCATCGATTCAGCAGGTCAGAGCGGTGCGACCGGAGCCGTCAGGTGGCGCAATGCTGCCGCAACACCATCGGAGCCGCGGCGCCGGTACGTTCCCTGCCATGCCAGCCGAACGTATCCCCGCCTCGCTTCCGGTCGCCGCCGCGCGCCGTCGGCGGCTGCGTGCGGACCAGGCCCGGCAGCTCGCGGATCTGCTGCGCCACCAGATCCTGTCGGGCGGATTCCCGCGCGGCGTCCTCCCTTTGGAGGACGTCATCGCCGCCGACTACCGGGCCAGCCGCAACACCGTCCGGCAGGCCCTCGACCTGTTGCGCGGCGAGCAGCTCGTCGAGCGGAAGGCCGGCGTCGGCACCGTCGTGGTCTGCGAGAAGTACCCGCACGGCCTCGACCGGCTGCAAGGCCTGGCCGAGACCCTGCACGAGCACGGCCGGGTCACCAACGAGGTCCGGACCGTCGGGCCGGTCAGCGCGCCCGGCCCGGTGGCGCACCGGCTCGGTCTGCCCGACCACACCGACGTGCTCTGTATCGAGCGGCTGCGGCGCCTCGACGGACTGCCACTGTCCCTGGACCTGTCGTATCTGCCCATGGATGTGGGCGGTGACCTGCTCGGCTGCGATCTGGAGAACACGGACGTGTTCCGGCTCCTGGAGACGCTGACCGGCGGCCCGCTGGGGCATGCCGAGATCACCCTCGAAGCCGTGAACGCCGACGCGCACTCCGCCGCGGTCCTCGAGGCACCGCGCGGGAGCGCCGTTCTGATGCTGGAGCGGCTCACTCATCTGCCCGACGGGCGGCCCGTGGACCTGGAGTTCATCCGCTTCCGCGGCGACCGCATCACCATGAGCGGCGTCCTTCCGCGCCACTCCGTCTGACCCACCCCACGTTCCTCCTACCACCCTCCCTGGAGACAGCCATGCCCGTTGTCCCGCAGCGCGCCGACGTACCCGTGACGATCGACGAGTCACGGTGTATCGACGGCTGCACGCTCTGCGTAGACATGTGTCCGCTCGACTCGCTCGCGATCCGCGAGGACAACGGCAAGGCGTACATGCACGTCGACGAGTGCTGGTACTGCGGCCCGTGCGCGGCCCGGTGCCCCACCGGCGCGGTCACCGTCAACATGCCCTATCTGCTCCGGTGAAAGGCCCAACCACCGTGCTGGACAAACCCGTTGTCACGATCGCCCGGCTTCTGCCGCTCACCCTGCTGCTCCCGCTGGCCACGGCGTGCGGTGGCACCGCCGGGGCCGAGGACTCCAAGACCGTCACGGTGACCGTCGGATACCAGTCGAAGACCATCAACACCGTCACCGCCGGAACACTGCTGCGCTCCCTCGGCTACTTCGAGGACGAACTCGCGGCCCGCGGCAAGAAGGACGGCAAGACCTACAAGGTGAGGTGGCAGGACTACGCGACCGGCGCCCCCATCACCGCCCAGATGACCGCCGGGAAGATCGACATCGGGTCGATGGGTGACTTCCCGCTGCTGATCAACGCGGCCCGGGGCAAGCAGCTGGGGCAGCCGACGCGGCTCGTCTCGGTCACCGGCTACAACCTGCGCGGCGGCCTCAACACCGTGGTCACCACGCCCGGTTCGCACCTGAGGTCACTGGCCGACCTGCGCGGCAGGAAAGTGTCCACCAGCGTCGGCTCGGCCGCCGACGGCACCCTGGTGCGGGCCCTGAAGAAGGCCGGGATCGACCCGGAGAAGGGCATCAGCAAGCTCAACCAGCAGCCCAGCGTGGGCGCGTCCGCCCTGACCGGGGGCAGCGTCGACGCACTGTCCCAATTCGTCGCCTGGCCGGGCCAGTTGGCGTACGAGGGCAAGGCGAAGGCCTTGTACGACGGGGCCGACCTGAATCTGCCGACGTTCCACGGAGTCACCGTCCGGGAGAAGTTCGCCGAGGAGCGCGGCGGGGTCCTCGACGACTTCCTCCAGGCTCAGCGGCGGGCCACCGACTACCTCCGAAAGAAGCCGGTGGCCGCTGCCGAGTCGGTGGCCAAGGAGACCGGGCTGCCCGCCGAAGCGGTCTACCTCTACAACGGCGCCCACGGCATCGCCACCTTCGACCCGGCGCTGCGACCGGAGTTGATCGCCGCGCTGAAGAAGGACGTACCGATCCTCAAAGCGGCCAAGCTGGTGGGCGACGTCGACGTGGACTCCTTCGTCGACCCTGAGCCGCTCAAGCGGGCCACGCACACACCCGCGTATCCGAAGGCGGGCGCCGCCAAGTCCGAGCTGTGGCTGAAGGGTCAGGACACCACCCGCACCTTCGACAGTCCGAAGCAGCTCCTCAAGGCGCTGAAGGGAGCTGAGGTCCGGGCCGCGTACGTGCCCGACGCGCTGACCGGCACCCTATGGTTCGCGGACCGCGCGGTGTGGGTCGCGGACGGCTCCGACCTGCGCGCCTTCGTCACCCCGAGCCATGCGAAGACGTACGTCGAACGCCACGCCGGCGCCCGGGTCGTCGGTTACGCGGACGCCGTCGGGCTCGCGTCATGAGCGCGGGCCGCTGGCTGGTCCGGGCGGCATCGCTCGCCGCGGCCCTCGGGCTCTGGCAGCTGCTGACCTCTCTGGACGTCGAACTCTGGCTGCGGTTCGGGCAGTTCCCCACGGTCGGCGAGGTGGCGACGGCCTTCGGCGGCCGGCTCGGCACCGCCCCGTACTGGCAGGACCTCGGTTACAGCCTGCGCCGCATCGTGATCGGGTTCCTGCTGGCCTCGCTGCTCGGGGTGGCGGCGGGCACGGCGATCGCGCGGTCACGATGGGCCGCCGATCTGCTCGGCCCGCTGATGGAGGTGGCACGGCCGATCCCGGCGATCGCACTGGTCCCGGTCGCGATCCTGCTGCTGCCCAGCAACGAGCAGGGCATCGTGTTCATCACGTTCACCGCGGCGTTCTTCCCGGTGCTGGTGTCGACCCGGCACGCGGTGCGCGCGCTGACGCCGGTGTGGGAGGAGGCCGTGCTCACCATGGGCGGCGGCCGGCTGCGGGTGCTGTTCTCGGTGGTGCTGCCCGGGGCGCTGCCGGGCATCTTCGGCGGGCTCTCGGTGGGCATCGGCGTCGCGTGGATCTGCGTGATCTCGGCGGAGATGATCTCCGGTGAGTACGGGGTCGGCTACCGCACCTGGCAGGACTACACGGTGGTCGACTACCCCGGCGTCTTCGTCGGCATGGTCACCATCGGAGCCCTCGGCTGGCTCACGTCCACGGCGGTGGAGTTCCTCGGCCGCCGCGCCACCGCCTGGCTGCCGCGGCCGCGGCCGCCCGAGCGGGCGCCGTCCCGTGCCGTACACCGCGGCGCCGCTCCCCCGGCGGTTTCGTCCCCCGCCCCGGCCCTGGAGAAGGAGCCCGTCTCATGAGTCCCACGGGTACTGTTCCCCTCCGCCGTGGTGCCGAACTCGCCCTGGATGACGTGCGGCTCGGCCACCACGAAGGACAACCCCTGCCCGGCACCGTGCGTCTCCGGATCGCGCCGGGCGAACTCGTGGCCGTGCTCGGCCCGTCCGGCTGCGGCAAGTCCACGCTCCTTCGCACCCTCGCCGGGCTGCTGCCCCCGTTGGGCGGTCAGGTCACGCAGGACGGGGCGCCCATCGGCGGACCCGCCGCCGACCGGGCGCTGGTCTTCCAGGAGAACGCCCTGCTGCCGTGGCGCAGCGTCCGCACCAACGTCGAACTCCCCTTGGCGATAAGGAGGTTGGGACGGGAGGAGCGACGCGGTGTCGCCGACGCGTGGCTGGAGCGCGTCGGACTGGCCGAGCACGCCCGCAAGCTGCCGCGCCAGCTCTCCGGCGGGCAGCGGCAGCGCGTCCAGCTGGCCCGCGCCCTGGCCGGGCAGCCTCGCGCGGTCCTCATGGACGAGCCGTTCGGCGCGCTCGACCCGCACACCCGCACCGGCATGCAGGACCTGCTCGTGGACATCCTGCGCGGCACCGGCGCGACCGTCGTCTTCGTCACCCATGACGTGGACGAGGCGCTCCACCTCGGTGACCGGATCGTCCTGCTCTCCTCCGGCGAGGTCCTGGACGTCCCGCACCCCCGGCAGCGGGACGCACGCAACGCGCCCGCTACGACAGGCCTCCGCCGCCGCATCCTCACGTCCCTCTGACCACCCGCACCCCTGTGAAAGGCCCGCCCGTGGACACCCCCCTGGCCATCCCCGCCCTCTCCGACGCGACCGAACTCTCCTGCGACGTCCTCGTCATCGGCGGCGGCACCGCGGGCACCATGGCCGCCCTGACCGCCGCCGAACGCGGCGCGGACGTACTGCTCCTGGAGAAGGCACACGTACGGCACTCCGGCGCACTCGCCATGGGGATGGACGGCGTGAACAACGCGGTCATCCCGGGCCGGGCCGAACCGGACGACTACGTCGCGGAGATCACCCGCGCCAACGACGGCATCGTCGACCAGTCCACCGTCCGCCAGACGGCGACCCGAGGCTTCGCGATGGTCAAGCGCCTGGAGTCGTACGGCGTGAAGTTCGAGAAGGACGAACACGGCGAGTACGCGGTCCGCCAGGTGCACCGCTCCGGTTCGTACGTGCTGCCGATGCCGGAGGGGAAGGACGTCAAGAAGGTCCTCTACCGGCAGTTGCGGCGCCGCGAGATGCGCGAGCGGATCCGCATCGAGAACCGGGTGATGCCGGTACGGGTGCTCACCGTGGACGGCCGTGCCGTGGGTGCGGCCGGATTCAACACCCGTACAGGCGAGTTCGTCACCGTACGGGCGGGCGCGGTGATCCTGGCCACCGGGGCGTGCGGCCGCCTCGGCCTGCCCGCGTCCGGCTATCTCTACGGGACGTACGAGAACCCGACGAACGCGGGCGACGGCTATGCCATGGCGTACCACGCGGGCGCCGCGCTCACCGGGATCGAGTGCTTCCAGATCAACCCGCTGATCAAGGACTACAACGGCCCGGCGTGCGCGTACGTCGCGAACCCCTTCGGCGGCTACCAGGTGAACCGGCACGGCGAGCGGTTCGTGGAGTCGGACTACTGGTCGGGGCAGATGATGGCCGAGTTCGCGGCCGAACTCGCCTCCGACCGCGCCCCGGTGTACCTCAAGCTCAGCCATCTGCCGGAGGAGACCATCAACGCCGTCGAATCGATCCTGCACACTACGGAACGGCCCACGCGCGCCACCTTCCACGAGGGCCGCGGCCACGACTACCGCACCCATGACATCGAGATGCACATCTCGGAGATCGGTCTGTGCGGCGGCCACTCGGCGTCCGGCGTGCGGGTCGACGCGCACGCCCGCACCACCGTGCCCCGCCTGTACGCGGCCGGCGACCTGGCCTGCGTACCGCACAACTACATGATCGGCGCGTTCGTCTTCGGGGACCTGGCAGGTGCGGACGCGTCCCAATTCCGAGCTCACGAGGGCGAGTTGCCCGTGGAGCAGCTCGCCACCGCGCATGAGCTGATCTACCGGCCGCTGCGTCACCCCGACGGGCCTCCGCAGCCTCAAGTCGAGTACAAGCTGCGGCGGTTCGTGAACGACTACGTGGCGCCGCCGAAGGCCGGGGCGAAGCTGTCCCTGGCCGTGGAGGCCTTCGAGCGGATGACCGGCGAGATCGCCGGGATGGGGGCGCGCACCGCCCATGAGCTGATGCGGTGTGCGGAGGTGTCGTTCATCCGGGACTGCGCGGAGATGGCCGCGCGCGCCTCGCTGGCGAGGACCGAGTCGCGCTGGGGTCTGTATCACGAGCGGCTCGACCATCCCGAGCGCGACGACGCGGGGTGGCTGCACCATCTCGACCTGTACAAGTCCCCTTCGGGGGCTATGGAGTTCAGGGCTCGGCCGGTCGAACCGTATGTCGTTCCTGTGCCGGAGTTCGAGCCGGTGGTGACCGGGGCGGAGCGGGTGCTGGGCGAGGTCGCGCTGGTGCCGGTGGCGACGGCGGGGCAGCGGGACGCCGCTCCGGCCGCCCGCCCGGCCACGGCCGCTGCGCCGGCTCCCTCGCCCTCGGCGGCCCAGACCCCCGCGTCGAGCCCCGCCCTCCTCGCTCTCCTCTCCCTGGCCGAAGAGTCCCCCGACCTGGACACACTCTCCCCCTACCTTGATGACTCCGACCCGGCGGTGCGGACGGCCGCCGTCGCCGTCCTCGCCGAGACGGTGCCCGCCGGGACCGGTCCCGCGCTCGCCGAACGGCTGCGGGATGCCGCGCCCCAGGTCCGGGAGGCCGCCGCGGGCGCGCTGCGCGAACTGGTCGAAGTCCTGTCCCCGGAGCCCGAGTTGGGGCCAGGTCTGCGAACAGCCCTCGGTGTGGCGGACCCGGCGGTGCGGGGTGCCGCGCTCGACGTCCTGCGGGAACTGCGGCTCGGCGACGCCTCGGTGTACGCCGCCGCGCTCGCCGACAACGACATCGACGTACGTATCCAAGCCGTCCGGGCCCTGGTCTCGGTGGACGCGGCCGCTCAGCTTTCGGCGGCCACGGCAGACCCGGCCCGCGAGGTCAGAGTCGCGGTCGCCCGCGGTCTCGCGGCGGTGCGCGAACCGTCGCCGACCCCGCTCGACCCGCTCCTCGACGACTCCGACCCGCTGGTCAGGGCAGCCGCTCTCACCGCACTCGCCGATACGGGCTGCCCGCCCCGGTATGCCGAACGGGCCGTGGCCGCGCTCGGCGACCCCGCCTGGCAGGTTCGGGCCGGCGCCGCGACCGCCCTCCGAACAGCTCGGCCCACCGGCGCGGTTCCCGCCCTCGCCAAGGCATCCGCGGACCCCGACGCGGACGTCCGCAAGGCGGCCGTCCTGTCACTCCTCGCCCAGCGCGCCGACCCCGACGCCCGCGTGGCCCTCGCCACCGCGACCGCCGACCCCGATGCGGACGTCCGCGCCTACGCGTCCCGCGCCGCGACGTGACCGCCGTGCGTGCCTGACGGCCGACGTCACGCGATGACCGCGCGGGCGACGGATCGTTACAGGGGAGAGGAAGGGAGATCCACCATGCCGACCCAGGGACCTGCGAAGCAGCCCACGACCGAGCTCGACGCCCGCTACAGCTCCGCGCTCAACCCCCGCCCGGGTGCCACCGACGTCACCGCCACCGAATGGGCCGAAGCTCAGCGGCAGTTGGAGGCCGCCGAGATCTTCTGGGTGTCCACGGTGCGCCCCGACGGTCGCCTGCACGTCACTCCGGTCATCGCCGCCTGGCACGACGGGGTGCTGTACTTCTCCACCGGCGCGGGCGAACAGAAGGCGAGGAACCTCGCTCATGACGGGCACTGCGCGCTGACCACCGGACGGAATTCGCTCACCGAAGGGCTCGACGTCGTGGTCGAGGGCAAGGCCGCGCCGGTTGCCGATCCGGCGGTGCTCGAGGAGGTGATCACGGCGTACGAGGCGAAGTACGGGGCGCACATCACCTCCCCCGAGGGCACCTTCCACGGGATCGGGGACGCGTTCCGTAAGGGCGACGCGATGGTGTTCGCGGTGTCCCCGGCCACGGCATACGGCTTCGGCCGGGACGACGGGGTCTACTCCCACACGCGCTGGGCGTTCTGAGCAACACCACCCACACCCACAAACCGATCGCCTCCGCGTCGCTGATCCCGTAGGTTGCGCGGGTTGTTGTGGCTGCGGCGGAGAGGCGGTCGGGGACGTGGCACCCAGAGCAGTGACGCGGGAGCAGTTGGCGGGTGCGGCGAAGGCCGCGCTGGGTGGCGGGCGGCGGTTGGCGGCGGTTGAGCGGGTCTCGGGTGGGAGCAAGAAGGGCGTGTACCGCCTGGTGATGGACGACGCGACCACGGCGATCGCCTATCTGTGGGACGACACCGAGAACTACTGGCCAGCGGCCGAGGGCGACGACGACCTCACCGACCCGTTCTCCCCCGGTCTCGGGATCGGCCTGTTCGAGGCCGCACACGCGCGGTTGGACACGCTCGGCGTCCGCGTCCCGGCGATCCGTCTCGTCGACCGCGACGGCACTCACTGTCCGGCCGACCTCGCGATCGTCGAGGACCTCCAGGGCGAGAACCTGGAGGAACTGCTCGCACGCGACCCGCGCGCGGCCGAGCAGGTCATGGCCCGGCTCGGGGAGGCACTGGCGTCGATGCGGCGTCATCGAGCTCCCACATACGGCAAGGTGGCCGTCGTCGACGGGGGAGGTACGTCGCGCGGAGCGTCGTGCGAGGGGGTCGTCCTGGACCGTGCGCTGCGGGACCTCACCGAGGCGGCGTCGCGTGATCCACGGATCGCGGAAGCGCGCGAACGGCTGGAGCAGCGGTTGCTGCGTCTCGCGGCGGCAGTACGACCGCGCGCGGAGTACTCGGTCGTCCACGGCGAACTGGGACCCGACCACGTGCTCGTGGACGCGGGCGGGAACCCCGTGACGATCGACATCGAGGGCTTGATGTACTTCGACGTCGAGTGGGAGCACGTGTTTCTGCGGATCCGCCTGCACGACGCGTACCGGCCACTGGGGATGGACGGACTGGACGAGGACCGGCTCGCGCTCTACATGCTGGCCCAGCGACTCTCACTGACGGCGGGACCGCTCAGGCTGCTCGACGGGGACTTCCCCCACCGGGCGTTCATGGCCGCCATCGCCGAGCACAACCTGAACGAAGCGCTGGAGCTGGTCCACGCCTGAACGCCCCTGTTCACAGCACCAGGGCGAAGGCTTCCCGCTCGAAGCGCGGCCCGAGCGTCACTCAAGACCGTCGAGTTCCGCGGATCAAGGAAGGCTGAGAACGCAGAGCTGCCAACCGGTCCTTGTCACCGGCCTCGGCCAGGCAGTCGCCCAGCGCGAGGAGCGACAAGAGCTGCACGGGGCGCCCTGCGGAAGCCGCCGCCTCCAGCTTGTGGTGGCCGTCCAGCAGGAAGTGCGTCAGCCCCCAGTGCGTGTAGTAGTCGGTCGACCGGTCCAGCTCGGGCAGGCACACATCCAGGGTCGACACCGCCACGGCCGTCGGCAGCAGTCCCCGCTCCATCTGCTCGGCGTACCCCTCGACCCGCTCCCGGTCGTTCCACGTCGGGGGCACCATGGGCACGACGAACTCGTAGAGATGGGCTTCGTCATCGACCGCGGTCTCGAACGTGCGGTAGTACGGCGTGTGCGGGTACTCCGGGAGCCCCCAGAACGCGTCGAGGCCCCACGTGGCCACCTGCTCGTGGCTGAAGTAGTCACCCTCCTGTCCCGGGACGACCAGGTGTGGCTCGACGCTGAGCAGCATGGGGAGGTAGTCGCCTTCCGGCAGCAGAGCGCCGAACGCATCGAGCACACCGCCGTCCAGGTCCGGGAGCTGCCCCGCCAGGCGCACCTGCATGCTCTCCAACGACAACTTCTCATTGGCGCCCTCAAGGCGGCGGAACAGGAACTGGCACGACCCGCACCAGAAGCTGAGCTCGAAGGCGGGCTCTCCGTCGACCGCGAGCACCCTGCGCCCCGGCCCCGTCCCCAGCTTCGGCGGCTCAGCGTCGATCCGCAGTCTCGCCTCGGACGCGGGTACGCCGAGCCTGCGCGGGTCACCAACCATGACGTTCATGCTCGTGACCGTACGAGACCTCACCACCCCGTACAAACCCGATTCCGACGTCGAGCCGGGGTCACCGCCACACCGAACTCGGCGGGGCCTACCTGTGGCGCGTGAACGTGAGCCTCGCCTCCGTTCCACCTGGTGCCTGCGGCCTGAGCCACGGGTGCGTGGGGAGCGTCGGCAATCTGCCGTGGTTGAGGGCGAATTGGGGCAGGGAGACGCCGAACGTCGTCGCTATCGCGTCCAGGGCCCGGCTTTCGTCCGAGAGGTCGGTGGCCGGTCCGGCCGGGTCAGGGAACAGGTGGTCGGGCGAGAGCTCCTCGGGGATGGTGCCCGTCCGGTGGCGCTCCGCCTCGTGGACCGTGAACGTGTACTGCTGCTCCCCGTCCTCGGCACAGGCGAAGTGGAACAGGCCCGGCTCCCACCAGACCGTGAGGGCCCGGGTGCCGCGCGACAGCTCGGTGCCGGGGTGGGTCAGACGGGTACGGTCGAAGCCTGGCCGGCGGGCCGATTCGAAGGCGAAGCTCCAGCCGCCGAGGGCGCCGATCCGGGCTACGGGACCGCGGCGCTCCCGCTCCCGCGAGAAGGGAAGATCCCAGAAGTCCCGCTCGCTCGCCACCAGCTCCAGCGGGCCCGTACCGAACCGCTCCGCCAGCACTTCGGGCCTTATGCCCTCCACCAGTACGAACCGGTACGCGTCCCTGCGCAGCTCGACCCTGGGTTGCCGATGGGTCAGCCACGCGAGCCCGTCGCGCACCGTCTCCCCCTCGACGGCGACCGGCGCGGGCATCGCCCCCGCCTGACCGGCCCGGGGTGTCATCAGCAGCTGCCGCCCCCGCTCCGATGTGATCAGTGGCCCGAGCAGTGGGTCCCCGAGCAGGCCGAACGGCGCCACATGGTCCTCCCGATACGGCTCCCAGCGCGGGACCGCCGCCGCGAGTACCCGCCAGGCGCCGTCCGTGTCGCCCCAGCGCGCCAGCTCCCTGGCCTCCTCGACCGCGCGCCCGAACGGACCGGGCGACGCGTACTCGTACGTGCGCTGCCTGATCTGCTCCAGGACGGCACCGGCCCGCTCCCGGTCCGTCGCGTAGTCCTCGGTCACCGGGCCGAGCACGAAGGTGTCGTCCCTCCGGTACTCGCGCAGGTGATCGCACACCTTCAGGGGCAGCACCTCGCCCGCGTACAGCGGATCGTCCATGCGCGGGTCGACCGGCACCCAGCCGCGCCCGTCGAGCAGCGCCCGAAGCTGTGACGCCAGCAGACCGGCCCGCGGTCTGCCGAGCTCCCCCGCCTCACCGAGGACGCCGAGCGCCTCGTCCAACTCGCCTCTCAGACAAGCGAGTCGGGCCTGCTCCACCTTGGCGTCGAGCTCACGCGTCACCACGTTCTCGAAACCTGCATGGCCGCCGCCCAGGCGGTAGAACTCCCTGTACATGTCCTCCATGAACGCGCGGAACGAGTCGTACCGGTCCGGCAGTTCACCACCCCACCCGTGGTACACGTACACCGCCCACTCCCCGTCGGCACCCACATCGCCCGGGTCGAGCAGCACATCCGTCATGTCCGAGTCGAGCGAGAGCTGCAGCGCCCGGCCCCACATTCCGGCCCTGAGCACCTCTTCCTCGGTCGGGTCCTCGTCCAGATGCTCCTCGTACATCGCCTGAAGGCCGTACGGATCGCCGTACGGAGCGATGCGGTCCGCCCCCGCAAGCAGGTAGACGAAGCCCCCGGCGTGGCGCCAGCCGTCCGTCGTCTCAAGGAAGGAGCGGAGGGACGGCGGCAGCGGCACTTCTGTCCCCAGCGCCCGGACCCGCTCCTCCAAAGCCGTCATCCGTGCCGGATCGGCCGGCCCGAACCCGAGCCAGCGGCCCCGGACGAGCTCCTCGTCCAGCTCCTCGAACTCCTCAGGCTCCTTCGCGGCCAGCCCTTCCAGCCATTCCTCGCTCCACCGCTTGAGCAGCGGCCCCCACTCGAAGATCTCCATACGCGCCATCGTGACACCCGCCACTGACAGTCGGTCATGCCCGAACGCGTCGAACCCACGGTCCGCTACGACCCGCGCCCCGCCGTGGGCGTCACGCCGGGGTGATGAGCGCAGCCGTCAGCCGAAGACGTCGTACGACCGTCGGTAGATCCCGTCCGTGTGTTCACGGATGTCGCGGTACACCTCGCCGAGTCGCCGGTACACGTCGTGGTTGGCCTGGTCGGGTGTGAACTCCGCGCCGGGGCGGACCATCGCGTCGATCGCCTCGTCGAACATCTCGTACGCGCCGAGTCCGACCGCCGCGCAGATCGCGGAGCCGAGCCCCGCCGCGTTGTTGACCTCGGCGCGGTGGGCCGGGACACCGAAGACGTCGGCGTAGATCTGCATCATCAGGTCGGACCCGGAGCCGCCGCCGGAGATGACCGTGTGCCGGTAGGTGGTGCCGAGTTCGGTGGCCATGTGGGTGCCGGTGGCGTGGATGGACAGGGCGAGCGCCTCGAGGATCGAGCGGTACATGTGGAAGCTGCCCTGCCGGCCGTCGAAGCCGAGGATGGTGCCCTTGCGGTACGGGGCGTCGGTGGGCGCCAGCCAGTCGAGCACCGTCATCAGGCCGTCGCAGCCGGGCGGGACCTTCGCGGCCTCGGCGTTCAGGTAGTCCTCGACGGACAGGCCCGCGGCACGCGCTCCCGCGACAGCCTCCTCGCCGAGCAGGTCCCGCAGCCAGCTGACCGTCCACATGCCGCGGCGCACGCCGAAGCTCTCGTAGAGGTAGGAGTGCGGCATGCAGGCGTAGTTGGTCCAGAAGTCGGAGGCGTCGGGCACGTTCCTGTCGCCGACGGTCATGCCGGCCACGTACGTGCCGAGGGAGACCAGGAGCGTGTCGCTGGAGCGCAGTCCGCAGCCCAGGGCCTCGACCGCCTTGTCATTGGCGGTCGCCACGACGGGGAGGCCCTCGGGGATGCCGGTGTGGCGGGCCGCGGCGGCGGTCACCGTGCCGAGGACGTCGCCGGGCATCACCAGGCCGAAGAGCATCTCGCGCGGGATGCCGGACTTGGCGAGAACGGTGTCGTCGGTCGTCCACTGCCAGGTGTCGGAGTCCAACGGCCATGAGTCGCCCGCGTAGTTGGCCGCCGTGTCCTGGAAGACGCCGGTCATGCGGTGGCTGATGTAGCCGGAGGACGTGGTGACGTAGCGCGCTTCGGGGAGGGTGTGTTCGTAGGGGCGCGAGACCCGTGCGTCCATCCAGCTCATGACCGGCTGGGCGAGTGTGCCGTCGGCCTTGAGGACGGCCCGGCAGAAGCGGATCGTGCACAGGCCGACGCCGACGATGTCGGCCACGTCGCCGGGGAAGCGGGCCATGGCCTGGCGGCTGGCCTCTCCGATCGACGTCCACAGGTCGTCGTCCGGATGTTCCACGACGCCGGGGCGCGGGGTGGCGTACGGACGCAGGCTCTGCCGTCCCTCGCAGACGGCCCGGCCGTGTTCGTCGAAAACGGTCACCTTCGAGCTCTGGGAGCCGTTGTCGATGCCGATGAAGTAGCGAGTCATGGCCCACTCCGGGGTGCGAGAGAGGAGGGGGCCGCCGACCGACGGCGACCCCCTGTACGACAGTTGGGGATCAGGCGTCGAGCGGGAAGATCGTTCCCTTGTTCATGATCCCGTTCGGGTCGAACGCCTCCTTGAGCTTGGCCAGCATGTGGTACGCGCTTCCGTGCTCCTGCTTCGTCCACGCGGTGCGGTACTTGCCGACGCCGTGGTGGTGGACCATCGAACCGCCGACGCGCAGCGCCTCCTCGACGATGATCGCGTTGAGCGGCACGTGGTACTTGTCGATCTCCTCCTCCGGCTCACAGTTGATCTTGTAGTCGTAGACGAAGTAGAGGTTCGTACCCGTCTGGTAGCTGTGCGAGGAGTGGGCGCCGAGCAGGGTGAGGTCGTCGGCGTGCGGGTACTCGGTGCGGATGCGGTTCATGACGGCGCCGTACAGCTCGGTGACCTTCGACCAGTCGCAGGAGACCTCGGTGGTGTAGCCGAGCTCGGCCTTGGCGCGCATGACCTCCTTCTCCGCCTCGATCTTGTCCGGGCCCCAGTTGAGGTTGTCGAACCACGCCTCGATGAGCTTCGGGTCGACCTTCTCGTGCGCGTGCCGGCCGGCGACGCGCTCGATCTCCTCGCTGGTGGCGCGCACGATGCCCTTGGGGCCCTCGGCGACGAAGACGACGACGCACTTGTCCTTCGAGAAGTGCGAGAAGTGCTGGCCGGCGTCCTCGGGCGAGTAGACGCGCACGACGGACGGCTTGAAGCCGCCGACGACGACCTCGCGGATGATGGCGGTGCCGGTCGCCATGTCGTCGACGAGGAATCCGTGGAACTCGTTGTTCTCCGGCTGGTACTTGAAGATCTTCACCGTGACCTCGGTGATGTAGCACAGGGCGCCCTCGTTGCCGATGACGATGTGCCGGATGTCCGGGCCGGTCGCGCGGCGCGGGACGTTCTTGATCCGGCTGACGGTGCCGTCGGGGAAGACCGCCTCCAGACCGACGACCATGTCCTCGATCGCGCCGTACAGGGTGGAGAACTGGCCGATCGAGCGCGTCGAGACGAGCCCGCCCATCTGTGCGAGCGGCTTGGACTGCGGGGAGTGCCCGGTCGTGTAGCCCTTGGCGCGCAGCGTGTCCTCGAGGACCTGGAGCTGAACGCCGCACCCGGCGGTGACCTGCATGTTCTCTTCGTCGATCTTGATGATCTCGTCGAGGCCCGAGCCGTCGAGCACGATCGTGTCGGTGACGGCCGTCTCCAGGCCGCCCTCGGTGCCGGTGCGGCCGGTGCGGGCCACGATGTTGATGCGGTTCTCGTCGGCGAACGCGAGCACCTTGGACACGTCGTCCACGCTGGTGGCGTTGACGATCGCGGCCGGCGGCGGGGCGTCGTAGATCCCGTGCACCGCCTGGTACTTCTTGAAGCGGTCGACGCTCGCCTCGCGCAGCTGCTGCTCGTCGGTGACGACCGCGCCCGCGCCGACCAGGGAGGTGAGGCGGTCGACGATCTCTTCTCGGTTCAGCTTCGATGCGGACTGCACCATGTGGATCAACCTTCTTTGTACGTGTGTGTGTACGTGTGGGGGTGAGGGAGAAGTGGGTGTCGGGTCGGGGTCAGCGGACGAGATAGCCGCCGTCGACGGTCAGGACATGGCCGTTGACGTAGTCGGCGGCGCGGCTGGCGAGGAAGACGGTGGCGCCCATGAGGTCGGCGACATCACCCCAGCGGCCGGCCGGGATGTGGTCGAGGACGCGCTGGTTGGTCTGCGGGTCGGCACGCGTGGCCTCGGTGATCCTGGTGGCGAAGTAGCCCGGGGCGATCGCGTTGACCTGGATGTTGTGCTGGGCGAGTTCGTCGCAGTACGCCTTGGTGAAGCCGACGATGCCGTGCTTGGTGGCGGCGTACGCGGGAGACATCTGCCCGCCCAGGAAGGAGAACAGGGAAGCGATGTTGATGATCTTCCCGGAGCGCTGCGGGATCATGAACTTCGTTGCCTCGTGGGCGAGTTCGAAGGGCGCTGTGAGGTTCACGGCCAGCATCGGGTCCCACGCGCGGCGGTCGAACTCCTCGACGGAGGCGAGATTGCAGATGCCCGCCGAGTTCACCAGGATGTCGACCGACCCGAGGGTGTCCGCACAGTGCTCGACGACCTGCCGGGCCACGCCAGCCCCGGTGATGTCGGCCTCGAGGAACTCCATACGCCGGCCCTCGGCCTCGATCAGCTTGCGCGTCTCGCCGCCGTCGTCGGCGAGCGCCGGGACGAGGACGTTGGCGCCCGCCTTGGCGAGGGCGAGGGAGAACGCCTGACCGAGGCCGGTGTTGCCGCCGGTGACGATCGCGTTCTTCCCGTCGAGGGAGAAGAAGTCCCGGGAGAAGTCCGTGATGTCCATGTGATGCCTGCCGATCTTCTTACTCTTCGTGACTCTTTTTGGTCTTTGTACATCTTTGTAAATCTCTGTATGGATACGTTCTACGCGCTCGGGGCGGTGACCCGAAGGACCCGGCGATCACACCCCTGCCAGGACGCGGTCACTGACGGGGGGCCTGCGGCGGGCGGCCAGTTCGCGCCGGCGGGTGCGGGCGGTGAGTGTCGTCATCACCAGGCCGAGCAGTGCGGCCACGAGCAGGAAGACGAACAGCGCGCTGTAGCCGCCGCCCTGTTCGGGCACCTTCGGGCTCGCCGAGGCGTCACCGATCCACCAGGCGCACAGGGACGGCAGGAACGCGTCCGGCAGATACGCGAGGCCGGAGGCGAGGCCGATGACGCCCCCGCGCTCCTGCTCAGGGATCTCCACTTCGCCGACCGTGGACCAGTAGACGCCGCGCGAGGCGAAGACCAGTGCGCACAGGACGAACATCATGACCAGCGCGAGCCAGGCCAGCGAGGCGGTGCGCGGCAGTACGAGGAAGAGTGCGGCGAGCACGGCGCCGCCGGCGAACATCCAGCGCAGGAACACCGCGGACGAGCGCGTCACCTTGTCCACGACGACGCCGCCCGCGGGTCCGGCGACGAACTGGAAGACGTAGGACCGCACGACGCCGATGACGGCGATCATGGAGGCGGAGACGCCGTAGTTGTCCTGGAGCAGCGGCGAGAAGTAGCCGAGCGTCGTGTAGAAGCAGTACATCAGCATGGCCGTGCCGCCGATGAGCCAGGTGTACCGGTTGCGGGCCGCCGCGAGGAGCTGCTTGAGGGTGACGGTCGCCGAACCGAGCCCGGCGAGCCTCGTCTTGTCCTCGCGTACGACGAGCAACACGACGGCGGCGAACACGAAGCTCAGCACGCCGTAGATCCGGATCAGCGTGAGGACGCCGTGCGCGGGCACGACGGAGGCGGAGACGATCGCGGTGCCGATGAAGCCGATGGCCGTCGAGACGATGCCGCGGGTGCCTTCGAGGAAGCCGAAGAGCCGGCCCTGCTCGCCGGAGTCGCCGAGCATGCTGATCGACTTCACCAGCGCCGACCAGTACAGACCCATGCCGACGACGGCCATCAGGATGTGCGCCGCCACGATTCCCCAGAATCCGGGAACGGTGGCGAGATAGAGGTCGGCGATTCCCATTCCGACGAGCGAAATCACGATGAGGAGTTTTGGCGAGAACTTGTCGGAGAACCAGCCGCCGAAGAAATACATGACGATGGCCACGGCGCCGAATGCCGAGACGATGTTTCCGTACTGCTGCGAGCTGAGATTCAGCGCCGTATAGGTAGGTTCGAGGTACACGAACCTGATGTAGGCGACCTGGAAAATGATTCCGCCGGTCATGGAGAGCGCGAAGAAGCTCAGCCACTTCTGGGCCTTGTTCATCCGGATCATCGCAGCCACCTCGTCGTGGACAGGAAATGGGCACAAAAAAAGAACAGCAAACTCCGATGTTCGGAGGTTACTGTTCTCTGGTCTCTAGTAACTGTCCCGGCGCGAGGCCGGAACCTTTATTTGATTGTCGCGCCCGTGGCCATGACATGAACTCCGGGTGCGTTCGCCATGCTAGGCAGGGCCGCTCGAAAGTGTCAATAGAGTCCTGTGACACATTCCCTTGGACGGCCGTGACGTCTACATGGCCCAGACGTCACGATTCGACGAGGCGATGGCCGCGGCCCCTGCCTTCAGCGCCGCGAACACATCCTCGCGGTCGCACACGAGCCCGCCCGCGATGAGGGGCACGTCGATGTCCTGGACGGCCCAGGAGATGACCCGCGGCATACAGCCCGGCAGGATTTCCACGCAGTCGGCCTTGGACTGGCGAACCTGCGGCGCGAGGTTGCGGTACGACTTCGAGTCGATGAGGAAGAACCGGTGGACGGCGAACAGGCCGACCTCGCGGGCGGCGCGCACCATGTGCGCCTTGGAGCTGAGCACCCCGTCGGCGGAGGTGTGCTCCTTCACGTACTGCACCACGATGTCCTTGCCGCTGAACCCTTCGAGCAGGTCCACATTGACCAGGACCACCTTGCCCCTGTCCTTGAGCTGCTGCACGATCGCAGGGAGGTTCAACAGGGACCCGTACAGCAGGAAGACGACCTTGCACTCGGAGTCCATGACGGCGTGAAGCCCGTCGTCGTCTATGACGCTGGCGACGACCGGGTGGTCCTCGAGGAGGACCGGAAGTGACACGTCCACGAATGACCTCCCATGGGATCGGCGACCAATCTCCGCCGATCAGCGCCGCAGCGCAGGGTAACTTCCATCCGCCGGGAGCCGCCACCCGCCGATGATCCACCGGCGGGCTGCGGCACCCGGACGCCGCAGCCGTCAGGTCGGATCAGGTCACGACGGCGCTGTGGCCACCCCGCCGAGATGCCGGACGAAGAAGTGGACCGCGCTGTCGGCCTCGAAGCTGGGAAGTTCCTCGCGCCGGCCCGCGTCGGCGCGCAGCGTCTTGTCCTTCGAGGCGAAGGCGTCGAACAACGCCGGACCGGACTCGCGCGGGATGTGCTCGTCGTCCCACCGGAGCGCGAACTCGATCGGGAGGGTGATCTGCCGCGGCCTGGGCGGGACGCTACCGACCGGCAGGCATCCCGCCCAAACCTTTTCAGCTGCGCGCTCGGGCGATGCTGCCCGCTCAGGCGTTGGGGTCGAAGGGTATGCCTGCCGGCTTGGCCTTCTCGAGGTGGTAGTTGAAGTTGCCGTCCTTGAGGCCGAAGACGGCGCTGCCGAAGTCGGCCTGGCTCAGCTTCTCCCGCAGGCCCGAGGGGTAGCCGTTCCAGCCGACGAGGCTCGGGAACTGCCAGGTGTGACGGTGGTTCTCCGGCGGCTCGTCGTTGGCGGTGGCGGGGCGGAAGCAGTGTGTGCCCAGGCCGTCCTTGTGGTAGACGGCCTTGGGGTGGGTTCCGTCCCAGCGGATCTGGTCACTGCTGTACACGTCGAAGTTGCCGTGGGCCGAGGTGGAGACGTACTTGGCCTCATTGTTCTGCACCCACACCACGACGTGCTCCCAGTCGTTGCGGTGCCCGCCGAGGCCGCTGCCCGCGACCGCCTGGTCCTTCTCGAAGTACAGGCCGTACATGATGGCGCACCAGCCGTTGTTGCACTTGGAGCGGGCGTATCCGTTGGTGCTGTCGAGGTCCCAGGAGTCGTGGCACTGGCCGTTGACGGCCCCGGACGGGTTGAGGCCGGGGTTGATGGTGCCGTCCGGGCCGATGGCGGGCGTCGGGTAGCAGCCGTCACCGTCGTAGTCGTAGGCCGGCTGGAACGTCTGCTCCAGACCGTCCGCGTTGGCGGGCAGCGCCGGGGGCGGGTCCGCGAGCGCGATGCCCGGGAAAACTATGACCAGCGCGACGGCGCTGCCGAGGGTGAGTGCCGCTCTGCGGATCCGCGAGCTCTTCTTCACTGCGTCCTCCTGATGAACCGTGGGGGGTGTGGACAGGCGCGAACGAATCTGGCATGCCCGCGTCATTGTCTGCGCTTCAGTTGCCCAGCGGCACCCGGCTGCGTGGCGCAGTGATGAAAAGTCGGTGCTGCCGCCAACAGGCCGTCAGGCCCTTGACGTTGACCGCGTCGCCCATACGGTCGGCACTCGCGGTCCAGGTGATCACATCGCGCCGGGCTCCCGAGGGGCCCGCACGGGCGGTGGCGGACTCGGCCACGGGTGCCCAGGCAGTGGCGATCAGTAGCGTGACGGCGATGGCGGAGAGGCGACGCCACAGGCCAACTGACGTACTACGCATGACCAATTGACCCCTCACCGGCCGAACCCCCCGGGGACCGTGGCCTCGCCCGGCTACAGGCTGACCTCCCGGGACGTCCCGCCGTACGACACCGTGGTGGTGCACCCGCCGACGCTGCGGATCCTGGCCTCCGCGGGCCTGCCGTGCCGCCGGCGCAGATCGACGACGAGGCCTCTGCACGCGCCCATGCCGGTGACCGAACCGGACTTGGACCACGCGGCCCGAGGACGAACTGCGGGAGGCGGCCGCGCTGGTGGCCGAGTACAAGAACGTGCGCCGTCTCGTGCAGCACGGCAGGCTGGACCGCCTGTCGCCGCCCTCTGGCGGCACCCCCTCGGTGGTGCAGTACAGCGCGCCGGACGCCACGGAGACCCTGCTGCTCGCATGGCGGCGCACCTCCGGTCATGGAAGTCCACAACTACCCGCGTATTTGTGGGGATTGACCCCTAAGGCCCGCTACCCCGACGCACGCACCGGCGCCGTGAACCATGCCGCCGTACTCACCGAGTACGGAACGCACCTCGATCTGCCGCCCGGCGACTGGTCCAGCGCAGCCGTGCGCTTGATCCGCGGGACGGAGGTCTGAGGCACCCGCACCGGACCGGAGCCAGTACGCGTCACACCCCAAGCACATCGCCAACACATTGGCATGGACCTGTCCATGATCCTTCGATATGCTCCCCATCGGGCATTTCCTGGGAGCGCTCCCAGGCTTTGCTGTTCCACCCCCACGATGCTGGAACAACGAAGGGCCAACCCCATGAGACGCACGAAACCCCTGCGCATCGCCCTGTCCGCATTACTCGTCGCCGGAGTGTCTGCCGGGTTCGTACCGGCCTCGGCCGGTGCCGCCACCCCCGCGGACGAGAAGGCACCGGCCTCCGGGTCCATGCTCGCCGCCATGCAGCGCGACTTCGGCCTCACCAAGAGCCAGGCCGAGGCTCGGCTGAGGGCGGAGAAGAAGGCCACGGCCGTCGAGGGAAAGGCACGGCGAGCCGCCGGATCGTCCTACGGCGGCGCCTGGTTCACACCGCTGAGCGGCCGCCTGACCGTGGCCGTCACCGACCGGAACAAGGCTGCGGCCGTCCGGTCGACGGGCGCCGAGGCCAAGCTGGTGAAGTACAGCGCCAAGCAGCTCGACGCGACCAAGGAACGCATCGACGCCCTCAAGGCACCGAAGGGCGTGGCAAGTTGGCACGTCGATCCGGCGTCCAACCGGATCGTGATCGAGACCCTGGCCGGACGGCAGGGCGACAACGATGTCAAGCACTTCCTCGCGCAGGCCCGCGAGGCCGGCCCCGTCACCGTCGAGAAGACGGCCCACGCGCCCCGCACCCTCGCCGCCGGCACGGTCGGAGGGGATCCCTACTACACGGGCAACGTCCGCTGCTCGATCGGCTTCTCGGTGAACGGCGGATTCGTCACGGCCGGTCACTGCAGCGGCGCCGGCGCCGCCGTGAACGGCTGGGACGGTTCGTACATCGGCAATTTCCAGGGGTCGTCGTTCCCGGACAACGACTACGCCTGGGTCAACGTCGGCAGCGGCTGGTGGACCGTCCCCGTGGTCCTCGGCTGGGGCACCGTCCCGGACCAGTTGGTGCGCGGCTCGGCCGAGGCGCCGATCGGCGCGTCCATCTGCCGTTCGGGCTCCACCTCGCACTGGCACTGCGGCAATGTGCTGGCCAAGAACGAGACCGTGAACTACAGCCAGGGCGCGGTGCACGAGATGACCAAGACGAACGTGTGCGCCGAACCGGGCGACTCGGGCGGCTCGTTCATCAGCGGCGACCAGGCCCAGGGTGTCACCTCGGGCGGCTGGGGCGACTGCTCCGGCGGCGGTGAGACCTGGTACCAGCCGATCAACGAGATCCTCAACCGGTACGGTCTGACGCTGACCACGGCCTGACCACCGCACTGAGGAGCCGGGCTCGGTACGGCGTCGGAGGCGCCGCCCGCCGTACCGAGTCCCCGGCATTTTTCCCCCAACTCACGGTCACCGTAAGCGAGATGGCCCCAGCACCGTTCACCGACGGCTCTGCGCGAAGACGTGGCCAGTGACATAATCGCGAGGTCCTTCCCGGCCTGACCCAGGGTGCGCGCAGCGGTCCCGGTGAGTCGGTCAGCGATCTAGTACACGCTGGAGTCACGCATGACGGCACAGTCCTCCGGAAGCCGCATCGACACGAGCAGGGCTCACCCGGCGCGTGTCTACGACTGGCTGCTGGGCGGCAAGGACAACTATCCGGTCGATCAGGAAGTCGGGGAGAAGCTGCCGCCGGAGTCGCGCCTCAGTGCCCAGCGCAACCGCGCGTTCATGCACCGTGCGGCGGCCTGGCTGGCGGGCAACGGCATCGACCAGTTCCTCGACGTCGGCACGGGCATACCGACAAAGCCGAACCTGCACCAGATCGTGCAGGGCATCGTGCCGTCGGCGCGGGTCGCGTACACCGACAACGACCCCATCGTTCTGCGGCACGCGGAGGCGCTGCTGGTCAGTGCTCCGGAGGGGGCGACCGACTACATCGAGGCAGACGTCCGTCAGCCCAAGGTCATCCTCGACCACGCCCGTACGTTCCTGGACTTCACCCGGCCCCTCGCGCTGTCGATGCTCGCCCTGATGCACTTCATCACCGATGAGGAGGACCCGTACGGTCTCGCGCGGACCCTCATCGACACCCTGCCCTCGGGCAGTTACTTCGTGTTCTCCCACGGCACCACCGATGAGCACCCGCACCTCGCGAAGACGGTGAAGAACACGTACCGGCAGGGCGCGATCCCGCTGCGGATGCGTACGCGGGCCGAGGTCGAGCCGTTCTTCGAGGGCCTGGAGCTGGTCGAGCCGGGACTGGTCACGGCGACCGAGTGGTACAAGGACACACCCGCACCCGAGGAGGAGCTGAGCGGCTTCTACGTCGGGGTCGCTCGCGTGCCCTGAAGGCCCATCCCCCGCGCGTACTCCGCGAGGCCGTCGGCCGTGTCGCCCGCCCACCCGACGTAGCCGTCGGGCCGGACCAGGTACACGCCCGTGCCGTACGCCTCGCAGGCGGGGATGCGGGCGGTGGGGACGCCGAGCACGGGGAGTTCGGCGTCCGTGCCCACCGTGAGCAGCGTCCAGTGCGGGCCGCGGAAGGTGTCGAAGAGCCGGCCGCCGTCCAGCGTTCCGTCCGGCGCCCGGTCTCCCGCGCGTACCGGGCCCGCAGCGGAGCGGGCGTCGACGGCGAGGGACGATTCGCGGTAGCCCAGGCCCAGTTGGCGGGTCGCCTCGCCGCGGCGGATCTCTCCGCGGTGCACGCCCGTCGAGATGCCGAGCATGTGCGCGGCGACGGGACGCCGCTCCTCCTCGTACGTCTCGACGAGAGAGTCCGGGACGCCGTCGCGCAGCACCGCGCCCAGCTTCCACCCCAGGTTGTACGCGTCCTGGACGCTGGTGTTCAGCCCCTGGCCACCGGCCGGCGAGTGGACGTGCGCGGCGTCCCCGGCCAGGAGGACGCGCCCCGCGCGGAAGCGGTCGGCCAGCGCGGCCCGGGGCCGGAAGTCCGAGGCCCAGCGCACTTCGGTCACGTCCTCGGGGGCCAGATGGGAGCGCGCGGCGACCACCTTGCGGATGCCGTCGAGGGAGAGGTCGGGCACCGTTCCCTCGGGGAACTGCGCGGTCACCTGGAAGTCCTCGACGCCGGCGAGCGGGCAGATCGCGAGGAAGCCGTCGCCCCCCTCGCGGGGCGGGAACACATGCCAGTTGTCGCGGTCGAGGCCGGTGATGCGCACGTCCGCCACGAGCATCGGATGCGGGTCGACGGTCTCGCCTGTCATGCCGATGCCCAGCGCGCGGCGCACGGTCGAGCGGCCGCCGTCGGCCGCGACGGCGTACCGCGCGCGGACCGGGTCTCCGTCAGCGAAGTGCGCGGTCACCGTGTCCGCGTCGTGTTCGACCGCCACCAGCTCACGGCCGAACTCCACCCGGCCGCCGAGTTCCGTGAGCCGCTCGAACAGGATCTGCTGCGTGCGCCACTGCGGCACCATCCACGGATCGGCGTACGGGGAGTCGTCGCTCGCCTCCGCCGGGTCGTACATCCTGTGCTCGCCGGCCCGCGTGCCGTCCTGCCAGATCATGCCGACGGGGTAGGGGCCACCGGCGGCGTGGATCGCGTCCAGCACGCCGAGATCGTGGAAGACCTCCCTGGTGCGCGGCTGGATCCCCTTGCCGCGTGACCCGGGGAAGAGCGCGTCGGCGCGCTCGACGACGAGGGCGTCGACCCCGCGCCGGGCGAGGTCGACAGCGAGGGCGAGGCCGGTCGGTCCGGCGCCGACGACGAGGACCTCGGTGTGCGTGATCGCGTCTGTACTGGTGCCCATGACCAACCCCTTAACGCCGTTAAGTTCCATGCTTCGCAGCATGCGCTTAACGGCGTTAAACTGTCAAGTGTGGCTACCCCGAGATCCCCCAAGCTGGACAAGACGCAGGTCGTCGACACTGCGCTGCGCCTGCTCAACGACGTCGGCCTCGACGGCCTCACGCTCCGCGCCATCGCCAAGGAACTGAACGTCCAGGCGCCCGCGCTCTACTGGCACTTCAAGAACAAGCAGGAACTGCTGGACGAGATGGCGACGGAGATGTACCGCCGCATGACGGCAGCCGACCCGCTCACTCCTGACGCCACCTGGCGGGAGCGCCTGCTGACGTCCAACCGTGGACTGCGCACCGCGCTCCTGAGTCACCGCGACGGCGCCAAGGTCTTCAGCGGCTCACGCTTCACCGGCACGCTGCACGCGGTCGAGATGGAGCGGACGCTGCGTCTGTTCACCGACGCCGGGTTCACGCTCACCCAGGCGGTGCGGGCCACCACGACCGCGTACATGTACACCCTCGGTTTCGTCACCGAGGAGCAGGGCGTCCAGCCCTTGCCGGGCGAGCGCCGCGAGGGGTACGACATCGACGAACGCGCCCGCCGGATGGCCGACTTCCCCCTGTCGGCCGCGGCGGGCGCGGAGATCTTCGAGGACTACGAGCAGCACTTCGAGGACGGTCTCGCCCTGGTGATCGCGGGGATCGAGGCGCGCTACGGGATGGGCTGAGCCATTCCGCGGTGGTGGCGAAGGCTTCGCGGCCCGCGGGAGGCAGGGGTGGCTGGGAGCCTCCGGCCGAGGGCCGGGCCGTCACTCGACCGGAGGCTGTACAGGAGGGCCGGCGTCTACAGCCCCACGTCGCGGCTGCGGATGTCGTCGAGGGACTCCCGGCGGACCAGAAGGCGGGCGCGTCCGCCGTCCACGGCGACCACCGGCGGGCGGCCGACCAGGTTGTAGCCGGACGCCATGGACAGGTGGTAGGCGCCGGCCACGGGCACCGCGAGCAGGTCTCCGGGGTGTACGTCGGCGGGGAGTTCGACGTCGGTGGCCAGGACGTCTCCGGCCTCGCAGTGGCGGCCCACCACGGTCATCGCGGTCCGGTCCGCGGTGCTGTGACGGCCGATCAGGCGGGGTGCGTAGCGCACGCCGTACAGCGCCGGCCGAGGGTTGTCGCTCATGCCGCCGTCCACGGCCACGAAGGTGTGCGCACCGGTGCGCTTGACGGCGAGTACACGATAGAGGGCGATACCGGCCGGTCCGGCGATCGCGCGCCCCGGTTCGATGACCAGGCGGGGCACATCGAGTCCGGCCGCCGCGCACGCCCCGATGAGCTCCGCTCGCACCTTGCGGGCCAAGGTGGTGAGGTCCATGGCCTGTTCACCAGGCCGGTAGGCGATTCCATGTCCGCCGCCCAGGTCGAGTTCCGGCAGGGCGATGCCGTGCTGCTCGTGCAGCCGGGCCATCAGCCCCACCATGCGCCGCACAGCCGCCAGATACGGCTTGACGCTGGTGATCTGCGAGCCCAAGTGGCAGTGCAGGCCGGTGAGTTCGAGCTGCGGCTGGTCCAGTATGCGGGCGATGGCGTGCTGGGCGTAGCCGTCGGAGATCGACAGACCGAACTTCTGGTCGTCGGTGCCGGTGCGGATCTTCTCGTGGCCACCGGCGCTGATCGCGGGCACGACGCGGACCATGACCTTCTGGTGTCCGTCGGGACCGACCGCGGCGGCCAGCCGGGCGATCTCGGAGGGGCTGTCGATCACGATGCGCCCGACGCCCAGGCGCAGCGCGGACTCCAGGTCGTGCGGGGACTTGGCGTTGCCGTGCAGCACTATCCTCTCGGGCGGAAACCCGGTGGTGACCGCGAGTTCCAGCTCACCGGCCGAGCAGACGTCGAGCCCGAGACCCTCGTCGTCCACCCAGTGGGCCATGGCCCGGCACAGGAACGCCTTGGCCGCGTACAGGACTTCGGCGTCCGGGAAGGCGTTCCGGTAGGTGCGGCAGCGCTCGCGTACCTCGCCCTCGTCGAGTACATAGGCGGGGGTGCCGAAGCGGTCGGCGACCCCGGCCAGCGGTACGCCGCCGACGGTCAGGTCGCCCGGGTGGGGCTCGGTGGTGGAGGCGGGCCACACCGACAACTCGTCGGCGGTGGCGGTGGTGACTGCGGGTTCGTGAACAGTGGTCATCGTGCGTTTCCCTCTCAACCGATCCACAGAGCGAGCGCCGAGACGAGCGCGGCGGCGCCGGTCACCCGCAGTGCCCCGACGGCCTGCGGATCCCATGTGCTCACGCGTGAACGGGAGACCCCGTCCGGCACGGGGGCGACGGGCCTGGCGGGCGCGGGAGCCAGCGCCGAGAACTGGGGGTCCACGGTGACAGTGGTGACTCCCAGCGGCGCCGCCAGCGCACGCAGCGCGGGCTCGGCGAGCCTGATCCACGCCTGCTCGGACCCGAGCGTCGCGGTCAGCTTCCGCTCCGAGGTGAAGCCGACGGCCGTGCGGTCGCCGAGGGGGGTACGGAAGAGCCGGGCCGCGCATCCTGCCGGTCCCGGCCGGACCGGAACAAACAACGGTCCGGCCGGGAACCGATCAAGGGGCTCCGGGTCTTCGGGGTACGAGGGTCGTGACATGGGATGCCTCCTGGAGGATCCGGGGTGATTCACATGCGGGGTTCGAGAGCCCGGGACGCCGACGGCTACCCGGGTTTCACCGCTGAAGCTATGCCCGCCCACCCCCGCTCGCCGACACCTCATAACGGGACGCTGACGGTGATCGGGCCGACGCATACGGGACGCTGACACGAGGAGCGATCGACGGTGGGGACACCCGTCAGAGGAGCGCCAAGAAGTGGCGTTCGGGCTGTCCGAAGGCCCCGGACCAGGAGTGAGATGGAACCGGCCCCTCAGGACTGCCCGCGGGAAACAACCCATGGGCGCGCGCGAAGAAGAACGGTGGAGTCATGTCTGGTTCCGGCACCCCCACAGCCGCTCGCGTCGTGGTGGGGGTGAGTGGCTCCCTCGGCAGCCTCACCGCTCTGTGCCGGGCCGCCGTCGAGGCCCGGCGCCGCGGTGCCGCGCTGTGGCCCGTCCTGGCCTGGGAACCGCCGGGCGGGGATCTCGCCGCCCGGCGCTCCTCGTCGTACGTACTGCTCGACGACTGGCGGCGCATCGCGTGCCGGAACCTGCTCACCGTGCTCGACGACGCGTTCGGCAGGACGGGCCCCGGGGTGCCGATGAGCGCACTTGTCGCACGAGGCACCCCGGGCCGGGCACTGGTGGAGATCGCCGACGGTGAGGACGACATCCTGGTTGTCGGCGCCGGCCGGCGGAGTTACTGCCACCGCGCTTTCTCCCGCTCCGTGAGCCGCTACTGCCTGGCTCACGCCGGCTGCCCGGTTCTCGCGGTGCCGCCGTCCCCGCTGGAGGCCGAACTGACCAGCGCGCATCGCCGCAACACCTGGCGACTGCGCCTGGACGCACGGCACTTGGCCCACGAGTCCGTACGGCCCGAGACCTGAACCCCGGCCGACGGACCTGACTCCGGAAGAGCGTTGCCTCTCTAGGCCGTGACCGAGAGGTCGGACTGCTCGGGCTGCTGCGCCGGCGCCATCCGCACACCGAGCACCATGGTGAGTCCGCCACCGGGGGTGTCCTCGGCGTCGAGGGTGCCGCCCATGGCCTCGGCGAAGCCGCGCGCGACCGCGAGGCCCAGGCCGACACCGGCGCCGCGCGGGGCGTCGCCGTAACGCTGGAACGGCTCGAAGATGCGCTCCTTCGCCTCGTCGGGGACACCCGGCCCGCGGTCGATCACCCGGACTTCGACACGGTCGGCGATGGCGCTCGCGGACACCAGTACCGGCGTACCCACCGGGCTGTACTTGACCGCGTTCTCCACGAGGTTGGCGACCGACCGCTCCATCAGCCCCTTGTCCACGTACACCATGGGAAGCGTCTCGGGGATGTCCAGTTCCACGCTGTCCTCGGGCACGCCGCCCAAGGCCATCGGGACCACCTCGTCGACATCGATCTCACGGATCAGCGGGCTGACGGTACCGGTCTGCAGCCGGGACATGTCCAGCAGGTTGCCCACCAGGAGGTCGAGCCGGTCGGCGCCGTCCTCGATCGCCTCCAGAAGCTCCGCCCGGTCCTCGTCGGACCACTCGACATCCTCCGACCGCAGGGACGAGACCGACGCCTTGATGCCCGCGAGCGGCGTGCGCAGATCGTGACTGACAGCGGCGAGCAGCGCGGTGCGGATGCGGTTGCCCTCGGCCAACTCCTTGGCCCGGCCGGCCTCTTGCTGAAGGCGTCTGCGGTCCAGGACGACGACGGCCTGGGCGGCGAAGGCGGCCAGCACCCGCTGGTCGGAGGCGGGCAGCACGCGACCGGACAGCGCGAGGGACATGTGGTCACCGACAGGCATGTCGACGTCCGCGTCCTCCGGCCGCGCCATCGGCGCTCCCCCGCCCACATGTCCCGCGCAGGTCCACGGAGCCACCTCGCTCTCTCGCTCCAACAGGGCCACCGACTCCATGCCGAAGGTCTCGCGGACCCGCTCCAACAACGCCTCCACGCTGGTCTCGCCGCGCAGCACGCTGCCCGCGAGGAAGGAGAGGATCTCCGACTCGGCGCGCAGCCGGGCCGCCTGGTGCGTACGGCGGGCGGCGAGGTCCACCACGGAGGCCACGGAGACCGCGACACCGACGAAGATCGCGATGGCGACGATGTTCTTCGGGTCGGCGATGGTGAGGGCATGGACGGGAGGGGTGAAGAACCAGTTCAGCAGGAGCGAGCCGACCGCCGCGGAGGCCAGTGCCGGCAGCAGGCCACCGAGCAGGGCCGCGGCCACCGTCAGCGCCAGGAACAGCAGCATGTCGTTGGCGAGCCCGACTTCAGGGGCGACGCCGGTGAGCAGGGCGGTGAGGAGCGCGGGGCCGAGCACACCGACGAGCCAGCCCCATACGATCCTCGGACCGCCGAGGCGCGCGCCCCTGGCAGCGGGCAGGCCACGGCCCTTGCCCGCCTCGTCGTGGGTGATCAGATGGACGTCGAGGTCGGGCCCCGACTCACGGGCCACCGTCGCGCCGACGCCGGGCCCGAAGACGTACTGCCAGTCCCTGCGGCGGGACACTCCGAGGACGATCTGCGTGGCGTTCACCCCGCGCGCGAACTCGAGGAGGCCCGTGGAGACGTCGTCCCCGACGACATGGTGGAAGGTGCCGCCGAGATCCTCGACGAGGGTGCGCTGCTGGGCGAGTTCCCCTGGCGAGGCGGAGGCCAGCCCGTCGCTTCGGGCGATGTAGACGGCCATGACCTCGCCGCCCGCACCCTTCTCCGCGAGCCTTGCGGCACGGCGGATCAATGTGCGGCCCTCGGGACCTCCGGTCAGGCCGACGACGATCCGCTCGCGCGAGCCCCAGATCTTCGACACCTGATGGTCTCTGCGGTACTCGGTCAGATACTCGTCGACGCGGTCGGCCACCCACAGCAGCGCCAGTTCGCGCAGCGCGGTCAGGTTGCCCGGCCGGAAGTAGTTGGACAGTGCCGCGTCGACCTTGTCGGACTGGTAGATGTTGCCGTGCGCCATACGGCGGCGCAGCGCCGGCGGTGACATGTCGACCAGCTCGATCTGGTCCGCCCGCCGCACCACCTCGTCCGGGACCGTCTCCTGCTGCCGTATGCCGGTGATGGACTCCACCACGTCGCCGAGCGACTCCAGGTGCTGGATGTTGACCGTGGAGATCACATCGATGCCCGCGGCCAGCAGTTCCTCCACGTCCTGCCAGCGCTTGGTGTTGCGTGAGCCGGGGATGTTCGTGTGGGGCAACTCGTCGACAAGGGCCACCTGCGGATGACGGGCGAGTACCGCGTCCACGTCCATCTCGGTGAAGACGCTGCCGCGGTACTCCAGCTCCCGCCGCGGGATCTGCTCCAGGCCGTGCAGCATGACCTCGGTGCGCGGCCGGTTGTGGTGTTCCACGAAGGCGACCACGCAGTCGGTGCCCCGCTCGACACGGCGGTGCGCCTCGGAGAGCATCGCGTACGTCTTGCCGACCCCAGGCGCCGCGCCCAGGTAGATCCGAAGCTTGCCGCGTGCCATCTTCTCGTCTTCTCGTCTCTTCGTCTCTGTGTCTTTGCGCTCTCTGCGTCTTCGCGTTCGCTGTGCTTTTGCGTCTTTGCGTTCTCTGTGTTTTTGCGTCTATGCGGCCGGGAGGGACCGCGGGGGTGATCGTTCAGTTCTCGAAGCGGTAGCCCATGCCCGCTTCGGTGATGAGGTGGCGCGGGTGGGAGGGGTCGGCCTCCAGCTTGCGCCGCAGCTGGGCCATGTAGACCCGGAGGTAGTTGGTCTTGTTGCTCCGGGAGACGCCCCACACCTCTTCGAGCAGCTGCCGCTGGGTGATGAGGCGGCCGGGATGAGAGACCAGGATCTCCAGCAGGTGCCACTCGGTCGGGGTGAGGCGGATGTCGCGTCCGGCGCGGGTGGCCTTCTTGGCGACGAGGTCGACGGTGAACTCCTCGGTGGCAACCAGGACTGTCTCCGGGGCCGGCGGCACGGCCTCCGTGCGACGGGCGGCCGCGCGCAGCCGGGCCAGCAGCTCGTCCATGCTGAACGGTTTGGTGATGTAGTCGTCGGCGCCGGCGTCGAGGGCTGCGACCTTCTCGTCTGACGCCTGGCGGGCGGACAGGACGAGGATCGGTACCCGGGTCCAGCCGCGCAGGGCCCTGATGACGTCGACGCCGTCCATGTCGGGCAGCCCGAGGTCGAGCAGCACCACGTCGGGCCGGCGAGCGGCCGCCAGCCGGAGGGCCGTGGCGCCGTCGCGCGCCGCGTCCACTCCGTACCGTCGTGCCTCCATGTTGATCACGAGTGCCCGTACGAGCTGCGGGTCGTCCTCCACCACCAGCACCCGGGTCATGAGTGTGCGCCTTTCGAGTCGTACGTGAAGCCGTGGACGCCGGGGACAGCGCAACCAGCCTCGTGGCAACGGGAGTTGACGGCTACGGGATGCCTCCCGGGCCGCCAACTCCCGCCGGGGTCGCGTAATGCCATCAGCTCTTCGCGGCCAATTCCTTGAGGGCGATGTTGAGTTCGAGGACGTTGACGCGGGGCTCGCCCATGAAGCCGAGTGTTCGGCCGTCGGTGTGCTCGT